>NZ_JBWKRS010000029.1:0-90123 GCF_059419385.1 Pseudomonas sp. GW821-FHT05H12 | reverse complement strand
CCCCCCCCCCCCCCCGCCCCCCCCCCCCCCCCCCCCCCCCCCCCCCCCCCCCCCCGGGCTCCTACAGAGGGTGGGTCAATACAGGGTGGCCTTGACCCGCTCCGGCATCTCGCGGTCATACGCCTCGGCGTCAAACTGCCCGTCATTGAGCCGCTTGTGAAAGGCGCCGGCCGACGGCAGCGCCGAGCGGTCCAGGTGTTTTTCAGGGTTCCAGCAATCGGAACGCACAAACGCCTTTGAGCAGTGGAAATACGCACTTTCCACCTGCACCAGAATCACCGACTTCGCCGGTTTGCCATTCACCGCAAAACTCTCCAGCAACCCTGGCTCGATGGAAATCTGCGCACGGCCATTCACGCGCAACGTTTCGCCAATTCCCGGAATGATGAACAGCAAGGCAATGCGCGGGTCCTGCACCAGGTTGCGCAAGGTATCCAGGCGGTTGTTGCCGGGCCGATCAGGAATCGCCAGCGTGCGCTCATCCACAATCCGCACAAACCCCGGAACATCACCACGGGGCGAACCGTCCACACCGTCCGGCCCGGACGAACTCACCACCACCAGCGGCGAGGCGCGCACCATGGCCTGGTAATCCTCGTTGAGAAACGGGATCTCCTTGCGCACCGCCCGCTCGTGGGGGAGGCCGTAGAGGGTTTCGAGTTGTTCGAGGGTTGTCAGCATTTGCGCCACCTCCTTATCGTTCAAAAGACTAATGCCAGCCTGCGTTCATAGCCAATCCGCCCCTTATACGCCTCGCCACTGTCCACCCACCCGGCGCTCAGGTACAAACCCATCGCCGCCGCATTGTCGGCGTCCACCGACAGCTCGATGGCCTTGACCTGCGGCCACGCAGCCAGCGCGGCGTCGGGCAGTGCCTGCAGACACGCCTTGCCGAACCCGCGGCCTTGTTGCCCGCGGTCCACTTGCAACGCATGCAGCGTGGCGCTGTGTTCATCGGCCCAATGGGGCAGGCACGGGGGGCGTTTGAGCAGCAGGAAGGCGACGGGCAACTCGTCGGCGAGCAGGGCAAAGCCTTTGATGGCGCCGGGGTTTGGGTTGACCAGCAGGCTGTTCAGCGCGCAGTAGATGTCCCCGGAGTACGCCAGTTGCTCGGGGTGCACTTGCAGGGCGTCGAGCTGCTGTTTTTGCACAAGGCTCAGCGTCTCATAGGGGACGAGGCGGGTTTCCATCGGGGGCGCATCCGAAATCCTACAAAGAGGGTTGGATTCTAGCGGGTTTGCCTGGGGCGAAATTATTTTTCAGCGGGCTGTCGATTGCAGCGAGGGCCGTTCGACTAAGGGTGTCTTCCGTGATTTTCCACCCGAAGGAGTATCGCCATGAGCACTGCCATCAACACCCTGATCGATCAATGGAAGCAAGCCGTGCTTGCCCAAGATATCGACAAAATTGTCAGCTATTACGCCGACGATATCGTCTCGTTCGACGCCGTCACCGCACTGCAATTCAAGGGCAAGGCCGCCTACCGTGCGCATTGGGAGGAATGCATGAAGCATTGCCCCGGCCCGGGTATTTTCGAGTTTCATGAGTTGCGTATCGTCGAGGCACAGGACAGCGCCTTTGCCCACTGGCTGGCCCATTGCGGTGGTGCCGGGCCGGACGGCGTGGTGAAGGCCTGCTGGATGCGGGTGACGGCCGGTTATCAGCGCATCAACGGCCAATGGCGCGTGGTGCATGAGCACTGGTCGGCGCCCTTCGACATGCTGAGCGGTACCGCGCTGTTCGAGCTGGAACCCTGATCGCCGGGGACTATAGTGGATAAGCCGAAAAGGGAGGCACCCATGAAATACCTCTGCCTGATCTACAGCAACGAACAGGTGCTGCACACCTCGCCCGACAGCCCCGCAGACCCGGAGTGTCTTGCCTACGCCCAGGCCATCCAGGCCAGCGGGCGGATGCTCGCCGCCGAGCCGCTGGAGTCGGTCACCACCGCCACCACCGTGCGCATGCGCAATGGCAAGTTGTCGATTACTGACGGGCCGTTCGCCGAAACCAAGGAGCAACTCGCCGGGTTCTACCTGATCGAGGCCAAGGATTTGAACGAAGCGATCCAGGTGGCCGGCGGCATTCCGGCTGCGCGGGTCGGCAGTGTGGAAGTGCGCCCTGTGCGCCAGTTGAATCTCTGAACACAACAACCACAAGACTCAGGAGGTTTGCCCCATGACCACTCAACCCGCCGAATTTGAACTGTCCATCAGCCGCGTGATCGACGCCCCACGCAGCCGCGTGTTCCGCGCCTGGACCGAGCCCGCCTTGTTGCAACAATGGTGGGGGCCCCACGGTATGACCACCCCCGAGTGCGAAATGAACCTGTGGGTCGGTGGCCTGTTTCGCACCTTGATGCGCGCACCGGACGGCGCGGAATACCCCACCCAGGGCGTGTTCCTCGAGATCGAAGCGCCCAGCCGCCTGGTGTTCACCGACGCCTATGCGCCGGGCTGGATCCCTTCGGGCAAGCCGTTCATGACGGCCGAAGTCACCTTTGAAGAGGTCGATGGCAAGACCCTCTACACCGCCCGCGCCATGCACTGGAGCGAGGCCGACAAGCAGGCCCATGAAGCCATGGGCTTTCACGACGGCTGGGGCCAGAGCCTGGACCGCCTGGTGACGCTGGTGACCCAGGGCATGCCCGATTGACCGCGCAGGTCGAGGCCATTTACCGCAGCGAATCACGCCGCGTACTCGCGACGCTGATTCGCTTGTTGGGTGATTTCGACCTGGCCGAGGAGGCCTTGCACGAGGCGTTTTTTGTCGCCTTGCAACGCTGGCCCGAGGACGGCGTGCCGGACAACCCGCGCGCCTGGCTGGTGTCCACCGGCCGCTTCAAGGCCATCGACCGCCTGCGCCGTCAGGCGCGATTTACCCCCTTGTTGCAGGAGCAGGCCGACGCACTGGAAGCGGCTGACTGGAGTGCCGAGGACGTGGAAGACGACCGCCTGCGTTTGATCTTCACCTGCTGTCACCCGGCACTGGCGGCCGACGCCCAAGCGGCGCTGACCCTGCGTGAGATCTGCGACCTCACCACCGAGGAAATCGCCCGCGCGTTCCTGGCCACCCCCACCACCATCGCCCAGCGCATCGTGCGCGCCAAGGGCAAGATCCGTGAAGCTCGCATTCCCTATCAAGTGCCGTCCCTGGCCGAATTGCCTGAGCGGCTGGACAGCGTATTACGGGTGATTTACCTGGTGTTCAACGAAGGCTATTCGGCGTCCATGGGCGCTGATCTCACCCGTGAAGACCTGACCCGCGAAGCCATTCGGCTCGGTCGTTTACTCATGGAGTTACTGCCCGAACCGGAAGTCATGGGCTTGCTGGCGCTGATGCTGCTGCACGAATCCCGCCGAGCGGCGCGCACGTCGGCAAGCGGTGAGTTGGTGTTGTTGCATGAACAGGACCGAGGGTTGTGGGATACCGCCCTGATCGCTGAAGGCTGCGCCTTGGTGGAGCAGGCGTTAAATACCCGGCGTTTCGGCCCGTATTGCCTGCAGGCAGCGATTGCGGCGGTGCATGCCGAAGCGCCTTGTGCCGATGAAACCGACTGGTTGCAGATCGTCGGGCTCTACGACGTGTTGCTGCGGGAAGTGCCCTCGCCGGTGATCGAACTGAACCGCGCCGTGGCGGTGGCGATGGGGCAGGGGCCGCTGGCGGGTCTGGCGTTGGTGGAGGGGATTTTGCAGCGTGGTGAGTTGCTGGATTACCACTTGGCGCATTCGGCGCGGGGGGAATTCTGTCGGCAACTGGGGCGTGTTGAAGAGGCGCGCACGGCGTACGAAAAAGCCCTGTCCTTGACCCAGCAAGCTCCAGAGAAACGCTTCCTCCAGCAACGCCTGGCCGAACTCAACGCAAAACAACTGTAGGAGCTGGCTTGCCAGCGATAGCGGTGTATCAGCCAACAGAGGTATTGGCTGACCCACCGCTATCGCCGGCAAGCCGGCTCCTACAGTGATCGGTGTTGTTTGCGCTTATTGGGTTACGGCTGCTGACGCGTGGCCGCCAACACGATCTCGCGAATGCACACATGCTGCGGTTGCCCGTAGGCGTAGGCAATCGCCGAGGCCACGTCATCCGCGCTGAGCACGGTGCCGCCCATGTCTTGTTTCCAGGCTTGGTAACCGCTCTTGATCGCCTCGTCGGTGGTGTGGCTGAGCAGTTCGGTTTCCACCGCGCCCGGGGCGATGGTGATCACGCGCACATTGCTCGGCGACAATTCTTCGCGCAGGTTCTCCGAAATCCCGTGTACTGCGAACTTGGTGCCTACGTAAGCCACGTGGTTCGGGAAGGTTTTGCGCCCAGCCACCGAGCTGACGTTGATGATGGTGCCACCCTTGCGTGCCACCATGCTGCCGGCCACCGCGTGAATGCCATTGAGCAGGCCTTTCACGTTGACGTCGAGCATCTGCTCCCATTGCGCCGGGTCTTGTTCGCTGACTGCGCCCAGCAGCATCACACCGGCATTGTTGATCAACGCGTCGGCCGGGCCGAATTGCGCTTCGGCTTCCTTCACGGCAGCGACCAAGGCTGCGCGGTCGGTGATATCCACGCCACGCGCCAGGGTGTTGGGCAGGGCCAGGTCGTTAAGGCGGTCGATGCGCCGCGCCAACAGCAGCAGCGGGTGACCGGCGGCCGACAGCAGGCGGGCAGTGGCTTCGCCGATACCGGAACTGGCACCGGTGATGATGATCAGTGGCTTGCTCATGATTGCACTCCTGGAATAAGAAAAATCGATAACTGAACCGTGGGCGCAGTATATTTAGCGCCAGTCAGGCTGAAAAATGCCTTATTTCTCTGTCTATCATCGGATAAAGCTATGGATGTGCGTCACCTCAAAGCCTTTCTCGCGGTGTTCGAAGAACGCAATATCACGGCGGCTGCCCAGCGTTTGTTCATCAGCCAACCGACGCTGTCGGTGACCATCAAGCAGTTGGAAGACGAGCTGGGCGTGGCGTTGTTCGTGCGCCAGCCACGGGGCGTGGAGGTCAGCGCCGAAGCGCGGGTGCTGTACCCGCAGGCACGGCGCATGGTGGCCGAAGCCGATGCCTTGAGCCGCTTGTTTCGCGGGCGCGAAAACCGCATCGCCCTGGAATTGGGCGTGGAAGGCGACATTGCCGACAGCCAGATCGAAACCTTTCTGCGCATGGCGCACCAGGGGCTGCCGGGGTTGTTGCTGACCTTGCAGGAAGGCTGTGAGGGAGAAGGGCGCCTGGCCGTGGAAGAAATGTGCTGCGAGGACGAATTGTTCCTGCCGATCTGGGAAGAGTCCTACGTGATGGCGTTGCCAGCGGCTCACCCCATGGCGCAGGTGGGCAAAGAACAGGCATGGGCGCCGATTGAGGACTGGATCACCTGCCCGCAACATGACTCCCATCAACGTTTGATGGCGCTGTACGGTCGCTCGCCGCAAGCGGTGGCGGGGCATGCCGGCTCGTTGACCCAGGCGTTGCACATGGTGGCGGCAGGTGTGGGCGTGGCGATGCTGCCGCAGTCGATGGCGGCCGAGCGCGCCGGGGTGGTGATTCGCCAATGGCACCTGCCGGCCCCGACACGCCGCGTGGGCCTGTGCTTCGCCGCACAGGCGCTGGAATTGCCTGCCTTGCGCGCCCTGCACGAATACTTCCAGAACAACCGTCCGCCCCAGCTTTCAGCAGCCTGACCTCATTCTAAAGGCCAACACAGGTCAAATGTGGGAGCTGGCTTGCCTGCGAAAGCGGCGTGTCAGCTAGCATTTGATTCGACTGACACACCGCTTTCGCGGGCAAGCCCGCTCCCACAGGTTGATCTTCATTGTTTATTGGCGAGTGTTTGTTATTCCAGCATCTTGCCGAGCAACCACCCACCCGCCGGCCCAGGCGGATGATGCCGTGACCACAGCGCATCCACCGCCACCGAGCGCGGCCAGCTGCGCGCCTTGAGCTCCACCAACTGGCCGCCATCAAAACGCTCCACCAGCCAGCGCGGCAAGGGCGCCCAACCAAACCCCAACTGGGCCATTTCCATCAGCATCAAGTAACTGGGCGCCGACCACACCCGGCCACTGGGGCGGGTTTCGGTCGGGTTGATGATGCTGGCCAGGCGCAATTCGCGGTGTTGTTGCAGGGTGTCGGCGGAAATATTGTCCAGGCTCGCCAGCGGGTGTCTGGGGGCCACGTACAGCGCGATTTCTGTACGTTCCTCGACCGGCGCGCCGGTAAGGTCGGGCGGGTAGACGTCCTGTTTTTCAATAAACGCAACCTGCGCCCGGCCGCTTTGCACCAGGGCAATCAGGTCTTCGCACTCGGCGATCAGGCATTCGAGCTCAAGGTCCGGGTAGCGCTGTTCAAAGGCTTTGAGGGCAATTTCGAAACGGTCCGATTGGTAGGTGTCGGACATCGCAATCGTCAGCTTCGGCTCCAACCCCTGGGACAACTGGCTGGCAGCCAGTTCCAGGCGGCTGCTGGCTTCCAGCACCTGCTCGGCACGCAGCAACAGCACATGGCCGGCCGGGGTCAGCGTCGGCTTGCGGCTGCTGCGGTCGAACAGCTCCACATCCAGGTCAATCTCCAGGCTCGCCACCGCCGCGCTGACGGTGGACTGGCTCTTGCCCAGCTTGCGCGCCGCCGCCGAGAACGAGCCTTGGGTGGCCGCCTGTACAAACGCCTGCAGCACTTCGTTGGAGGCCATGACTATCGCCTTGATCGATGGTTATTAGTTATGAAGTATCGAGCAGGGGAGTAATGATGGCAACCGTCGCCACTCACGGAGCCGGGTCATGAACCCCACCAAATCGATGACTGAACGCGTTTGCCAAGCCCTGGGTTTTGAAGGGCTGGCCCTGCTGATCTGCACACCACTGCTGGTCTGGATCACCGGCCGGCCCGCCCTGGAAATGGGCGCGGTGACCCTGGGTATCAGCGTGCTGGCGCTGACCTGGAACATTATTTTCAACAGCCTGTTCGACCGCCTCAAGGTGCGCCTGCAACTGCCCACCAACAGCTGGACCCGCGTACTGCACGCGCTGATGTTTGAAGGCGGGCTGATCCTGGTGTGTGTGCCATTGATTGCGATGTGGCTGGGCATCAGCCTGTTGGAAGCCTTTATCCTCGACATCGGCGTGCTGCTGTTCTTCCTGCCGTACACCTACGTGTACCACCTGGGGTACGACATGATTCGGGAAAAAATCCTGCAACGTCGCACACTGGCGTTGTAACCCCGAACACCGCCGCTGTAACCGCCGGGTACGGCCACTGTAACCACCGGACACGACCCCTGTAGGAGCCTGGCTTGCCGGCGATGGGGCCCTTCAGATCGCCATCGCCGGCAAGCCGGGCTCCTACAAGGGGGGCGTACTTGAGATCGCCATCGCCGCGGTGCGACGATTCGACAAGCCGGGCTCCTACAGGGGGGTGAGTGTGGCCACGAAATCGAGGAAGGCCCGCACCTTGGCGGCGGGCAAATGCCGTGACGGGTAGTAGGCATACAACGGGAAACGTTCGTCGGGCCAGTCCGGAAACAACTCCACCAAACCACCGGCCTTGAGCGCCGGGGCCAGGCCCAGGTCGAGCATTTGCGCCACCGCGTGCCCGTGTTCGCACACGCTGTACAGGGTGCTGGCGTCGTTGACCACCAGGCGCCCGCTGGTGCGCACGGTCAGGCGCTCGCCGGGGCGATGGAATTCCCAGGCGAACGGCCGGCCGGTTTGCGAGTCGCGAAAGTCCAGGCACATGTGCCCGGTTTCCAGTGCCTGCGGGTGAGCGGGGCGGCCGTAGGTTTCAAGGTAGGCAGGGGAGGCGACGGTGAGCACGCGCACTTCCATCAGCTTGCGCGCGATCAGCGAGGAGGATTGCGGGATGCCAAAGCGAATCGCCAGGTCAAAGCCGTCGGCCACCAGATCGCCGAGTTGGTCGCGGGTGTGCAGGTCCAGTTGCAGTTGCGGGTAACGGCGCATGAAATCCCCCAGCACCGGGCCCAACACCAGCCGTGAAAAGTACGGGTCGATGTTCACCCGCAGGCGCCCGCGCACGGTGAGTGCACTGTCGGCGGCGGCGCTGGCGGCCTCTTCGAGGCCGGCCAACAACGGGGCGATTTCCTGGTAGAAGCGCCGGCCCTCATCGGTCAGTTGCACCGAGCGGGTGGTACGGTCGAACAGGCGAATCCCCAGGCGTTTTTCCAGCCGGGAAATCGCCCGGCTGACCCCCGACGGTGTCATCTCCAGGCTGTCGGCGGCACGCGCAAAACTGCCCATGTCCACCACGGCCGCCAACACGCCCATGCCGCCGGCCAAGCCTGGATCAAAACTCATCGGTGATTGCCTGTCAGTGATCTGAAGGCATTGATGCTAGCGCAGAACGCTTACAGAAACATGCCGCCCGAGGCTTCGATGCGTTGCCCGGTGATCCAGTTGCTGCCATCGGCCAGCAGGGTCGAGATCGCCCCGCCGATATCGTCGGGCAAGCCGGCGCGGCCCAGCGCGGTGTTGTTGGCCACCATGGCATTGACCTGCGGGTTGTCGCGCACTGCGCCGCCACTGAAGTCGGTGGCGATGGCGCCCGGTGCCAGGGTGTTGACGGTGATACCCCGTGGCCCCAGCTCCTTGGCCTGATAGCGCGACAGCACTTCCACCGCGCCTTTCATCGAGGCATACGCCGAGTACCCCGGCAAGCTGAACCGCGCCAGGCCGCTGGAAATGTTGATGATGCGCCCGCCATCGCTGATCAGCGGCAGCAGTTTTTGCGTGAGGAAAAACGGCGCCTTGAAGTGGATGGCCACCAGCTTGTCGAACTGCTCTTCAGTGGTCTCGGCGAAGCTGGCGTGAGCGCCGATGCCGGCGTTGTTGATCAGAAAGTTGAAGTGATCCTGTGCGAAAACGTCCTTGAGCACACGGCCGACTTCACCCACGAAGTGATCGAAGGTGCCGCTTTGGCTCACGTCCAGTTGCAGCATGGCGGCGCGGCCGCCCAGGGCTTGAACCTGTTCGACCACCGCTTGGGCCTCGGCCGCAGCGCTGTGGTAGGTGCCGATAATGTCGACGCCTTGGGCTGCCAAGTGCAGTGCGGCGCTTTTGCCCAGGCCACGACTGGCGCCGGTGATGAGTGCGATTTTGCGGGTCATGGTGCAGTCCTCTGAATGATCGTGGGACTGAGTGTATTTGTCCGCCTGTAACGTGATAAACAGGGCTATCCCGGAATCACTGGCCGGATGAGGCGAACAATCCATGAACAAACTTGAGTTGCTGCGCACCTTCGTGCGGGTCACCGAACTGTCGAGTTTCACCGGGGCTGGCGAAAGCCTGGGCCTGCCGCGTTCCACCGTGTCCGAGCACGTGCAGGCCCTGGAAGAACTGGTGGGCGCCCGCCTGTTGCAGCGCACCACCCGCAAGGTGCAGGCGACCCAGGACGGCCGTGTACTGTATGAGCGCAGCAAGGATTTGCTGTCGCACATGGAAGAGCTGGAAGGCTTGTTTCGCCAAGACGAAACCCAACTGGCCGGGCGCATTCGCGTGGACATGCCCAACGTGATGGCCCGCGGCATGATCCTGCCGCACTTGCCGTCGTTCATGGAGCGCCACCCGCTGATCGAGATGCAGATCAGCAGTTCGGACCGCCAGGTCGACCTGATCGCCGAAGGGTTCGATTGTGTCTTGCGCGTCGGCGCCCAGCCCGATCAAACCGTGGTGGCCCGCAAGGTATGCAGCATGCCCATGGCCAACTGCGCGAGCCCGGCCTACCTGCAACGCTACGGCACGCCCCGGACCCTCGACGACCTGGCCGACCATCAACTGGTGCACTACGTGCGGCCACTGGGCGCGCGCCCCACGGGGTTCGAATACCTGCAGGGCAACAAGGTGCAGCGGGTGGCGATGGCCGGGCGCGTCACCGTCAACAGCACTGATGCCTACCAGGCCGCTTGCCTGGGTGGGTTCGGCATCGTCCAGGTGCCGCTGCTGGGTGTCCGCAGCTTACTGGCCAGTGGCGAGTTGGTGGCGGTGCTGCATGAATACCAGGCGCCGCCGTTGGATGTGTCGTTGCTGTATGCCGGCCAGCGTCATTTGCCCTTGCGAGTGCGGGTGTTCATGGAGTGGTTGACCACCACCTTGCAGGCCCATCTTTAACGCCGTGCCGACAGTTGCTGCGGGGCCAGGAACGCATCGTGGAAGTAATCACGAAACGCCTGCATCGCCGGGGTAAATGCACTTTCGCGATGCCAGGCCAGGCCTACGCTCATGGGCGTCACCGGGTCGGTGACGGTCAGCGTTTCGATGCGCTTGCCTTCCAGGGACCAGGGGCGGTGCACCAGATCCGACAGAATCGCCACGCCGCTGCCATTGGCGACCATGCTGCGCACCGCCTCCACCGAGCTGGTGCGCAGGCGCACGTTTGGCGCCTGGCCGGCCTGTTCCCAATAGCGCATGGCGCTGTGTTCGGCCTCGTCGACGGTGAGCAGGATGTAGGGTTCCTGCGCCACATCTGCCAGGCTCACCGCATCGCGTTCGCACAGCGGGTGATGGCTGGGTAGCCACAGGCGACGCTCGGAGTTGAAGAGGATCTCGGACACGATGGCCGGGTGGGTGAGGTTGGCCGTGAGCACCACGGCCATGTCGAACTGGCCGTCGAGCAGTCCTTGTTCGATGGCCTGGCGCTCTTGTTCGAAGACCTTGATGGTCACGTCCGGGTGCCAGTGTTCCATGCGTTGCAGGTGGTGCGGCAGGAAATAACCCAGCACCGTGTAGCTGGCGGCAACCCGCAGCACGCCGCTGGCGCGGTAGTCGGGCAGTGGGCTGTTCAGGGCATCGTCCACGCTGCGCAGGATTACGTAGGCGCGGTTGAGAAAGTGCCGCCCGGCGTCGGTGAGGTTCATGCCCTGGGCCGAGCGCACGAACAGTTGCACGCCGAGCATGGCTTCCAGCTCCTTGATCGCCGTGGTCACTGCCGACTGGGAGATGTTCAGGTGAATCGCCGCCTGGGAGATCTGGCCGATCTCGGCGGTGGCCACAAAATAACGGACTTGGCGCAGAGTCAGGGACATGCCGCATTCCTCGTAGGAGCCCGGCTTGCCGGCGATGGCGTCACCTGACCTATCGCTAGGTTTGAGACCGCTATCGCCGGCAAGCCGGGCTCCTACAGTGTGGGGGTGGTAGTGATATCTGATTTTCAGAAGATGGGTCATCTGATAATAGATCTTCCCAAGGGGTCAGGCTGCGGCCTACTTTTCCAACATCACTTAGGCGGAGCGACTTCGATGCAGGCAGTGGATTTCAACTCGGACATGGGCGAAGGCTTCGGCCCCTGGACCATCGGCGACGGCGTCGACGCAGAGCTCATGGCGTATATCAGCTCGGCCAACATCGCCACCGGCTTCCACGCCGGCGACCCCGGCACCATGCGCCGCACCGTCGAGCGCGCCAAGCAACTGGGCGTGGCCATCGGCGCGCACCCGGGCTTTCGCGACCTGGTCGGCTTTGGCCGTCGCCACATCAACGCGCCGGCCCAGGAACTGGTGGACGACATGCTCTACCAACTCGGCGCCCTGCGTGAAATTGCCCGCGCCCAGGGCGTGACGCTGCAACACATCAAGCCCCACGGCGCGTTGTACATGCACCTGGCGCGTGATGAAGAAGCGGCGCGGTTGCTGGTGCAGAATCTGCAACTCATCCAGCCGACGCTGTTGCTGTACTGCATGCCCAACTCGGTGATCTGGCGCATCGCCAAGGAACTGGGGCAGCCGGTGGTGCGCGAATTTTATGCCGACCGTGAGTACGATCTGAGCGGCTCCATCGTGTTTACCCGCAATGTGCGGGCGCTGGATCCTGCGACCGTCGCAGCACGCGTCCTGCGGGCATGCCAGACCGGACTTGTGCGCACCGTAGAAGGCGAAGACCTGTTCATCGAATTCGATTCCATCTGTCTGCACAGCGACACGCCCGGCGCCCTCGAGTTGGTGGAAGCCACCCGCGAAGCGTTGGACCAGGCGGGTATCACCGTCAAGACACCCCAATAAAAAAACGATCCCCGATTTTTTTCGCCTGCCTTTCTACAATGATTCCAAGAGGAACAGACATGGCTGAAACGTCCCCCATCCGCTACAGCTTCGGCGGTGATGAACACCTGTTTGCCGAGGTCAGCGACAGCATGTCCCTGGAGGCCTTTTTCAAAGGCATGGCCGTGACCCGCGCCGTGGAGCGCCTGGCGCTGGAGGGCGTGCTGGATGTGTGCCTGGCCAACGCGTCGTTCCAGATCCGCTTCGATCCCGACCGTATCGCCCCCCATGTGTTGCTCGACGCAGTACAAACCGCCGAGGCCCAGGCCGTGGCCGAGCGCACCTTACACACGCGCATCATCGAAATCCCGGTGCTCTACAACGACCCCTGGACCCATGAAACCCTGATGCGTTTTCGCGACCGCCATCAAGACCCCAGCGGCACGGACCTGGAGTACGCGGCGCGCATCAACGGCCTGGCTGATGTGGACGCGTTCATTGCCGCCCACAGCGGTGCGCCGTGGTTTGTGTCGATGGTGGGGTTTGTGGCGGGCCTGCCGTTCATGTTCCAGATGGTCGAGCGCGAGCGGCAATTGCAGGTGCCCAAGTACCTGCGCCCGCGCACCGACACGCCCAAGCTCACCCTCGGCCATGGCGGCTGTTTTGGCTGCATCTACTCGGTGCGGGGTGCCGGTGGCTACCAGATGTTCGGCGTGACCCCGGCGCCGATCTACGACCCGGCGCAGCAGTTGGCCTACCTGAAGGAACACATGGTGTTCTTCCGCCCCGGTGACATCGTGCAGTTCAAACCCATGGACCGCGACGCCTACGATCTGGCGGTGGCCGAGGTGGACGCCGGGCGGTTCGACCTGCGCATCCGCCCGGTGGAGTTCTCCCTCGATGCGTTTCTCGCCGACCCTATCGGCTACCCGAAATCCCTGCAGGAGGCGCTGGCATGATCAAGGTCCTCAAACCCGGCCTCGCCACGTCTGTGCAGGACCTTGGCCGCGAAGGCTACTACCACCTCGGCATCCCGCCCTCCGGTGCGCTGGACCAATACGCCTTGAGCGCGGCCAACCACCTGGTGGGCAACCCCATCGGCGCGGCGGCGCTGGAATGCACGTTGATCGGCCCCGAACTTCAGTTCCAGCAAGACGCGCTGGTGGCGCTCAGCGGCGCCTTGATGGCGCCGCGCCTGGACGGTGAAGTGGTGCACCAGGACACCGCCTTCCAGGTGCGCGCCGGGCAGGTGCTGCGCTTTGAATTCCCCAAGGCAGGCGCCCGTACTTACCTGGCGGTGGCCGGTGGCATCGATGTGCCGCTGGTGTTGGGCAGTCGCTCGACCTACACCCTGGGCGCCCTCGGCGGGTTTCAGGGGCGACGTTTGCAGGAAGGCGATGAGTTACCCATCGGCCAGGCCAGTGGCAGCGGGCGTGCCGGCAACAGTTTGCCCATGGCCCTGCGCCGCTCGGTGGGCGGTGACGTGACCCTGCGGGTGGTGCCGGGGCTGTATTACGAGCGCCTGACGGAGGGCGCCAAAGGCAGCTTTTTTGCCGAGCCCTGGACCGTGGGTTCAGAGGCGGATCGTATCGGCTACCGCTTCAAGGGCGGCAGTGCGCTGAGCTTTCAGCCACGGGAGCAGCCGTTTGGCGCGGGGTCGGACCCTTCGAACATCGTCGACAGTTGCTACCCGATAGGTTCGATCCAGGTGCCGGCTGGGTTGGAGCCGATCGTGTTGCACCGCGATGCGGTGTCGGGCGGGGGCTACGCGATGATCGGTACGGTGATCAGCGCCGACCTGGACTTGATCGGGCAGATGCAGCCGAACCAGCGGGCGGGGTTTGTGGCGGTGACGCTGGAGGAGGCGTTGGAGGCGCGGCGGATCTACAAAAAGCGCCTCAAAGCCATGACCACATTATTCGCCTGACAAACACCCTTGTAGGAGCCCCGCTTGCTGGCGATGGCGTCCATGAGATCGCCATCGCCGGCAAGCCGGGCTCCTACAGAAGAGGGGAGGTGTTGGGTCAGAACAGTTTGGTGAACAGCCAGTACAGGCTGCCCGACAGCAGGATCGCCGCTGGCAACGTCAGCACCCACGCCATCACCAGGTTACGGATGGTGCGCATCTGCAAGCCGCCGCCATTGGCCACCATGGTCCCCGCCACACCGGACGACAACACATGGGTAGTCGAGACCGGTAACCCGTACATGTCCGCCGCGCCAATGGTCAGCATCGCGACCATTTCCGCCGAGGCGCCCTGGGCATACGTCAGGTGGGTCTTGCCGATTTTTTCACCCACCGTCACCACGATGCGCTTCCAACCGACCATGGTACCCAGGCCCAGGGCGATGGCCACGGCGATCTTCACCCACAGCGGGATAAAGCGCGTGGAATTGTCGATCTGGTCCTTGAACAGCTTGAGCTTGCCTTGGGTGTCGGCGTCGAAGTTGCCAACCTTGTCCTTGTCCATCAGGCGAATGGTTTCGCTGGTCAGGTACATGTCGTTACGCACGTTGCCCACCGCCTCCGCCGGCACTTTGGCCAGGGAGCCGTAGCCTTTCACTTCATCACCGATCTGGCCGGCGAGGGCGGCGAGGGCGGGGACCAGTTCCGGCGTGGCTTCCTTGGTGCGCACGTAGGTCGAGAGAATCGGGCGCGGGTCACCGGGCAATACTTGCGGTGCACTTTTCACCAGGGCCACTTGGGTCACTTCGGCCACGGCGGCAAACTGCAGCGACTGCTCGGCCGGCATGGTGCGGTTCAACGCATAGGCCATCGGCAGGGTGCCGACCAGGATCAGCATGATCAGGCCCATGCCTTTCTGGCCATCGTTGGAGCCGTGGGCGAACGACACGCCGGTGCAGGTGGCGATCAGCATGCCGCGGATCCACCACGGCGGCGGGGTGTCGCCCTTCGGTGCCTTGTACAGCGAGCGGTTCTTCACAAAGGCGCGCAGGGCCAACAACAGCAGGGCGGCAAACACAAAGCCGATCAGCGGCGACAGCAACAGCGCGTAGCCGATCTTGATCGCCTGGCCCCAATCCACGCCGCTGGTGCCGTCACGCCCGTGCATCAAGGCGTTGGCCACGCCCACACCGATGATCGAACCGATCAGGGTGTGCGACGACGACGCTGGCAAACCCAGCCACCAGGTGCCGAGGTTCCACAGAATCGCGGCGATCAGCAGGGCGAAGATCATCGCGAAACCGGCCGACGAACCCACCTGCAAGATCAGCTCGACCGGCAGCAGGGCAATGATGCCGAACGCCACGGCGCCGCTGGACAGCAGCACGCCGAGGAAGTTGAAGAAACCCGACCACACCACCGCGAAATGCGGCGGCAGCGAGTTGGTGTAGATCACGGTTGCCACGGCGTTGGCCGTGTCGTGAAAACCGTTGACGAACTCGAAGCCCAAGGCGATCAACAGCGCCACGCCCAGCAGCAGGAACGGGGTCCAGGTGGTGACCACCGTGCCCAGCTCGTGCATGTCGTGCATCAGGCTGTAGGCGGTGAACAACAGGCCCATGGCGAGCACGGCGAAGAAAATGATCACCGTCAGCAGGCCGGGTTTCTTGTCCAGCCGGGGTTTGGGGTCGGCGGGTGAGGCGGTGTTGGAGGCAGTCAGGGAAGGGGTGGCCATGCCGGAGCATCCAGTGTGGGGAGGATGTCGTTCATGATCATTGCAGAATGTTACAGAGATGCTGCGGTATGTCAGTCTTTCGGTGTTTGAGGGTGCCACTGGTCTAGATAACACCGCCCAACCGTGTAGGAGCCGGCTTGCCGGCGATGGCGGTGTATCAGTCACAGATAAGGTGACAGGCAGAATGCCATCGCCGGCAAGCCGGCTCCTACAGGGGAGGGTGGGTCAGTAGTCTTTGCGTTTGCGGAACGCCCAGCGCCCGGCAATCAAGGTGAACGTCGCCACCAACGCCACCAGGATCCAGAAGCCTTCCGGGTCGGTGGAGAGCGGCACGCCGCCCACGTTCATGCCAAAAAAGCCGGCAATGATGTTGATCGGCAGCGCCAGCACCGTCACCACGGTGAGGGTGAACAGCGTGCGGTTGCTTTGTTCGTTGAGGTTGGCGGCGATTTCTTCCTGCAACAACTTGATGCGTTCGCCCAGGGCCATCAGGTCGTTGATGATCAGCGCAAACTCCTCGGTGGACTTGCGCAACTCCTTCACGTCTTCCTTTTGCAGCCATTGCGGCGGGCGGTTGAGCAGGCGCAGCAGCGAGCCCGGCTCCAGCGCCAGCAGGCGTTGCAGGCGCACCAGCACCCGGCGTGCGGCGCCCAGTTCGGCGCGGTTGGTGGACAGCCGTGAAGACAGCAACTGGTCTTCGATATGGTCGACGCTGATGCTGGTCTTGCGCACGATCTGGGTCAGCACTTCGCCCTGGTCGCGCAGCAGGTGCACCAGCAGTTCCAGCGGCGAGCGGAAGCGTTCACCGGCCTTGACCGACGAGCGCAATTTATCCACCGAGTGCAGCGGTTGCAGGCGCGCGCTGACCAGCAAGCGGCTGCGGGCGCACACCCACAGCGTGGAAATGTCCGACGAGACCATGCTGCTGAAGTTGAACACCACGTCGTTGACCACCGCCAGCAAGGCTGCGTCAACGTGTTCGATCCGGGTGGAGCGCGAGCCTTCGTGCAAGGCTTCGAAAAACTCGTCCGGCAGCGACAGGTGGGTCTTCATCCAGCGCTCGCAGGCAGCGTGGGCCAGGTTCAGGTGCAACCAGAGGAACTCCTCCGGATCTTGCGGCGCCTTGAGGGCCGCCAGCGCCGTGGCCGAATCGATCTGCTCGCCCTTTTCACCGGGCCGAAAACGAAAACCGTAAAGCAGGCCAAACAGATCGGGATCTTGGTGGCCGTGGTCGATGCTGTGGTTCATGGAGGCTCGCAGAGAAAGCGCCTGTAGGACGTTTCACAGGTTCGCGTGGGCGAATCATTGCAAGGAGATTTGACAGTTTTGTGACGGTTTGTGATTTATTTCGTTGCGGTGACATTTTCTTGACCGTTTGTCAGGAACCGTTCAAGAAGCCTCTGGCACGGCCGATTCAGGGCACTAAGAACCGCTGTGGATGGGCGGTGCCTTTGACGACAGGGAAGTTACGGCGTGCATGCACCCTTTTCCTTGTATCGAGGCTTTTCCCCGATGAATGTTTTGCGAACCTCCTTGAGAGCACAAATCCTGTCGCTGCTCGGTGGCAGCCTGCTGGCGATGTTGTTGATCGCCCTGGCGTGTTTCAACTTCCTGTCCAACGGGGTTCAGAGTTATCGCAGTTTGATCGACGGGCCGTTGCTCACCTCACAGCTGATTGATGAAGCCAACCTGCAATTCAAGGTGCAGGTGCAGGAGTGGAAAAACGTCCTGTTGCGCGGCAAGCAGCCACAGGACATGGAGAAATACTGGGGCCAGTTCCAGGACCGCCAGCGCGATGTGCAAGGCATCCTCACCCGCCTGGTCACACAGACCCAAGACGATCCGACGCTGAGCCGACGGATCGACACCCTGCGCCAGGAGCACCAGCAACTGGGGCTGGCCTACCAGAAGGGCCGTGACGCCTATGTGGCCGCCGGTGGCGACCCGACGGCAGGTGACAATGCGGTCAAGGGCGTGGACCGCGCCGCCAGCGATCAGATGAGCGCGCTGGTCAGCGACTTGCGCGCCCAGGGCAGCCAGCAATCCGTGGCCATCAGCGCCTATGCCGAGCGCACGGTGCTGGTGGGCCTGGCGATCATGTTGCTGTCCGGCGCCGCGATTGGCCTGTTCAGCCTGTTTTTGATCAACCGCAACCTGATCCTGCCGATCCGTGGCTTGATCGACTACGTGACGCAATTGAGCCATGGCCGTTTCGCCGAGCGCGTGGCCAGCCGCCGCCAGGATGAGCTGGGCCACCTGGCCGCCGCCGCGAATACCCTGCGCGATTTCCTTGCCGAAACCTTCAGCCGTTTGCAACGCAGCGCTACTGACCTGGTCAGCGCCAGCGGCGAGCTGAATTCCATCGCCGGGCAAATGGCGACCGGCACCCACGATCAGTTCAGCCGCACCGACCAGGTGGCCACGGCCATGACCGAAATGTCGGCCACCGCCCAGGAAGTCGCGCGCCACGCCGCCAGTGCTTCGCGCGCGGCCGATGAGGCTGACCAGTCGGCCCGCGAAGGCGGCGAGGTGATGCAAGTCACCATCGCCACCATTGGCCAGATGCGCAATGAAATCCTCAACACCGGCACCATCATCCGCCGCCTGGAAACCGACAGCGTGCGCATCGGCAAAGTGCTCGAAGTGATTCGCGGGATTGCCGAGCAAACCAACCTGTTGGCGCTCAACGCAGCCATCGAGGCCGCACGGGCAGGCGAAGCCGGGCGCGGGTTTGCGGTGGTGGCCGATGAAGTGCGAAGCCTGGCGCAACGCACCGCGGCGTCGATCATCGAGATCAACCAGATCATTCACGCGGTGCAAACCGGTGCGGTGGATGCGGCCGAGGCGATTGTCAGCGGCCAGTCGTGCAGCGATGACAGCGTGGCCAAGGTCACCCAGGCGGGCGCCATGCTCACGCACATCACCCAGGCCGTGGAGGCGATTCGCGACATGAACCGCCAGATCGCCACGGCGGCGGAAGAGCAGACCTCGGTGGCCGAAGACATTTCGCGCAACATCACGCAGATCACCACCGTGGCCACGGCCAACATGGACAACGTGCAGCGCACCGAGGCGGCCAGTCATAACCTGCGCGGGTTGTCCGGCGAGCTGAATGAACTCACCGCACGGCTGGGCGCCTGATCAGGCGATTGGCAGGCTGAAGCTGAACACCGTGCCGTGCTGCTCGCTGCTGGTCACGCTCAGTTCACCACCGTGGGCATCGGCAATCTGCTTGACGATGTAGAGCCCCAGGCCCAGCCCGGCCTGGGGTGTATCGGTGAGGGGGCGCGAGTAGGGCTGGAACAACCTGGGAAAGGCCTGCTCGCTGATCTGCCCGGCGTTCTTCACCGTCAGGGTCAGGTGCTGGTGTTCAACCTGCGCGCTGACGTACACCGGGCTGTGCCGGTGGCCATGGTGGATGGCATTGGCCACCAGGTTGGAGAGCAATTGCGCCAATCGATCACGGTCGCCGTGCACACCTTGCAGGTCACCGATGTCGGCATGGATCAAGCGCTGCGGGTGCACGCTTTGCACTTCGAGCACCACCTGATGCAAGGCGTCTTGCAGGTCCTGGCACTCGCTGCGGTGTAGCGGGATGCCACTTCCCATGCGGCCACGGGCAAAATCGAGCACGTCTTCAACCAACTGCGCTGCGCGCCGGCCACTGGCGAGGATGTGCCTCACCAGTGGGTCAGTGGTGGCATTGGGGTGTTTGCGCAGCAAGCGTTCGGCACCGAAATTGATGGCGAACAGCGGGTTGCGCAGGTCATGGCCGAGCACGGCAATGAACTGCTCGCGCAATTCGGCGGTGCCGCGCTCTTCCAACAGCTCGGCTTCGGTTTGCTGCTGGTTTTCTTCGGCTTCGATTTGCAGCGAGAGCAGGCGGGCGAACGATTCCATGGTCGACTGGATCGTACTGCTGCGCAGTTGCGCGGGGTTGGGGTCGAGGGCGCAGATCGTGCCGAAGAAGCGTCCGTCGGTGCGGAACACTGGCACGGAAATGTAGCTTTCAAACACGTAGAGGCGTGGGGTGTGGTGGTTGCAATAGACCGGGTCTTCACTGGCCTTGTCGATCACGACGGACTCGTGGGAACCACGGATCTCATGGCAAATGGTGGTGGTCAGATCCAGCTCGCTGCCGACGCCGAGGCCGAATTCCAGTTGATCGAGTACGGCGCAGGCGGTCCAGTTGTCCTCGGTCACCCGGGCCACGGCGGCGAAGCGCAAGCCGGTCATGTCGCTGATGACTTTGAGCATCGCAGGTACGGCGCTGATGCGGCCAATGGTGGCGATGTCGGCGGCTTTCTGCCCCATGCAATACCTCCATGTGCAAGGCGGTGGTCTGTAGCAGGAAGTCTAGCGACCTTGTGTGCGCAAGTGTCATTTTTGTAGTGAGCGGGCTTGCCCCGCGCCGCGGTGTGTCAGGTAGATCGCGGCGCGGGGCAAGCCCGCTCATTACAGCACGCATAAAAAAACGCGCCATTCGGCGCGTATTTTTTGGACGGATAACTC
Source organism: Pseudomonas sp. GW821-FHT05H12 (assembly GCF_059419385.1). NCBI lineage: Bacteria > Pseudomonadati > Pseudomonadota > Gammaproteobacteria > Pseudomonadales > Pseudomonadaceae > Pseudomonas > Pseudomonas sp. GW821-FHT05H12. The sequence continues at coordinate 70,003 of NZ_JBWKRS010000029.1, read as the reverse complement.
AGGTGTCTTGCTTGTTTTCCAGCACTTCACCGGTCTTGGCGTCGAGCTTCACGTCCCACTTCACGTTGCTGGTGTCGCGCATTTCCACTTCGTAGACCAGGCGGCCAGCCTTGTCTTCCAGTTCGGTGTCGGTGATGGTCGCGCCAGCATGTTTGGCCAGGGCGGCGGCGTTGAGCTTCTCGAAGGGCATCACGGCGCCAGACTTGAGCAGGCTTGGAATCTGGTCCGGGCGCACGTCGGCTTGTGCCAGGCCGGCAGTCAGGGTCAGGGCGGTGGCGGCGAACAGGGCGGTCAGGGTTTTCATGGTGTGTTTCCTTCTTCGGTGAGCTGTTTAAGTGGGCTCAGGTTATCCAGCGCAACTTAATTCACCCTTAATTGATTCAAGCAGTTGCGCAGTTTGTTCAATCCACCGTTCGTGCTGGCTTTCATGCTGGGGGCTCACTTGAAGGGAGACTCGGATGAAAACGTGTGTGAGCTGGATCTATGCGCCACTGTTCCTGCTGGGGTTTATCGGCCTGGGCCTCTATTGGCCCGGCTGGCTGGTGCTGATATTCGTGGCGGCGGTGGCCGTGTCATTTCTGGCCGAGCAATGGCTGCCCTATGAACCGCAGTGGAACCGCGGCCTGGGGGACCGTCGGCGAGACACGTTGCACGCGCTGGTCAACGAAAGCCTGAACGCCCTGGGCCTGTTGATTCTGCCGGGGCTGACGGCGCTGCTGGCCTTCGACGGGATCTGGCCGCGTGGCTGGGCGCTGTGGGAGCAACTGCTGCTGGCGATTGTGTTGGCCGACGCCGGCATCACCTTGATGCATTACGCCAGTCACCGCATCGCCGCACTCTGGCGATTGCACGCGGTGCATCACAGCGTGGAACGGCTCTATGGCTTCAACGGCTTGATGAAGCATCCCTTGCACCACATGCTCGAAGCAACCGCTGGCCTGCTGCCGTTGATCCTGATGGGCATTCCGCTGGCGGTGGCGCAGTTGTTGGCCCTGGCCATCGCCCTTCAACTGTTGTTGCAGCATTCCAACGTGGACATGCGCCTGGGGCCGTTGCGCTGGGTGTTTGCCTGGGCGCCGGTGCATCGCTTCCACCACATGAAATATGGCCGGGCCGGTGATGTGAATTTCGGCCTGTTTTTCAACCTGTGGGATTGGCTGCTGGGCACGGCGTTTTATCGCGAAGGCTATCGCATGGGGCCGGGTGACCTGGGCATCGGCAGCCGACCGGATTTTCCGGTGGCGTATGGCGCGCAATTGCGTGACCCGTTTATGAAGGTGCGGATGGGCCAGGAGCCTGTGTTGCCGGAAGCGTTACGTTAAAAGGCGCACGTGCAGTTGGCGCAACGAGGCGCCAGCGGTGACGCCGAACAGCTGCTTCATGGTGCGCGAGAAGTGTGCCGAGTCGGCAAAGCCTGCACCGTGGGCGGCCTCGGTGAGGCTGCTGCCCGCCAATGCCAAGTGCAGGGCCACGCGCAAACGGCGCCACAGTACCAGGCGCCGTACTGGCAACCCTAATTGATGGGTGAACAGGCGTTCCAGCTGGCTCAGCGACAGGTGCGCGGCTTCGGCCAGCACCTGGGCGCTGACCTTGCCAGTCAGATGCTGATCGAGGGTTTGCAGGGCACGCGTCAGGCGCGGGTCGTCGAGCGGTTGCCGGGGGAGCTGGCGCAGGTGGGTGTCGAGTGTTTCCAGCGATGGCTCGGTGAGTTCCAGCAATGACTGCAGGGGCTCGATCGCAAAAGCGACGGGTTCGGCGTACAGCACCAGCACTTCATCGTCGGCCTGGAGAATGGCGTGGGATTGGCGCGAAGGAATCAGCAGGCGATGGGCCGTTATCACACGGCCATCAAGGCTGACCGTGAACGGCCGCCCAGGGCAAAACATCAATTGATGAGCGTAGTGCGCATGGGGCGCGGTGCGCCCCAGCTGGCCGAGGATCAGGCCGTAGTCATGCCCCAGCCACAGGCGGCCTGACCATTCGGGCTTCACTCAGTAGCCATTGTCCTTGAGCAGGTCCTGCACGCTCGACGACGGCCAGCGCTTGTAGAACTTCAGCAGTTCGGCGGCGCGGTTGGTGAAGATGCCGTCCACGCCGGCCTTCATGACTTTTTCGAAGTCCACCGGCTCGTCCACGGTGTACACGTGCACCAGCAGGCCCTTGTCGTGGGTCAGTTGGTTCATTTCAGGCTTCACCAGGTCGGTGTAGCTCTGGTCGCCATGGTTGGTCAGCTCGGCCGAGGGGCCGGTGCCGATCGCGCCGAGGCTCTTGGCCTCGTCTACCCATTTTTCGAACTCGGCGGCGTCCTTTGGCTCCTGCTTGGCGTAGTAGGCGGCCTTGGTTGCTTCGCCGGACTCGGCAAACGTTTGGGTGGATTTAGGCTCGATGCTGCCTGCGCCGACCCACAACAGCAGGATTTTCGGGGTGTTGGGCATTTCTTTCTGCAGCTCTTTCAAGCTGTCTTTTTCAAACGTTTGCAGCACCACGCGGCCCTTGCCCTGGCCAACGCCGGTGTTGCTCTTGCCCAACTTGGACCCGGCGGAACTCAACCAGCCCTTGTCCAGCAGCTTGTTTTTCAGGTCGGCCTCGATGCCCGGGAATTGCTTGGGCTCTTTGGTCTCGATGTACAGGCCGGGTTTGTGCTGCGGGTTGCCTTCGGCGATCTTGATGATTTCGTCCAGGCTCTGGATCTTCAGGCCGACGAACGCCGGGCGGGCGCGGTCCGGGTAGGCGGCGTTGAACCAGCTGCCAGCGTCCAGGGTGCGCAATTCGGCCCAGGTGAACTCGTTGGCGGGGGCGTCCTTGCGGTCCGGGAATTTGGTGGCCACGTCGGTGGTGCGCTGCAGGTTGTTGTCGTGCAGGGCGAACAGCACGCCGTCCTTGCTGCGCTGCAGGTCCATTTCCAGGTAGTCGGCGCCCAGGTCGCGTGCGACCTTGTAGGCCGCGGCGGTGGACTCGGGGGCGTCGTAGGAAGCGCCACGGTGGGCAATAACGGCAGGGTACGGAATGCCTTCGTTTGTCGCCAGTTCAGCCGGGCTGATAGGGGCTTCAGCCTGTGCCTGGCCGAGGCCGAGCATCAGCGCGAGCAGCAAGGCGCTCTTGGTAAACGTGACAGGCATATGCGAAGTCCTTTCGTGGAGGTAACTTTGAGAAGGCGTCCTTTTTAACAATTGATTGCGAAAGGCGCTATCACCAAACCGACATTAACGTGCGCAGGCTCCATTTTTCTTGGTTTTTTTGTGCGTCGTTGCAGTAGGATTGGCCGAAGCCGCCCCGTTAGAGGGCGGTCATTCCTGCCACGCGTGTAAACCATCTTTCCAGTCCCAGTGGGACTTTTCAGTGAGGTTTACCATGCGCATCACGTCCGAACTCATCTGCCAGGCCGCCGATCAACTCAACGGTTTTGTCGGCCTGAACCGCAAGACCGGCCACTACATTGTGCGTTTCAGCGAAGATTCCTTCGGCATGGACGTGGCCGATGACGGCATCATCCCCACCGCCGAATTTGTCTGGCTACCGGCCGCCGATCACGCCATGACCTTGTCCCGCGAGCGCATTCAACTGCTGCTGGATCAGAACATCGACGACCGCATCAACATCACCGAGCCGTTGCGGGTGTACATGCGGCGGGTGGAGATCCCGCAGATCAGTGCGTTGCGCAGTTTGGTGAGCTAGAGCGATATTTTATCAAGGTACCTAAAACTCAAACTGTGGGAGCTGGCTTGCCTGCGATGGCGGTGTGACAGCTGATAGATGAGTGACTGACACTCCGCCATCGCAGGCAAGCCAGCTCCCACATTTCAGCTTGCGTTGAAGCTGTAGACGCGTTCGACTTTGCACACGCGGGTTTGAAACGCCGAGTACCAGGTGGCGCGGCCTTTTTCGCGCACCGCCTGGTGTTCGGCCTGCTGTTTCCAGGCCAGGATCGCTGCCTCGCTGCTCCAATACGACACCGTGATCCCCAAACCATCCTCCCGCGCCGACTCTACCCCGAGAAACCCCGGTTGTTCGCGGGCCAGTTCCAGCATGCGCGCCGCCGCCTGGCCGTAGCCGTTATCGCCCTCGGTGCGCAGGGAGCTGAAAATCACTGCGTAGTAGGGCGGGGCCGGTGTATTGGCAATCATGCTGACACCGCCTGGCAGGCCTTGAGCAGTGCAATCGCCAGGGGCGGTGTAATGCCCTTGAGTGCGGCGCGTTCGGGCTGGAACAGCGTGGCGACGAAAAACGGGTGGTCCAGCAGTTCCACGGCGCGCAGGTCGCCGGCCGAGTCGTGCCCGCTGGGAATCAGGTCGCCTTCCAGTAGTGCGGCGGTGAAGTCGGGGTTCATGCCATAACGGCAGCGGTAGCCTTCCTGAAGGTCGAGCGTGCCGTAGGCTTCGGCGATGCGCGTGTAGGGCGCCAGGCGCACAGCGTCGGTCGCCTCCACCAGCGCGCAGGTCAACGGCACGATCACCGCGCGTTTGGCATCGGGGGCTAATTCGCCATGTTCGGCGTCCGCCCAGCCCAGTGCGTTGCGGGCGTATTCCAGCACCGCATGTTGAAAACCGCCGCAGGTGCCGAGGAAAGGGCGCTTCTGTTCGCGGGCAAAACGGATGGCGCGCAAGGCGCCGTCGGTGTCGCGATACGGGCTGGCGGGCACGCACCAGAAACCGTCGAAACCGTGCAAAGCGGCGTTGGACGTCAGTGTGTCGGTGTCGAGCCACTGCAAATGAACGGTCACACCCAGTGCGTCTGCGGCTTGCTTCAGTGCCAGGGGAATGGCCTGGTGCGCGGTGACGCTGGGGTCGTGGTCGCCGATCAAGGCAATGTGCAGGGTGGTGGCTTTCATCAGGTACGTCCCATGGCTTGTTGTGTCCTGGGGCGCACTATAGATTGGCGTTCATGCAATCAAAATTGGCGTTTGCCCACATGCTCAATGCAGTCACGCACTATCAAATCGACTATCCCGACTTATCCTTGATCCTTGCCCTTGTGCGTGGCGGCACACTGGCGCGGGCGGCGGCGTTGTTGCGGGTGGACGTGTCCACGGTGTTCCGCGCGGTGCGGCGGTTGGAGGCTTCGCTGGGCCAGACGCTGTTTGAAAAAAGTCGCGCCGGATACCTGCCCACGAGCCTGGCCAGCAGCCTTGCACAGCAGGCCGAGCGGGCGGAGCAAGCGTTGGAGGCGGCGCGCATTGGCGTCGAACAGGGCGGTGAAGTGATCAGCGGCACGGTGCGCCTGACCTGTACCGACTCAGTGCTGCAGGGTTTGCTGCTGCCGGCGTTGGCGCAGTTCATGCCCGAGTACCCGGCGCTCACGCTGGAGCTGAGCACTTCCAACGATTTTGCCAACCTCAGCCGGCGCGACGCGGATATCGCCTTGCGCCTGACCAAGACCCCGCCCGAGCATCTGGTGGGGCGGTGCCTGGGCACTGTGACCTACCAGGTGTGCGCCAGCCCGGCGTTTGCGCAGCAACATGCGGGCCGGGAATTGGCGGAACTGGCCTGGATCGCACCGGATGATTTTCTGCCTGATCACCCTACAGTGGTTTGGCGCCGCGAACACTTGCCCGGTGTGCGTCCCAGTTATCGCTGCAACAGCATGTTGTCGGTGGCCGAGCTGGTGCGCGGCGGTATGGGGGTGGCGGCGTTGCCGGACTTTTTATTGGGGGATGACCTGCAACCGCTTGGCCCGGTATTGACTGGGCATGACACGGCGTTGTGGTTGCTTACGCGGCCTGATTGCCGGGCGCTGCGTTCGGTGGTGACGTTGTTTGATGAGCTGGCCCGGCACGTACGCGGTTCACTGTAGGAGCCGGCTTGCCGGCGATAGCGGTGTGCCAGGTCATCACGGAATGGCTGACCCACCGTGATCGCCGGCAAGCCGGCTCCTACAGGGGATTGCGGTGTGCTCAGGGTTTGCGCACAAACTGCTCATGCATCTCGCAGGTCAGGGTTTCGATGCGTTCGGTCAGTTGCTTGGTCATTTCCGTCAGGCGGGTGTTCTGTTCCAGCAGTTCCAGCAACTGTTTGGTGGTCTGCGCCGCTTGGGCCTGGCGTTCGGTGTTGGCGATGGCCAGGGCTTCGCGGTGTTGCGCGTCAGCATCGGACTGGGCCTTGTCGCGGGCGGCCTGGCGGGTCTGGGCCAGCAGGATCAGCGGCGCGGCGTAGGCCGATTGCAGGCTGAATGCCAGATTGAGCAGGATGAACGGGTACACGTCAAAGTGCGTGATGCCGGTCATGTTCAGCACCACCCACAGCACCACAATCGCGGTTTGCGCGCCAAGAAAGGTGGGGGTGCCAAAGAAGCGTGCGAAGGCTTCGGCCTTGAGCGCGAAGGTGTCGTTGCCAAAGGTGGGCGCCAGGTGGGCGTGGCCTCGGTGGAAACGCAGGTGGTCGACGGGGGCGGTGTCTGGCTTGTCGGGGGTCATGGCGGGCTCGAATCCTTAGCGTAAAGACAGTTCGCACTATAGACCGGGCCCCCGGGCCAGACACATGAAGATCGGGTCAGTTGCTGCCCCGTTCGTTGGCAAACGCGCTCACGGCTTGCACGGCCTCGCTGGTGCCTTCGCGGATTTGCAGGATCACCGTGCCGGCGCGGTTGGCCAGTTCCACGCCTTGCGCGGCGCGGTCGCGGGTGCCGTCCATGCTGTCGATGGCTTGGCGGGTTTCATCCTGGATCATCGCGATCATGCTGGAAATTTCCGCCGTCGACCCGCTGGTGCGCGCCGCCAGTTGCCGCACCTCATCGGCCACCACCGCAAAGCCACGGCCTTGTTCGCCGGCGCGGGCGGCTTCGATGGCGGCATTGAGGGCCAGCAGGTTGGTCTGGTCGGCAATGCCTCGGATGGTATTGACGATGGCGGTGATCTGCTGCGAACGCTCGCCCAGTTTGGCGATCAGCTGCGAGGAACCGTCGATGTCGGCAGCAATGTCGCGCATGCCGCTGGCGGTTTGCTGGATCACGTCAGCGCCTTTTTCGGCGATGTCCCGAGTGTTGAGTGAGATGTGATAGGCCTGGGCCGCGCTTTGGGCGTCGGCAGCATGTTGTTGCACGCGGGCCGTCACGTCGGAGGCGAACTTCACCACTTTGCACAGGCGCCCGCTGGCGTCGTAAACCGGGTTGTAGTTGGCTTCCAGCCATACGGTCTGGCCGTGTTTATCGACGCGTTCGAACTGGCCGTTGAACAGCTCGCCCTGGTTCAAGCGCTTCCAGAACTCGGCGTAGGCTGCGCTGTTGGCCAGTTCCGGCTTGCAGAACAGACGGTGATGCTGGCCCTGGATCTGCGCCAGGCTGTAGCCCATGCGCTGAAGGAAATTCGCGTTGGCCGTGAGGATGGTGCCGTCGAGGTTGAACTCGATCACCGCCATGGCACGGTCGATGGCGCCAAGCTTCGCGTTGGCTTCGCTTTCGGCCTGCAGGCGCGGGGTGACGTCCATGGCGTACTTCACCACTTTGATTACTTGGCCTGCGTCGTCGCGTACCGGGTTGTAGCTGGCTTCCAGCCACACCGACTGACCGTCGCCGGCCACCCGTTCAAAGGTGCCGGACTGGAACTGGCCGTTACGCAGTTGCGTCCACAGCTGGTTGTACTCGGCGCTGCGGGCAAAGGCGGGCGTGCAGAACATCCGATGGGGCTGGCCCAGGATCTGCTCGGCGCGGTAGCCCAGGGTCTTGAGGAAGTTGTCGTTGGCCCGCAACACGTTGCCGTGCAGGTCGAATTCGATGACCGCCATGGAGCGCTCGATGGCCTCCAGCAGGCTGGTTTGCTGGGCGTTGGCTTGTTGCAGGGTACTGATGGTTTTCTTGTGGGCGTTGAATAGCATATTCGAGGGCTCGGACAACCACGCGACTGAGGTATCCATGACGATCGCCTGCCCCCGTACGGCCCTTGGCCTTACGGTTGACGTGCTCATTGCCAGCTTCCTTGTGCTGACAGAGGGGGTGGAACAACGGGGTGAGAGTCGTGCGAGCTGTCAGAAGTTCTGCCCCGGAGCGGGGCTTTCAGCAGAAGGCGACCAATGGCGGCATTATGCTATCGCCACGGGCGCGAGTCGGATAATTCAGACGAGATGTTGTAGGACGACTCAGGCCGAGTGGGCGACCGCGTAGTCGCTGACATTCACCCGGTTGCGGCCGGTGTCCTTGGCGGCGTAGAGCGCACGGTCTGCGGCATTGAGCCACTCGGCGGCATCGCTGAAGAAGGGCTGGAAGTCCGCCAGGCCGATGCTCAGGCTCACGCGCAGCTCGGGAATCTGCGGGTTGCTGTAATTGCCGAATGTTTCGCGCATGTGTTCCATCACCCGCGCGGCTTCTTCGAGGGGCATTTGCGGAAGAATCACACAGAACTCGTCGCCACCGTAACGTCCGGCTAGGTCGTTTTCACGCAGGTGCAGGCGCAATTCCTGGCTCAGTTGTTTCAGCACCGCATCGCCGACGATATGCCCGTGGGTGTCGTTGATCTGCTTGAAGTGGTCGATGTCGATCAGGGCGATGGTGGCCTGGCCTTGTTGCTGCTGGCACTTGTGGAACTTGAGATTGAGCAGGTCTTTCCACGAGCCATGGTTGAGCAGGCCGGTGAGGCTGTCGATGCGGCTCAGGGCACTGAGGGCACGCTTGTGTTCCGACAGTTTGATCGCCAACTGGTAGCAGACCATGCCGATCGCCATCGGATAGAGCGTCAGCATCGGCAGGCAGGTGTAGACCTGGGTCAGGCTGACGTTGGGGTTGAACTTGAACCCGAACAACGCGCAGGCCACGACCATCCCCGCGCCCTGGGCCAGCAGCCCACGCAGGAACAGGCGCTTGCCGCCGGCTGCAACGTTGTTCATGGTCATCATCGACAGGATGGTCACGGCCGTCAGGGGCGTGAACTGCGTGGCGGCGGTCCAGAAACCACCGAACAACGAGTCATAAAGCAGGTTGCGTTGTTCAGCCTGGTAGGGAAATTCCGAGCGGGCTGCCACCTGGTACGCCACGTGGGCCCAGACATAGCCGTTGAACAGCAGGAACGCCCACACCCAGCCCGGCACCGCCAGGGGATATAAAGCACCGATGACACTGATGCAGCCGATACCCAGGCCGATGATCCTTGGCTTGTAGATACGCCTGGCAAATGAAAGCCCTTTGCCTCGTCTGTTTTCCATAGTGTCCTGGGTCAGCTCTTTTTTGCAGGTACGACAGCGTGCGTTAGCGGGTAGAACCGTTGATCGGATAATAGGTGTGAATATTGTCAGTTATTCGCGAGGGAATAATCAGTGTCCTTCCAGGCCATTTGCGCTGCGCGGTGGGCGAATACGCAAAAAACGACCTGGAATGTCGTTCCTGCAACAGGATTTACAGCGGGGAGGGCGTGCGCACTTCATAGCCGGCCAGGAACAGGTCGATCGCCGATTCAATCACACTGGCCTGGCCTGCTGCGTCGAGGGGCGGCTGGCCGAGGGTGATCTGTGGCCAGAACGCGAACGCCTTGAGCAGGCTTTGAATCTGGTGGGCGGCAAAGGCCGGGTCGGTGCAGTTGAGGCGGCCATCTTGCTGTGCGGCCCGCACCCATTGGGTAAAGCCTTCCTCGCGCTTGCTCAGGCGGGTGACCATGTCTTGTGCGCGTTCCGGCGAATGGATGGTGGCGGCAATCGCAACACGGGCCAGGTCGAGGAAGTTGGCGTCCGCCATCATCTGCATCTTCGCTTGCAGTAAGCCGCGCAGTTGGTCGCGCAGGGGGCGTTCGCTGGTGTAGCTGACGTCCAGCTGGGCGACGCTGCTGGCCCAGAGTTGATGGAGGATTTCGGCGAACAACTCTTCCTTGCTGGGGAAGTGGTTGTAGACCGTGCGCTTGGAAACGCCCGCCGTTGCGGCAATCTTATCCATGCTGGTGACCTCGAACCCGTTCGCCCGAAACTCGGCGATGGCAGCGGCCACGATGGCTTCGCGTTTACGGTCGGTGAGGCGTAGGGGGGCAGTCATGGATAACATTCGGCTCTGAGAGGAAATTACACTCGGTAGTTTACTTGCTCCGGCTTTTGTTGCAATCTAGAAACTACACTGTGCAGTGTAACTCATGCGCACAGCGTAATTTGTGAGCGGACCCCAGGAGTCACTCTGCAATGGCTACGATTTCATCCCGTCTCGACCCTTCGCCCGCCGCGCTCAAACCCGCCGAGCAGGACCAAGGGCATTTCACCAACGATGCCCCCGTGCAGCATGGCGGCTTTGGCAAGACGTTGCGTATTTTCTGGAACATGCTGTTCAACAAGCCGCGCACCACCCGGCCTGTGGGCAACATTCCGGTACAACCGCTGACGCGTGAGCAACTGCTGGCGGCCCCGGATCACAGCGTGTTTCGCCTTGGGCATTCCACCGTGCTGCTGAAAATGCGCGGCAAATTCTGGGTGACCGACCCGGTATTTGCCGAACGTGCCTCGCCCTTCAGCTGGGCTGGCCCCAAGCGTTTTCACCAGCCGCCCATCAGTCTTGAAGAATTGCCGGCACTGGAGGCGGTGATCCTTTCCCACAACCACTACGACCATCTTGACCGCAAGGCCGTGATTCAATTGGCCGACAAGACCCGTTACTTTCTGGCGCCCCTGGGTGTGGGCGACACCTTGGTCAAATGGGGCGTCGATGCGAGCAAGGTTCGGCAGTTGGATTGGTGGCAGGGCACCGAGGTGGATGGCATTCGTTTTGTTGCCACGCCTGCGCAGCATTTTTCCGGGCGTGGCCTGTTCGATGGCAACCAGACCTTGTGGTGCTCCTGGGTGATGATCGACGGTGCGCGGCGCATCTTCTTCAGTGGCGATACCGGTTATTTCGACGGTTTCAAACGCATCGGCGAGCAGTACGGGCCGTTTGATCTGACGCTGATGGAAACAGGTGCTTACAACGTCGACTGGCCCCATGTGCACATGCAGCCGGAGCAGACCCTGCAAGCGCATATCGACCTCAAGGGCCGTTGGTTGCTGCCGATTCACAACGGCACATTCGACCTGGCGTTTCACGCCTGGCATGAACCCTTCGACCGTATCATGGCGCTGGCGTGGGAGCGCAACGTGTCGATCACCACACCGGCAATGGGCCAGGCGTTCAGCTTGAACCAACCCGAACGTGGCCGGGCATGGTGGCTGGAGGTGGAAAATCCGGGTGTGGAAGAGCGTGTAGCAGGCTGATCACGGCGCTCCAGGAAAAAAGGCAATTTCAAGGTGTTTCAGGCCTACGACAAGCGCCGGAAGAGGGTGCGATGATCCCCGGAAAGTCATTTTCCGGGGGCAGGTTCTGATGAATGAAGAATGTAAGAAATATTGGCGAGTGGGTCTGGCTTGCCGACCGGGGCAACCCCTGTCATCGACGATGGAGCACTCGTTGACGACTCCGGGCGCGCACGGGCTTTCAGGCGAAAGTGTTAGCCCAACTGCCATCGCCTTTGGTGTGCAAGCCAAGGGCTGCGTGCCCATTCCCGGGTATGACGCACCAGCGCTTCCTCTCAAACCTCCCCGTGACCCTTCGTTATCACTGATCGCCCTGAGTGGCGTCGACCCTTCCGGGCCGGTGATGGTGGAAGTACCTCTGGTGCAGAACAACACGACCTTTACGCCCTCACAGACCCTGGCAGACAGGCGTTTGGGATTTGCCGACCGCTGGGTGCGTGGTCATGAATATGAGCCGATCCAACACAGTGCCGCGTTCCTGAACGCGCTGGGCATCTTGCGTCGCGCTGGGGCGCAACTGGTGGCCGTGCCCGCCCAGCGGCCCGACGAAACCTTGCGCGTTACCCAACAGACTTACAACGAAATCGATGCCCATGTGAGCGAATATCGCTTGGACGCACTTGTGTCCGATAGCCACAACGCTGCGTTTCTTACGGCCTGTTGGAACGGCTATCCGCGTGTTGGTGAGCCACTGGGTGAGGGGCAGACATTGTGGTTCTACGGGACGCGCTGGTCCGGGGATGCGTTGGTGGCGGTAATGCAGACGTATCGCAGGGTTTGTTGTCTGTCAGACGTTTAGGGATAGCACACACACCGCAGTGAACAATCCCACGCATTGGACTATTCGCGTCTTGCAGCCGGGAAGGAGGAGCCTTTTTAGACTGGCACCCGGACCCACAGGGGCCCTTCGTTGTTTCTTACCCTTCCCGAGAGGTGCTTCATGTTTGGCATTAGTCCAGTTGTTGTCGGTGCATTTGTTCACCTCGCTGCTCTTTCAAAACGCCCCCTTACGCTTGCGGCGCCTCCCAAACCCGTGCCGCCTGGAACCGAGTACGCCAGTGTGAGTGAATTGCGCGAGCAAATGAGCAAGCCTGGCGCAATGACCTCGGTTGATCTGGTCTACCACCTGCAGGAACGTATTCGTCAGCAAAACCCCGAATTGAATGCCGTCATTGAACTCAACCCCCACGCGCTGGAAGACGCGCGCAGGTTGGACCGTGAGCGTGCCGAGGGCAAGGTCCGCGGGCCTCTGCACGGCATCCCCGTCTTGATCAAAGACAACGTCGAGACAGAAACCATGCAAACCAGCGCAGGGGCTTTTGGCCTGGTGGGGGAGGCAGCCGGCAAGAATGCACCGCTCGTCCAGTATTTGCTTGACCAGGGCGCGGTGATCATCGGTAAAACCAACCTGACTGAGCTGGCCGGTTTTCGCGGTGGTGCCGATGGCTGGAGCAGTCGTGGCGGGCAAACCCGTAACCCGCACCACCGGGATGCCGATGTTGGCGGGTCCAGTTCCGGATCGGCCGCAGCGGTTGCCGCCGGCCTGGCGCCCCTTGCGCTGGGGACAGAGACCAACGGTTCGATCATCGTGCCCGCGGCGCTCAATGGCGTGGTGGGGCTCAAGCCCAGCGTCGGCTTGCTGGACCGCAACGGCATTATCCCCGCCAGCCGTCATCAGGACGTGCCGGGGCCTATGGCGCGCTCGGTGTTTGATGTCGCGTTGATGCTCAATGCAATGTCAGGTCGTGACCCCAAGGATCCGGCCAGCGTCGGCGCCCCCGAACGTATCGACTACACCAAGGCGCTCGTTCCGGGAGCCTTGATCGGCAAACGCATTGGTTATCCCGCCCATTTTGTCGTGGCGGGCAAACTGGAACCCGTGGCTGACAGTGCACAGTTCACCCAGACCCTGAAGGTGCTCAAGGACGCGGGTGCGATCCTCGTGCCGGTAAATGTGCGAATAGCCGACGCCTCTGGGTACGGGGATTTGCTGTTCTCGGGTGCGAAAGAAGAGATGAATACGTATTTGAGGCAACGCTCCGGTTTGCCGGTCAAGTCGCTGACTGAACTGATCAAGTTCAACGACGAACGCGATGGGACAGAAACCGATCATCAGCCGACGCTGCGGCAGGTTGATGACTCGACCCTAACGCCTGAAGAGCGTGCGGCGAAATGGAGCGTATTGATCAAGGATTTTCGCGATACGGTGGATCAGCCGATCGAACAGGAAAACCTGGATGCCATGGTGGCAGATTTCGAAACCGGTACTTACTTTGGCGTAGCCGCAGCAGGTTACCCGGGCATTGCTGTGCCCTCCGGTACCCATGAGGACGGACTGCCGACCAGCGCATACTTCTTCGGTACCCGCTGGTCTGAACCTGCGTTGCTGGCCGTGGCCCATGGCTATGAGCAGGCGGCCAAGACTTCTGTCAAACCGATGCGCCGGGCGTTGCAGCAGCAGGCTTGAGAATGACGCCGGCTATGCACCATTCGGTTGAGGGTTTTGGGGATCAAAGGACGCTGTTGAACCCATCAGCCGCGAAATGATGCCCTGGGCGGCAGGCTCGGTTGGTGCACTGTCGAATCGGCGTGCACTCATTCCCCACCCCGGCGCAAACCCGGGGAAGAACACCAGCCCTTCAGCCTCCAGGCGAAACGCCATGGCCAGGCGGGCGTCATCGTCCACATCACCCTGGCTTTCAAACTGTTGAACCGTGTTCACCGCTACACCGGCCTGGCGGGCCAGGTCTTCACGGCTCCAACCCAGCATCGCGCGGGCCTGCACGCTGTGCTTGGCGGTGAATTGGTGCAGGACAATCTGTTGTTCTACAAAAGAGCTCATTGCCAGAGAGGACATGGGGGTTCTCCAGGAGTGGTCGGGGAGGACAAACTATACTGTGTTTTTGTACAGTTGTTTTGACCGCTCATCAACTGGATTCTTAAAACCCCACTATTCCAGCCCCGGCGCTTCCCGGATGATCAGGTGATCCAGGTTCTCGATATTGGCGCTGAACACACCAAACGTCTGCTCGGGGTTTTTCTTGCTGGGCACTTGCTTGAGTTCAGGCGTCACGCCGTAGAAAAAGCAGTAAAGGGCGCGCTCGCTGTCCACCGCCGCCTTGATCTGCTCCAGGAAAGCCGTGCGCTTGCGGTAGTTCTCGATGAGTTTTTTGCTCAGGTAGACATTCACCGAATAGGGCTTTTTGTCGAGCCACACCTTTTTTTCGAAGTCGATGCGAAAGCTGCTGGTGTAGTCCTTGATCGCCTTGATCTTGCCCCAGTAGATCAGCCCTTTGTTGTCCTGCAGGTATTCGATCTTCTTGAAAAACGTCCAGTAGGTGGCGGTGTGGTCGCCGATCTTCAACGGCATGGACTTGAGCTTGTCCTTGTCGTCGATATTCGACACGTAGCATTCCACCGGGTGGGCGAACACGCTGGTCTTGTCGGGCGTGGTGTCGTTTGCGCTGTAAGAGGTGGCGGCGCGGTTCGAAGGTGCTCTCGCTGGCTCATGTGGGACGCTGCCTTCGGTGCCGGTCAGCGGTGCCTTGCGCTCGTACTGACGCCGAGTGAGCACAAATTCCGACGGGAAATTGTCCTCGCGTTCGTCATCTCCTTCACCCGTCGCCGTCTTGTGGCTGCTGGCGTAGCGGCAGCCGTCGATATGCCGGGTGCTGGTCTTGTTCTTGAAGTGGGGTGTGCGCTGGTAATTGACGTTCTTGGCGTTGAACGTGCTCAGCGCATTGTCGGTGTCGAAGGCCGCGCGGCATTCGTCGTTGGGGCACAGGAAGCGGTCCTTGTCGGAATCGAAAGCGGCGGTTTCGTCGAAATTCAGGTCTCGTACGTCATAGATCGATAGCTTGTCGTCGAGAGTCAGGCTGTAGGCCGTGTCGAATTTCATGGGGCTCGGGTCCGTGAGATGAATAGCCGGATACTACGCACATATCAGCCATTTCGGAGATCAAATTGTAGGAGCCGGCTTGCCGGCGATGCAGGCAACTCGGTCTTTCAGTTACACCGCGGCGATGCTATCGCCGGCAAGCCAGCTCCTACATTAGATGTGGTTCGCAGCTACCCGCCGCCCGGCCAGAAAGCACAACGTCCCACCCACTGCTGTGAGTCCGCCCAGCGCATAGAACATCGCCGTTGGCGCCGCATGGATCAACAGATACCCACAAATCACCGGGCTCAGCGCCCCGCCAAACGCCGCCAGGTTTTGCGCGCCGTAATAACTGCCGCGCAGCGACTCGGGGGCGAGGGTGTCGATGAACAGGAATTCTGAAGGGAAGATGATCATCTCGCCCAGGGTGAACACGAACATCGCCACACACCACGAGAGCAGGCTGTCGGCCTGGCTGAAACCGATCAGCCCAGCGATGAACAGCGCCGTGCCCAGCAAGATCCAGTAGCGCAACTGCTCACGCTTGAGGAACCGGCCGATCTGGTATTGCAGCAGCATCACCGTAATGGCGTTGCAGGCGAGGATGGCGGACAGGATTTTCAGTGCATCGTCCGGGTTGTGAATCACCAACAGAAACTGCGACAGGTACAGGGTGTAGCGGCCGTACACGATGGTGCTCAACAGGCTGCCACTGGTGAACAGGACCAGGCTGCGGTCGTTGCGCAGGGTTCTGAGGGTGGTGAGAAAGCTCAACGGTTTGGTGCTTTCATCACGCTGGGTCGGCGGAATGCCGATCATCAGGAACACGCTGACAAACGCGATGGCGCTGGACAGCATGAACGGCAGCAGTGGCATTTGCCCGGCAATCACCACGCCCACCATGGGGCCGGTGGCGTAACCGATGTTGGTGAGGGTGTAGCGTAGGGAAAACACCTTGGCGCGTTGGTCGACCGGTAGGTTCTCGCTGATGATCGCCTTGGAGCCGATCAGGAACAGGGCAGACGCCGACTCGGTGATCACCAGCGTCAAGGTGGTGAGGTAGAGGTTGGTGGCAAAGGTCAGTAACAGAAAACCGATGGAGCTGGAGAGCATTGCCAGGATCAGCAGCTTGCGTTTTTCCATGCGATCGATGACGTAGCCGCCATACAGGCCCATCAAGGTAGCGGTGAACACCGCGATGCCCATCAGCAAACCGATGTCTTGCTGGTTGAGGCCCAGGCGGTTGCTCAGTAGCAGGGTCATCAGCGGGCTGGTCATGGCTCGGCTGATCACGATGGTCAGCGAGCAGATCATCAGGCGGCGGATTACCAGGGAGTAAGTGGCCACGGTGGGGGCGAGCGTCCTTATTCAAGCAATTGCACAATTCCCCTGTAGGAGCCGGCTTGCCGGCGATGGCGCCATCTGAATCGATGCAGGTCTCAGGGGCCTCATCGCCGGCAAGCCGGCTCCTACGGGGTTTTGGGTTATTGGCCGGAGTTGATGGTGATTTTTTCTACCGCACCTTGCTCCAGATCCCACTTCTTCAGGATCTTGCCGTAGGTGCCGTCATCGATCATGCCCTGCAACGCCTCGCTGATCGCAGTGACAAGCTCAGTGTTGCTCTTCTCGATCCCCAGCCCGGTAAACTGCTTGGAAAGCGCCAGGCCCACCGGCTTGTATTTACCCTTGTCCAACGACATCAGGTACGGAATGGTTTCGCTGCCCTGCATCGCCGCATCCAGGCGGTTCTGCTGCAACTGTGCCCGCGCGTCCGCCGAGCCTTCGGTGCCGATCACCACGATGGCCGGCTTACCGGCGGCTTCGCAGTTTTCCTTGCTCCACGCGGCAATTTCCGACGGCCAGGTGGTGCGACGGCTGGTGCCGACTTTTTTACCGCACAGGTCAGTCAATTCCTTGAGGTCTTCACGCTTGGCCAGGGTGTAGAGCTGCGGGCCGCTGGTGAAGTAGTCGATGAAGGTCACCGCCTTTTGGCGCTCGGCGGTGTCGCTCATGCCCGACAACACGATGTCCACGCGCTTGGTGGTCAGGCCGCTGAGCATCTGCTCGAAGCCGGTTTCCTGCCACTTGATCTTCACACCCAGGCGCTCGGCCAGGGCGTTGCCCAGGTCGAAATCCAGGCCGGTGAGTTGGTTGGTGGCGGTGTCCTTGAAATCCATCGGCGGGTAGTTCGGCACGATGGCCGCGCTGATCTCACCCTTGTCCTTGATTGCCGCCGGCAATGCCGCGAAAACAGCGGAGGAGGCCATCAGGCCTGCGAGCAACGTTGGGATAAACAATTTTTTCATGGGGGCGTTCTCGTTTGTTTTTTAGTTAAGTGCGAACGGCAGAAATAAAGCTTTGGGTACGCGGGTTTTGTGGGCTTATTAGAATTTCTTCGGGGCTGCCGGCTTCCACAATCTGGCCGGCATCCATGAACACCATGCGGTTGGACACTTCGCGGGCAAAGCCCAATTCGTGGGTGACCACGATCATGGTCATGCCCGTGGTGGCCAAATCACGCATCACCGACAGCACTTCGCCTACAAGCTCCGGGTCGAGGGCTGACGTGGGTTCGTCAAACAGCATCAACTTGGGGCGCATCGCCAATGCACGGGCAATCGCTACACGTTGTTGCTGGCCGCCCGACAGCTCGACCGGGTAGGCGTTGCGCTTGTCCGCCAAGCCGACGCGGGCCAGCAATTCCAGCGCATCTTCGGTGGCTTCCTTGGGCGAGCGCTTGAGCACCTGACACGGGCCTTCGATGATGTTCTGCAACACGGTCATGTGCGGGAACAAATTGAAACGCTGGAACACCATGCCGGTGGCCAGGCGCTGACGGGCGATCTGCGATTCGTTCATCTCGTGCAGCTTATTGCCAACGACGCGGTAACCCACCAGTTCGCCGTCGACCCACAGGCCGCCCTTGTCGATCTTTTCCAACTGGTTGACGCAACGCAGCAAGGTGCTTTTACCGGAACCCGACGGGCCGATGATGCACATCACTTCGCCTTGCTCGACCTCGATATTGATGTCGCGCAGCGCGTGATACTGGTCGTAATACTTGTTCAGGTTGACGGCCTTGACGATGCTTCTCATGGGGCAAATCTCCTCAACCCAGACTTACGAACGCTTGCCGGCGCCGCGGGCAAAACGACGCTCAAGGCGGCTTTGACCAAATGAAAGAACAGTCACCACCGCCAGGTACCAGATGCCGGCCACGATCAGCAGCTCCATGACCCGTGCGTTGGCGTAGTAGATGTTTTGTGCGTTGTGCAGCAGCTCCGAATACTGGATCACGCTGGCCAGGCTGGTCATTTTCACCATGCTGATGAACTCGTTGCCTACGGGCGGAATGATCACGCGCATCGCCTGGGGCAGAATCACCCTACGCAGCGCTTGCAGGCTCGGCATGCCGATGGACTTGGCGGCTTCGTACTGGCCGGTGTCTACGGAGAGCAGGCCGGCGCGCACCACCTCGGCGGTGTACGCGCCCTGGTTGATACTCAGGCCCAGCAGGGCGGCCACGAACGGCGTCATCAGGTCGACGGTGTCGATGCTGAACAGGCCGGGAATCGCGATCACCGGGAAGATCAACGCCAGGTTGAACCACAGCAGCAGTTGCAGGATCAGCGGCGTGCCGCGAAACAGCCAGGTGTAGGTGATGGCCACGTAGCGCAGGATCGGGTTGGCCGACATGCGCATGATCGCCGTGATCACGCCGATCACCACGCCCAGCGCCATGGCCAGGATCGACATGACGATGGTGTTCACCAGGCCCCAGAGGATGGCCTCGGACGTGAGGAACTGACCGATGTAGGACCATTCGATCTGGCCGTTGGCGAATGCCCGCAACAGTGCGGCCAATACGATCACGATCAACGTGGCGAAAAACATCCGCCCGTAATAGCGACGCGGCACGTGTTCGTACTGCGTGATATCGAACTGGTTCTCGGACAACTTGCGCTCGGCTTCCAAGCGCTCTGCCGGGGTTTGGTTCATGGTGATTCTCCGAAACAACGATCAATCTAAAGACATGCGCCCCTCTGTAGGCGCCCGGCTTGCCGGCGATGGTGGCCTCAAGGACGCCATCGCCGGCAAGCCGGGCTCCTACAAGTACGGGTTAAATCTCAACCTGTGGGAGCTGGCTTGCCTGCGATGGCGATTTTGTGGACGCTATCGCTGCGGTGCGACGATTCGACAAGCCGGGCTTCTACAGGGGGTGGGTCAAATTCGGAAGCCTGTGTAGCTGTCAGCCCATTGCTGCTGAGCCGCCAGCGCCGTTTTCAACCGATCAATCTGCTCCTTGACCCGCTCCGGCGCCGTACCACCCCAGCCACTGCGCGCTGCAATCGCCGCTTCCAGGGTCAAGCAGTCACGCACCTCGGGCGTCAGCCGCGCATCCACCTCCGCCAACATCGCCGGCGAGGCTTCCCACAACTCGATCTCATGCTTCTCACAGGCCTGTACCAAGGCGCCGGTAATCTCATGCGCCTCTTTAAATGGCACACCTCTTGTGGCCAACCAGTCCGCCACCTCGGTCGCCAAGGTAAAGCCCATCGGCGCCTGGCGCCGCAGCTCTTCCACCTGCACCTTCATGGTCGCCACCATCCCGGCCATCGCCGGCAGTACCAGCAACAGGGTGTCCACACTGTCGAGCACGCTGTGCTTGTCTTCACTCAAATCGCGGTTGTAGGAAAGTGGTAACGACTTGAGCGTCGACATCAACCCGGTCAGGTTGCCAATCAACCGCCCAGCCTTGCCCCGCGCCAACTCGGCAATGTCCGGGTTCTTCTTCTGCGGCATGATCGAGCTACCGGTCGCGTAGGCATCGTCCAGCACCACCCAACGAAACTGGCGCGACGACCACAGGCAAAACTCTTCGGACAGGCGTGAAATATTCACCCCGAGCATGCCTGCCACAAACAGGAACTCCGCCACATGGTCGCGGCTGGCGACGGCGTCGATGGAGTTTTCGCACGGCCCGGTGTAACCCATTTCCTTGGCCGAATGCTCAGGCATACGCGCAATCGCGGAACCGGCCATGGCCGCTGCACCCAACGGCGACAGCGCCGTGCGCGCATCCCAATCCACCAGGCGCTGCACATCGCGCAACATCGACTGGGCATGGGCGAGCAAGTGGTGGGCAAACACAATCGGCTGCGCCTGCTGCAAGTGCGTGAAGCCCGGGCAGATGCTCTGCACATGTTGCTCGGCTTGCGCCACCAACGCCTGCTGCAACCCCAACACCTCGGTGGTGATGGTGCGCGCATGGTCACGCAGGAAAAGGCGCAGATCATTGGCGGTCTGGTCGTTGCGCGAACGCCCGGCACGCAGCTTGCCGCCCAGGGCGCCGAGGCGCTCGGTCAATACGCGTTCGATGAAGGTGTGCACGTCCTCGTCATCCAGCGTCGGATGCAGATTGCCGGCGGCGAAGTCTGCACCGATACCGTCCAAGGCCTCCAGTGTGCGTTGAGTTTCCGACTCATCCAGCAAACCGGCGCGCTGCAGCTCACGGGCATGGGCGCGGGAGCCGGCCAGGTCGTAGGGCGTCAGGCGGAAATAGCGCTCAGGGCAACGCGACAACGCGGCCAGTGCAGCAGACGGGCCGGTCTTGAAACGAGCGCCCCAAAGGCGGTCGGTGGGCTGGGACATGGGTGTTCCTCACGCTTGTTTTTAGAAGAGTCGGAGGCAGTCAAAACGTAAAAAGTCCTGATCGTAGTGTCAGGTTTTGCCGGGCGTTAAATCAGCCTCTGTGTGCTGTTCAACCCGCTATATTCAAGGTTGCCAAGGGCCGATGTTTACGGCCATTATCGCCGCCTGGCTATGTTCAAGGATTGGGTTCAAGCCTGTTGAATATGGCACTTGAGGTCAACGCGTATTATGGAAACCCCACTTTCCACTTCTGGAAACATACCGCCCAAACCCGGCACGCGACCGCCCCTGCAACTGAGCGGGCTGGACTTCAAATTGCTGCGCGTGTTCATGGCCGTGGTCGAAGCCGGCGGCTTCAGCGCCGCGCAAAACGAGCTGAACGTGGGCCTGGCGGCCATCAGCAAACAGATCTCCGACCTGGAAATCCGCATTGGCATGCGCCTGTGTACACGGGGCCGGGAAGGTTTTGGGCTGACCGAAGAAGGCAAGCTGGTGTATCAGGCGTCCATCGAGTTATTCACCTCGGTAGACAGTTTTCGCGACAAGCTTAGTTCGGCGCAAAATGAGCTTATTGGCGACCTTAGTGTGGGTGTTATTGATAACACTGTGTCTGACGTTAATTCCCCGCTCATTGCGGCGCTGGGGAAATTACATAGCGAATCGCCGAAAATTAGATTGCGCTTACATGCCTCGCAACTGGACGAAATTGAGCGCGGTGTAGTGGAGGGGCGCTTGATCGTTGGTATCGTGCCCGTGTACCAGCGCCGTGAAGAATTCGACTATTTCCCGCTGTACGAGGAAAAAGCCCACGCCTACTGCGCCGTAGGCCATCCGCTGTTCAATGCGAGTGAAATAACACCGGACGTGCTGCGCCACTACGAAGTGGTAAACCATCGCTATGCGATCCACCGCGACAAGGCCAACTTCGTCACTTACGACAGCCAGTCCGCCTCGGCCTCACAAGTGGAAGCCGTCGCGATTCTGATCCTCACCGGTCGATTCGTCGGTTTCCTGCCCGAGCACTATGCAATACCGTTGGTAAGGGAAGGGCGCCTACGCGCACTGTGCCCGGAGCAAGTCCACCTGAGCACAGTCTTCAACCTGATCCTGCGTCACAACGCCCCGCGCAGCCCGATGGTAAAGGCCTTCGCCACCGCCTTGGGCGTAGACCTCAAGGCCGCCACATAAACACCGCCGAACACAGATCAACAAGCTGACAAAGCTCAAATGTGGGAGTTGTCGAGCCCCAGCGAGGCTACGAAGGGATCGACACGGTCCACCTGCTAAAACCATGCCTCTGCATCAACCCCGACACCGCTCAAAAGGTGGGAGCTCTCGAGCCCCAGCGAGGCAGCGATGGGATCGCCTCGGTCCACCTGGCAACCCCACCCACTCGCATCACCCCTGCAACCGAGCCCGCTTCTTCTTCGAATGAAAATGCCGAAAATGCGCATCCTGCGCTGCCGCCAACAACTCCCGATCCCCACGCGTATCGCCCCAGGCCCTGAGCCGATACTCGCCCAAATCCCCATACACCGCCTCAAGCCGCAGCACCTTGTTCTCACAGCGGCAATTATTCCCGGTGAGCTTGCCGGTCAACACCCCGTCCACCACCTCAAGCTCAGTGCCAATCAACTTGATCCCCAGCCGATCGGCAAACGGCTGCAACACCAACGCCGGCGACGCCGAACACAGCGTCACCACCGCGCCGGACTTCACCTCATCCGCCACCGACTGCAAGCCCGTCGGCCGCATCAACCGTGGCCACGTCTTCTGGCAATACGCCTGCGCCTTTTGCTGAACCCACGCCTTCTCCACCCCCGTCATAAAGGTGCGGATCAACTGCGCCTTCAACTCATCCCGGCTGATCTGTCGCACCAAAAAACGCAGCCCCGGCACTGCCAGCTTGAGCATCCGGCCGTAAAACTCCCCAGGGCCAAAGGCGAATTTGAGGAAGGGCACGAAACTGTCGTGGTGGGTCAGGGTGCCGTCGAAGTCAAAGACGGAAAGTACTTTGGCGTCAGCGGGGCCGGCTTCGAGCATGTCTGGGTTCACGGGGGGCCTCGGTCCAATCTAATCATTTGGGTGATGCATCAGCTGTGACAACAGGAATTTACTCCCGTATCAATCGACTGATTCTCGAATAAAGCCCAGCGGTAAAAGCCTCCCGATCATTTGAAAGGTGGCAACGCCGATGGCAATTGGGGCACAAGGCTACAGCATTGGAGGTGCTATCCGAACCTTTCTGGGCGAGATGCTTGACGTGGTGTACTTCAAGAAATGGCTGACCGTCGACCTCAAACGGTGCATTGGTGTTGCAACCTTCGCAAATGCCCTTGGCTTCTTTAAGCACCCAAGCGCGCACTCTCGGGTCGCGAACGAAGGACGTGCTGACGCTGGCAACCTTCAGTGGCTGCGCAATGCCTTCAGGCACTTTATGAAAGGTTTGCTTTTGTAGTTTGGACGCTCGGCGAATGAGTGTTTGCTCATCGGCGGTTTGGGCTGTTTCATCTGATTCAAAGACACCTTGGGCATTGAGCGCCTGTCGAATACGCAGCTCAACGCCTGTGCCCACGTTCTTCGCAGGCTTGTAACCCTCGATGCGATCCTGCCCCATGCGGACAAGAACGGTTGAGATATTTTGCATACGAAATTCGATGGAGCCTTTCGCCCGCCCAGCCACTGGACCTTCGCGTAGCAGGCGGTTTTCATGGGCTTTATTGAAGGGCTGGTCGTTCTGCTCACACGCCAACATCTTTAAATAGGCCGATACCGCCGCTGCCAGCTCAGCATCACTCCAATCCGTTTTGTCTTTCGTAATATCCATACAGCCGCCGAGGGTAGAAAACCCACGGACGATACTAAGTGGCCATTAATGCGTCTACGAAATTTCCTACACTGAAGGTGGGCAGCAGCTTATTTTCTTTTTCTCATAAAAAAGCCCCGGGAGTTTCCCCAGGGCTTTTCTGTGGTGCAGAGCTTGAGACGATTAGTCCCAGCTCAACGCCCCACCCGTCTGATACTCAATCACCCGCGTCTCAAAGAAATTCTTCTCTTTCTTCAAGTCCATGATCTCGCTCATCCACGGGAACGGATTCGTCGTCCCTGGATACTCTTCCTTCAACCCAATCTGCGACAAACGACGGTTAGCAATGAACTTGAGGTAATCCTCCATCATCGCCGCATTCATACCCAACACCCCACGAGGCATGGTATCGCGCGCATATTCAATCTCCAGCTGAGTCCCTTGCAGGATCATCTGGGTCGCTTCTTCCTTCATCTCGGCATCCCACAAATGCGGGTTTTCGATTTTGATCTGGTTGATCACGTCGATACCGAAGTTCAGGTGCATCGACTCGTCGCGCAGGATGTACTGGAACTGTTCCGCCACGCCGGTCATTTTGTTGCGACGGCCCATCGACAAAATCTGGGTGAAGCCGCAGTAGAAGAAGATGCCTTCCAGGACGCAGTAGTAGGCGACCAGGTTGCGCAGCAGCTCTTTGTCGGTGTCGACGGTGCCGGTTTCGAACTTCGGATCGGAGATCGAACGGGTGTACTTCAGGCCCCAGGCTGCCTTTTTGGCGACCGATGGAATCTCGTGGTACATGTTGAAGATCTCGCCTTCATCCATGGCCAGGGATTCGATGCAGTACTGGTAGGCGTGGGTGTGGATCGCTTCTTCGAAGGCCTGGCGCAGGATGTACTGGCGGCACTCCGGGTTGGTGATCAGGCGGTACACGGCCAGCACCAGGTTGTTCGCTACCAACGAGTCGGCGGTGGAGAAGAAGCCCAGGTTGCGCATGACGATGCGACGTTCGTCGTCGGTCAGGCCTTCGGGGTTTTTCCACAGGGCGATGTCGGCGGTCATGTTGACCTCTTGCGGCATCCAGTGGTTGGCGCAGCCGTCGAGGTACTTTTGCCAGGCCCAGTCGTACTTGAAGGGCACGAGTTGGTTGAGGTCGGCGCGGCAGTTGATCATGCGCTTTTCGTCAACGGCGACGCGGGCGGAGGCGCCTTCGAGTTCGGCGAGGCCTTCGGCGACGTCGAGGCTGTCGAGGGCGGCCTTGGCGCGCTTGATGGCGGCGGAGTCACTGGCGGTGACGGCGCGGGCTTCGATGGCGGCAGCGGCGCCGGCACCGTCGAGGCGGTCCATGTTGGCTTCGGTGGCGTGGCCGGCGTTGGCGCCTTTGGTGGCTACTTCGCCTTCTTCTTCTTTGTCGAATTCGTCCCAGCTCAGCATGACGTGTCGTCTCCTGCGTGAGGGCTCAAAGGTGCCCGTGTGAAACCGGATGGTTGGGTGTTCACACGGCCCTGAGGCCGCGGTGGATCTTAAGGAATCGTTTGTTGCAGCTAGCGCACGCATTAAACGTAATTGGGTTACGGGTGCTCTGCTTGAGGCTTGAGGTGCGCAGCGGTCGGTGCAAGCTTGCGCGGAGGCCTCAGGTCTGGCTCTTCATCCCGGTGTAAAGGGATATTGCAGGCCCGATTTACCCGCGCATTGTAGGGGAAAAAAACGCGCTTGTGTTGGGGCGGATGGTCACGGATCACAGACAAAAAGCCTGCTATCTGAGCCAGAGTGAGGGTTTGCAGGGGTTTGGCGGGGTGACGGGCGGTGGAGGTATTTTGTTGGGGCTGGAGGAGGGGTTGTAGCTGATTGCACCGGTGTGGCGGCTACCGCCATCGCAGGCAAGCCAGCTCCCACATTGGGATAGGGGTATTTCAGGGTAAGGTTCTTGGCCGCAAGAACGATTTCTTGCGGCGGCCAAGATCCGGGATTAGAGCAAACTTGAGAAGTTATTAGCCGTTAGAGCAACCATTGCCCATGACTTGGTAGTTAAGAATATGGCGTTGGCCTTGCGAATCTTCATATTCCATTTGTACCGGTACAACTTGGCAAACTTCCGGGACGGTGCTCATGGATAATACTTTGGCAACGTCCAAGTGAGTGCTGTAAGTGTAGTCTTCAACGATCGGGGTATTGCGGCCAGCTACGTCAGTCGCGGCCTCGTCGGCCAGGGCGGCGGTGGCGCACAAGCTGCTGAGGGCCATAACTACTAAAGCTTTCATTTCTCTATTTACCTTATTGAGGTCGAAGTGGGTCACGGGGCCCTTGTGAGGCCACGTGTGTAACTTGGGATTGGAAAGTTCGGATTAACGTTGCCTTCGTGGGGGCTGTTGCGTTGTTAATCACAGTGTCGCGTTGACGGAATGAATTTTAGGCTCCCGGGTTATATTCATATACCCGTGCTTTTGATAAACACTATTGGCGGTTTTTGTAACAATCCCGTGGTAAAGCTTTTTTCATCAAGGCCCAAAGCGCCACGGGCTGCGGGCCAGAGCCACAAACGCACATAGCAGGGCAAAATGTAGGGGCTTGTTACTACCATCGTCGAATGGTTCTATGGGGCAGCCCCGGCTACAACAGGGCATACAAAAACAACTATTGTCACCGAGGTAAGAAAGATGAGTGCGGCTTCCCTGTACCCCGTTCGCCCCGAAGTAGCAGCCAACACGCTGACCGACGAGGCGACCTACAAGGCCATGTACCAGCAGTCGGTGGTCAACCCCGACGGTTTCTGGCGCGAGCAAGCCAAGCGCCTTGACTGGGTCAAGCCTTTCACCGCGGTGAAGCAGACCTCTTTCGACGATCACCATGTCGACATCAAATGGTTTGCCGATGGCACCCTGAACGTTTCCTACAACTGCCTTGACCGTCACCTCGCCGAGCGTGGCGACCAGGCAGCCATCATCTGGGAGGGCGACGACCCTTCCGAAAGCCGCACCATCACCTACCGCGAGCTGCATGAAGAAGTCTGCAAGTTCGCCAACGCCCTGCGCGGCCAGGATGTGCACCGCGGCGACGTGGTGACTATCTATATGCCGATGATCCCCGAAGCCGTGGTCGCTATGCTGGCGTGTACCCGCATCGGTGCGATCCATTCCGTGGTGTTTGGTGGCTTTTCGCCGGAAGCCCTGGCCGGTCGCATCATCGACTGTCGGTCGAAGGTGGTGATCACGGCCGACGAAGGCATCCGTGCCGGTAAGAAGATTCCGCTGAAAGCCAACGTCGACGACGCCCTGACCAACCCGGAAACCAGCAGCATCCAGAAAGTCATCGTGTGCAAGCGCACCAATGGCAACATCAAGTGGAACCAGCACCGCGACATCTGGTACGAAGACCTGATGAAAGTGGCGGGCACTGTGTGCGCGCCCAAAGAGATGGGCGCCGAAGAAGCGCTGTTCATCCTGTACACCTCCGGCTCTACCGGCAAGCCCAAGGGCGTGCAGCACACCACGGGCGGCTACCTGCTCTACGCAGCCCTGACCCACGAGCGCGTGTTTGACTACCGCCCGGGCGAAATCTACTGGTGCACCGCCGACGTCGGCTGGGTCACCGGCCACACCTATATCGTCTACGGCCCGCTGGCCAACGGCGCGACCACCTTGCTGTTCGAAGGCGTGCCGAACTACCCGGACATCACCCGGGTGGCGAAGATCGTCGACAAGCACAAGGTCAACATCCTCTACACCGCGCCGACCGCCATCCGCGCGATGATGGCTTCCGGCACCGCTGCCGTGGAAGGCGCCGATGGCAGCAGCCTGCGCCTGCTGGGGTCGGTGGGTGAGCCGATCAACCCGGAAGCCTGGGACTGGTACTACAAGAATGTCGGCCAATCCCGTTGCCCGATTGTCGACACCTGGTGGCAGACCGAAACCGGCGGCAACATGATGAGCCCGCTGCCAGGCGCCCATGCGCTCAAGCCAGGGTCGGCGGCACGGCCGTTCTTCGGCGTGGTGCCGGCGCTGGTGGATAACCTGGGCAACCTGATCGAAGGGGCGGCCGAGGGTAACCTGGTGATCCTCGATTCGTGGCCTGGCCAGGCGCGTACCTTGTACGGCGACCATGACCGCTTTGTTGACACCTACTTCAAGACCTTCCGTGGCATGTACTTCACCGGTGACGGTGCGCGCCGTGACGAGGACGGTTACTACTGGATCACCGGGCGTGTGGACGACGTGCTGAACGTGTCCGGCCACCGCATGGGCACCGCCGAGATTGAAAGCGCCATGGTCGCCCACCCGAAAGTCGCCGAAGCGGCGGTGGTCGGCGTGCCCCATGACATCAAGGGGCAGGGCATCTATGTGTATGTCACCCTCAAGAACGGTGAAGAGCCGAACGAAGCGCTGCGCCTGGAGCTAAAAAATTGGGTGCGCAAGGAGATCGGACCGATTGCCTCGCCGGATGTGATCCAGTGGGCGCCGGGCTTGCCGAAGACGCGTTCGGGGAAAATCATGCGCCGTATCTTGCGCAAGATTGCCACGGCGGAATATGACGGGTTGGGGGATATCTCCACCCTGGCCGATCCGGGCGTGGTGGCGCATTTGATTGAAACGCACAAGACCATGAACGTCGCTTAAGGCGAGGCTGGTCAGATAAAGCCCCATTCGGTGTAGGCCGGGTGGGGCTTTTTTGTGAGGCGCAGTTCAATACCACAGAAGAAACCGGTTCACTGTGGGAGCTGGCTTGCCTGCGATGGCTATCTGTCAGTTAGCCCACCTATGTCTGACACACCCTCATCGCAGGCAAGCCAGCTCCCACAGTTGGAGTGCATTTCAAATCAAGGTTGGTGAGTTGTCCGACGGCCTTACTCAACGCAGAGGCCAATAAATATCGGTTTCCCTTGTGGGAAGTTTCTGGATGTTACCGCCGGCCCTGAATGTGTAACCCCACGCCCAAACATGAGGCAATGTGCTACGTCTTTGCCCCGAAAAACCCCATTCCAGACACTCCCAGAAATAAGATTAAACGCCAGACTTGCCGTGCTAGAAGGGTTTGCGAATAATAGGCCCGCAATTTGCAGCATCAACAGGTTTAATATCTTTTGTCTCTGCATAAAATCCAGGGACTGTCAATGTGTTGGAACCGCTTTCTCAGTGCTTCTGTAAATTGTTGTCGCATTGAGGAAATATCGGCTTCCGGCCTGTCGTTAGAATGCCGATCACTCGCTCGTCGTCGCAGGCGTATAGCCCGCGTAGGACGCAGCACCGCTATTCGGTTTCACTTAAGTCGCATCATGGGCCCCGGCTCATACTGCTTTTTGCCCTATACCGATGGAGTCCCAAGATGAAGAAACTCGTGCTGTTGGGCGCCCTGGCGCTGTCCGTGCTGTCCATGCAGGCTTTCGCTGATGAGAAGCCCCTGAAGATTGGTATCGAAGCGGCTTACCCTCCGTTTGCCTCGAAGGCGCCGGATGGCAGCATCGTGGGTTTTGACTACGACATCGGCAACGCCCTGTGCGCAGAGATGAAGGTCAAGTGTGTATGGGTCGAGCAAGAGTTCGACGGCCTGATCCCTGCGCTGAAAGTGCGCAAGATCGACGCGATCCTGTCGTCCATGTCTATCACTGACGACCGCAAGAAGTCCGTGGACTTCACCAACCGCTACTACCTGAGCCCGGCGCAGCTGGTGATGAAGGAAGGCACCACCGTCAGCGACAGCCTGGATGAACTCAAAGGCAAGAAGATCGGTGTGCAGCGCGGTTCGATCCACGATCGTTTCGCCAAGGAAGTGCTGGCTCCGAAAGGCGCCACCGTTGTGCCTTACAGCTCGCAGAACGAAATCTACCTGGACGTGGAAGCCGGTCGCCTCGACGGCACCGTGGCCGACGCTACCTTGCTGCAAGACGGCTTCCTGAAAACCCCGGCCGGTAAAGGCTACGCGTTCGTGGGCCCACAGTTCACCGACGCCAAGTACTTCGGTGACGGCATCGGTATCGCTGTACGCAAAGGCGACAAGGCCGAGCTGGACAAGATCAACGCGGCCATCGCGGCGATCCGTGCCAACGGCGAATACAAGAAAATCCAGGACAAATACTTCGACTTCGATATTTACGGCGCTGACCCTAAGTAACTCGTCGCAGCTGTCTGTCCGCAATGGCGCAAGCAACAGAATTCCTGAGGTTTGCGCCATTTTTTCATCCCCCTTTTCGAGGACCTGAATCATGTTGAAAGGCTACGGGGCCGTCATCCTCGATGGCGCATGGTTGACGCTTCAGCTCGCCTTGTCGTCCATGGCCTTGGCCATTGTTCTGGGTCTGATCGGGGTCGCGTTACGCCTGTCGCCGGTGCGCTGGTTGGCCTGGCTGGGTGACCTGTACTCCACCGTGATCCGTGGGATCCCGGACCTGGTGCTGATCCTGCTGATTTTCTACGGCGGTCAGGACCTGCTCAACCGCGTCGCGCCGATGCTCGGCTACGACGACTATATCGACTTGAACCCCTTGGCCGCCGGTATCGGCACCCTGGGTTTCATCTTTGGCGCCTACCTCTCGGAAACCTTCCGTGGCGCCTTCATGGCCATTCCCAAGGGCCAGGCCGAAGCCGGTATGGCGTATGGCATGAGCCCGTTCCAGGTGTTCTTCCGGGTGATGGTGCCGCAGATGATTCGGCTGGCGATCCCTGGGTTTACCAACAACTGGCTGGTACTGACCAAGGCCACCGCGCTGATTTCGGTGGTGGGCCTGCAAGACATGATGTTCAAGGCCAAGCAGGCGGCAGACGCCACCCGCGAGCCTTTTACCTTCTTCCTCGCAGTGGCGGCGATGTACCTGGTGATCACCAGCGTCTCGTTGTTGGCCTTGCGTCATCTTGAGAAGCGCTACTCGGTAGGCGTAAGGGCGGCTGATCTATGATCTTCGACTACAACGTCATTTGGGACGCCATGCCGCTGTACCTTGGCGGCTTGTTGACCACCCTGAAATTGCTCGCCATCTCGCTGTTCTTCGGCCTGCTCGCCGCCTTGCCCCTGGGCTTGATGCGCGTGTCCAAGCAGCCAGTGGTCAACGGTGCAGCCTGGCTGTTCACCTACGTGATCCGCGGCACGCCGATGCTGGTGCAGCTGTTCCTGATCTACTACGGCCTGGCCCAGTTTGACGCCGTGCGCGAAAGCTTCCTCTGGCCCTTGCTGTCCAGCGCCACGTTCTGTGCGTGCCTGGCGTTTGCGATCAACACCAGCGCCTACACCGCCGAGATCATTGCGGGCAGCCTCAAGGCCACGCCCAATGGCGAGATCGAAGCGGCCAAGGCCATGGGCATGTCGCGCTATAAACTGTACCGCCGCATCCTGCTCCCGTCGGCGCTGCGCCGCGCACTGCCGCAGTACAGCAACGAAGTGATCATGATGCTGCAGACCACCAGCCTGGCCTCCATCGTCACCCTGATCGACATCACCGGTGCCGCGCGCACGGTGAACGCCCAGTTCTACCTGCCGTTCGAAGCCTACATCACCGCCGGCGTGTTCTACCTGTGCCTGACCTTCATCCTGGTGCGCTTGTTCAAGATGGCCGAAGGCCGCTGGCTGAGCTACCTGGCTCCACGGAAGCACTGATATGGAACGTATCGATCACCTGTTGCCCTGGGGTCACCTGGGCTGCGAGCGCCAGCTGAGCGTGTTCCGTTTCGGCAGTGGCGAGCGCAAGGCCTATATCCAGGCCAGCCTGCACGCCGATGAATTGCCCGGGATGCGCGCCGCGTGGGAGCTGAAAAAACGCCTCGCCGAGCTGGAACAGCGGGGCGCCCTCAATGGCGTGATCGAGCTGGTGCCGGTGGCCAACCCGATGGGCCTGGGGCAGTTGCTGCAAGGCAGCCACCAGGGGCGTTTCGAGATCGGCAGCGGCAAGAATTTCAACCGTGATTTCGTCGAGTTGAGCGAACCGGTGGCCGAGCTGCTCGAAGGCAAGCTAGGGGATGACCCCCACGCCAACGTGCGCATGATCCGCCAGGCGATGAGCGATGCGCTGGACGCATTGCCCGAGCCGAGCAGCCAGTTGCAAGGCATGCAACGCATCTTGCTGAGCCATGCCTGTACTGCTGACATCGTGCTCGATCTGCATTGTGACGCCGAAGCCGCGCTACATATGTACGCATTGCCCCAGCACTGGCCGCAGTGGCGCTCGCTGTCCGCACATTTGAACGTGAAGGTCGGCCTGCTGGCGGAAGACTCCGGTGGCAGTTCGTTCGATGAAGCCTGCTCGCTGCCGTGGTTGCGCCTCTCCCAGGCATTCCCCGAGGCGCAGATCCCGCTGGCCTGCCTGGCGACTACGCTGGAGTTGGGTGGCCAGGCGGACACTGGGCGTGACGAAGCGATCTTCCACGCCGAAGGCATTCTGGCGTTCCTGGCCGAGCAGGGCCTGATCAAAGGTGAGTGGCCTGCGCCGCAACACGAACCGTGCGAAGGCTTGCCCTTCGAGGGCACCGAGTTGCTGTTTGCACCTCACGCCGGCGTGATCAGTTACCTGCGTAAGGCGGGTGATGTGATCGAAAAAGGCGAGCCGATTTTTGAAGTGATTGATCCCCTGACCGACCGCGTGAGCATTGTCTGCGCGGGCACGTCCGGGGTGTTGTTTGCCGTTGAACGGCTACGTTATGCCCAAGCGGGTTTCTGGCTGGCCAAGGTGGCGGGGCGCGAAGCGCTGCGTCACGGGCGCTTGCTCAACGACTGACCACCTGTTTTTGTGAGAACCGACCGCATGTACAAACTTGAAGTCCAAGACCTGCATAAACGCTATGGCAGTCATGAAGTGCTCAAAGGTGTGTCCCTGGCCGC
This sequence comes from Pseudomonas sp. GW821-FHT05H12, assembly GCF_059419385.1. NCBI lineage: Bacteria > Pseudomonadati > Pseudomonadota > Gammaproteobacteria > Pseudomonadales > Pseudomonadaceae > Pseudomonas > Pseudomonas sp. GW821-FHT05H12. The sequence continues at coordinate 37,689 of NZ_JBWKRS010000029.1, read as the reverse complement.
CGCGGCCGGTGATGTGATCAGCATCATCGGTTCCAGTGGTTCGGGCAAAAGCACCTTTTTGCGCTGCATCAACCTGCTGGAGCAACCCCACGCCGGCAAGATTTTGCTCAACAACGAAGAGCTGAAACTGGTGGCCAACAAGGATGGCGCCATGAAGGCCGCCGACCCCAAGCAGCTGCAGCGCATGCGTTCGCGCCTGTCCATGGTGTTCCAGCATTTCAACCTGTGGTCGCACATGACCGCGCTGGAAAACGTGATGGAAGCCCCGGTGCACGTGCTGGGCGTGTCGAAGAAAGAGGCCCGTGAAAAGGCCGAGCATTACCTGGCCAAAGTCGGCGTGGGTCACCGTAAAGATGCGTTCCCCGGCCACATGTCCGGCGGCGAGCAGCAGCGCGTGGCGATTGCCCGTGCCCTGGCGATGGAGCCTGAGGTGATGCTATTCGACGAACCCACCTCGGCACTGGACCCGGAGCTGGTCGGCGAAGTGCTCAAGGTGATGCAGGACCTGGCCCAGGAAGGCCGCACCATGGTGGTGGTGACCCACGAAATGGGCTTTGCCCGTGAAGTGTCGAACCAGCTGGTGTTCCTGCACAAAGGCATCGTCGAAGAGCGCGGCAACCCGCGTGAAGTGCTGGTGAACCCGCAGTCCGAGCGTTTGCAGCAGTTCTTGTCCGGCAGTTTGAAATAATCAAGGCTGCTTTTGTGCACTGAAGTAGTGCATGCTTCACAGCCTGGACGTGTACCCGACCCCCTGTAGGAGCTGGCTTGCCAGCGATAGCGATCCACCTGACCCACCGTGATCGCCGGCAAGCCGGCTCCTACAGTGGATCGCTGTTGTTTTGAGATTTGTTTGGGTTTCCGGGCTAGCATTGGCCTTTGTCTTCATTACCGTTACTCGCTTCGGATAGCACTCCATGACCGCCCATAAAATTGGTTTCCTGATTTGGCCCAGCACAAAAGCCCTGACGCTTGCGCTGGCTGAGGAGGCCTTGCGCGTTGCCCAGCGAGTGCATCCGGAAGTGGTCTACGAGCTGTCGTTCCTGCTCGCCGAGCCCGCCACCGACGGCGCCTGGCAACTGCCGGGCGAGCCGTGGGCCGGCAAGCTGGAAGGTTTTCAGAAGCTGTTCCTGCTGGCGGATGAACCGCCCACCGTCATCGCTTCGCAACTGAGCACCGCGCTCAAGCAGTTGGTGCGCGCCGGTTGTGTGATCGGCGGCCTGTCGGCGGGGGTCTACCCGCTGGCCCAGCTCGGCCTGCTCGACGGCTACCGCGCTGCGGTGCACTGGCGCTGGCAGGATGATTTCGCCGAACGCTTCCCCAAGGTTATCGCCACCAGCCACCTGTTCGACTGGGACCGTGACCGCCTCACCGCCTGCGGTGGCATGTCGGTGCTCGACCTGCTGCTGGCAGTACTGGCTCGTGATCATGGCGCCGAACTGGCCGGCGCCGTCTCCGAAGAACTGGTGGTCGAGCGCATCCGCGAAGGCGGCGAGCGCCAGCGTATCCCGCTGCAAAACCGCCTGGGTTCCAGCCATCCCAAGCTGACCCAGGCCGTGTTGCTGATGGAAGCCAACATTGAAGAGCCGCTGACCACCGACGAAATCGCCCAGCACGTGTGCGTGTCGCGACGACAACTCGAACGCATCTTCAAGCAATACCTCAACCGCGTCCCCAGCCAGTACTACCTGGAACTGCGCCTGAACAAGGCCCGCCAGATGCTCATGCAAACCAGCAAGTCGATCATCCAGATCGGCCTGTCGTGCGGCTTCTCCTCGGGGCCGCATTTCTCCAGCGCCTACCGCAACTTCTTCGGCGCCACGCCCCGCGAAGACCGCAACCAGCGCCGCAGCAGCAGCCCGTTCGAGCTGTCTTCGGTGCCCGCCGAGCGCGGCTGAGTCGGTTTACTCCTCCTGAATCTGAGCCTGGGGCGATGGCAGTGGATTGCCGTCTTCGTCCTGTGTGGCCTCGATCACCTGAAATTCGTTGCCCGTGCGCTGGAAGTAGCGCCTGAGATAGCCCAGGCTTTCGGGCGATAGCGGGTTGCCGCTCAGGTCGCTGTCATCGTGAAACACGGGAATCATTTCCAGCAGGTCAGGCGGAATCTGCGTAATGAAGTTGTCGCTCAGGTCCAGGGTTTGCAGTTCGGTCAGTTGGAACACCCCCGTGGGCACTGTGCTGATGTGGGTGGCGCGCAAATGCAGCGCCACCAACTGGTTCATGCCGCTGACGTCGGGCGCCAGGGTCAGTGGGTTGTCGCTCAGGTCGAGAAACTCCATGGCACTCAAGTCCGCGATGGCGCGCGCGCTGTTTGCCGTCAAGGTGATCGCGCACTCATTCAGTTCCAGGCTGGACAGTTTCGGCAGGTTGTACAGCGCACTGGGCAGGGCTTGCAGGCGGCAACCCCGCATATTAAGCGTCTGCAGGTTTGGAAAACACTTCAGTGTGCCATTCACTGACGTTGTTGTGCCGTCGCCGGTAAATTCGAAGCGTGAGATATGTTCAAGGCGTGCACTCAGCCGGGGCAACTCGCCCATGATCGGTGTGTCGAGGTTCAGGCTGTGGGTGAGTTCATCGTCGAGGCTTTCATCATCTTCTGCGCTTTCGCGGCGCCATGCCTGTTCCAGCAGTGTTTTGAAACCACGTCGTTGCAATTGCTCCCGGGCTTGTGTGTCCTCATCCAAGGGGACGTCCAGGATGGGATGGCGTTGAGGAACGTCCAGGACCCAGTGCTCCAGGTCCGTCGTCAGTTGTTCATACTCGGCTTCCAGGTGCGTCAGGTAGGCGGCGACCTCATCCATGTGCCCGGGTAGCGTGAAGACAAACCGGTCCGCTTCTTTTTCCAGCAGCAGCGGGTACAGCGCCTCGACCCTTTCACGTTCGGTCGTCGGGCTTTGGGCGTTGAAGAATTCACCGGTGCGTTGGCAGTAGGCCTTGATCCGGTCCAGGCTGCGGCGCGACAACGGGTTGGCATAGAGGTTGAAACGGTGAGTGGCGGTGACAGGCAGCGTAAAGCTGGCCTCGGGCAGTTCGGTGATGGCGTTGTGGCTGAGGTTGATGGCCATCGGGCGGTCCTGGGTCAACAAGCCCGGAGGAACTTCTCGCAGGCCGGTGCCTTGCAGCGAAACATCCTTCAAGTGGGCCAGGCGCTGAAAGTCCACCACCACGCCGAGAGGGTTGTAGGACAGGTCCAGGTGCTCCAGGCGCGTCATCCCCGCGAGTGCATGCCTGCTGGTCTGCGACAGTGTGATGCCGCAGCGCGTCAGGCCCAGGTGCGTGAGCTTGGGCAGGTCGAACACCGAGGCGGGAATGTCCCCCAGCTGTGCGTTCTGGATACTGAGAATGTCCAGTGCAGTGAAGCTCTTGAGAAAGCCCTCCGGCTGCATGGGGGAACCGTTGCCTTCAAGGCTCAGGTAACCGATGTGGTTGAACTGTGCGCTCAGTGTCGGCAGGTCGCCGGCCAGGGCTGCGGGCAAGTTCAAGGCATGGATCAAGCGCGTATCCTGGGGTGTTTCCCGGCGCCAGCTGTTTTCCAGCACGCGGTGCAGCGACTGACGCCTGGCGTGTTCCAGCCCGGAGAGTCCCGGAGCACTCGACCAGCCTGTCAATTCGCTCTGCAAGGTCTTCAGCTCGTCTGCCAGCCGTGCCAGTTCGCGCCGCCCGGCTTCGATGTCGCCCGGCAGGCTGAAGATGAATTGATTGAGGGCATCATGACTGAGCGAGGGATACAGCAGGCGCGCGTCTCGTTGGTCGACCTCGGCAGCGTCGGCCTCCCAGTGGCTGCCATGCTGTTGGTAATAGGCTTTGATGCGCTCCAGTGTGGGCTGCGTAAACGGGTTACCCGAAAGGTCGAAGCGTTGGCTGGCCGCAGGTGACAGTTCAAACAGGCTCGGCGGCAGTTCGCGCAGTTGGTTACCGCTCAAAAAGACGGTCTCCAGTTCGGGCAGGTTGAGCAGGCCCACGGGCATGTGCTCAATGCCCGTCTCGGACAGGTCCAGGTCTTGCAGGTCACGCATGGCTTGAAGGTCTGGCACTTGCCCCAAGGGGTTCTGATGCAGGTTGAGCCCCTGCAGGTCGCTCAGGGCGGCCAGGCGCGCGGCGCTGGCGGTGCTGAGAGTGATACGGCAGTTATCCAGGCTCACGATGCGCAGATGGGGCAGGTTGTTGATTGAGGGCGGGAGATCGCCGAGGGGGATGTCCCTGATTTCGAGGTGGCGCAGGCGTGGAAAGGCCTCGATAAAACGCGCAACCCCCAACGTGCCGTCGGCGCCGATCAACGTCAGGGAGGAGACGTGTATCAGCGGGTGATCGAGCGTCGGCAGTTCGCCGAGGATCGGCCACCTCAGGCGCAGAGTGAAGCCGTCGCGCGCCGGGTCCTCGTAGTAGTTGTCAGCCTCGGTTTCCCGGCGCCAGCAGCGCCGCAGTTGCTCGGCGATATGCGCGCGGTTTTGTCGCTCATAACGACGCCGGCTCGGGCTCAGCGGTGCGCCAGTGTCGGGATGTTGCGAGGGCAGGGTGCGTTGCCAGGTGGCCAGCGACGTGTCCAGGTCCCGATATTCGGTTTCCAGCAGGGCAAGTGCCGCGTTGGCGTCGCCGGGAGGTGCGGCCAAGTGGTCGATCAACTGCTGCGCTTGTTGCTCATTCAGGGTCGGAAACAGGCTGCGCGTGCGCTGCAGTGGCGTTGCAGGTAAGGCCGGGGCCGCAGGTTCGGCGGCGTAACCTTCGGTGTTGCCGAGCAGGCGCAGGGTTTCGATGCGCACGGCGTGCGATTGGGTGGGGGGCATCTGGACGCGTAATTCTTCGCGTGGCAACGGGTGGTGCGCCAGGCGTTTTCGCAGCTCGGGGCCGTCATGAATATCGATGTTCAACGCTCGGCGTTGCGCATCAGGCAGGGCGTGGAGGATTGCGCGGTACAGGTCGAATTCCCCTGACAAGGCAAGACTGCCCTCATGGGGCACGTACAGGCCGGAGTCCAGGCGCACCAGTGTGCGCTGGATCGGTGCGTCAGCCGGGCCGATGCTGTTCCACAAGGTTCCTTCGAGGCTGCGGTGGCGTGCGTCCAGCCGGAATTGATCCGACCAGCCGGGTTGCAGGCGCAGCGAGTTGAGGCTCAGCCGATCGGTGTCGACACTGTTTTGTGAATCGAGATACAGGCCTTCATAGGCCCGGTTCAGACGCACCTCATCCAGGGCGGCCTGGGCCAGTTGGGCCAGACGTGCTGGCGTGCGGCGCTGGTCGAGGATTTCGAGTTCAGCGCCGCTGGCGTCGCTTGCCAGTCGTTGTGCCACACCGACGGGCAGGCCGGCCGCAGTGTGTTGAATCTGCCGCGCGTAATGCGTTGTGGCAGAGGGTAGCGCGCCATAACGGGAGTCGAACAAAGCCGCACGTTGGCGTTCGGCACCCTGCGCCAGTTTTTCGCGCAATTGTCGCGTGCGCACTTCCAGGCTCAACTGCGGGTCGCCGATGCGTTCGCCGAATTGAATACGCAACTCATCCGGCGTCAGGCTTTGGAGGACGGTCTTGAGCAAATCGCCGTTTTTCAACTGCGCTTCATGAATTTGCACCATGGGTTTGCTCGGGTCGCCAAAGGTCCAGGTGACCCGGCCCCGACTGTCGAGAAAGCACAGTGACTTCTCTGTTGGCCAATTGCCGTGGGTGGTCAGCAGTTGCAAGGTGTCCTGGGGGTCGATGCTGCCGTATACCGCCGGGTCATCGCTGCGCAGGTTGTCAATCAGGCGTGTAAGGTCACGGTCTATGCGCAGGCGCGCCAGGCTGTCGTCCAGCAGAGGCGGCAGGGGCAGGCTGTTGACGTGCATTTTACGCAGTGCGTCTTCCTGTACGCCACTGAGGCCCAGGGCCTGTTCGCGGTCTGCCTCACTCAGACCTTCGGCCTTGTGGCCCAGGCGCTGCAACAGGGTGTTGCGGTCCCATTGCAGGGGGCGTTCCAGCTCGGTATGCCAGGCGCCCGCACCGTTATGGTGAACCAAGGGTTGATAGGCATCCGGGCGAGTGGGGTGTTTGAGGCGATAGTGTGCGCTGTGCTCGGTCGCCTCCACGGCATAAAGCTTACCGTCCAGGGGCAGTATCGATTCGCCCCGCAAGGTATGCAGGCCCTGTTCATTGATGCCCAGGCGCGGCGGCAGACTAAGACCGTGTTGATAGGGCGACAGGTTGGGCTTCCAATAGCGCTTGCCCCCGTTGGCCAGGGTCACCGGTTTGAACCGCTCGATGAAGGCCACGACCTCTGCCGGCAACACTTTGCGCATTTGCGTGATGCCGATCGTACTGCCCACGCCAAATGCACCCAGTTCCATGAGTGACTGAAGAACGCCCATCAGGTGGACGAACGCCTCCCGTGTATCGTTTTGCGCCCAGGCGATTATCCCCTCGAATACCTCATCGAGCAGTTGATAGGCCATGTACCCCAACATCAACTCGCCCAATCCTGGAATGAAGGGGGCGACGATCAGCAGGGCGGCGTTGAGGATGGATGAGGCGACATTGACGAACGAGTCCCACAGCGCCCAGCGGGCTTTGCGGTCGACATCGGCCGTTGACACGGCTTGGGTTCGCGCGTCGTTGAGGATCTGATTGAGCTTTTGCTGATAGAGGTGTTGCCACGGCTCGCCTTGAATGACGTCTGCGACAAATTGCAGTTTGGGGTCATCGGTCGGCTGATTGCGCCACGGCGCCAGGCTGCTGCCGTACTCAGGCGGGTGCCAGGTGATTCGGCCCAGACGCTGACTCAAGCCGGCAAAAAAACGCCCACGGTGTTGGTGGGCGACAAAGCGGCTGAAAAAAGCCTGATAGTCGGGGCTGCGCAGTTGCCGTGTCAGCGCCTGCTTGAACGCCAGTGGCGAGGCATATTCCTTGAGCGGATGCTGTGGGTCGTCCGGGACGTAGGCCAGCAGGCGCTGGACTGAGCGGTTGTTCTCCAGATCGGGTGCGAGCAGAAGGATGCCGGTCAGCGGCACTTGCAACATCGTGAAGGCGTGGCAGCGCAGGGGCAGGTTGTCGAGTGTCAGGTTGCGGCGGCCTTGCAGCAGCCCGTCCACCTGCTGTGCGTAAGCGTCGCTGATATCGCCCCGTGTGCGTGCCAGTTGCAGGGCGGCGCGCAGGGCGGCTTTCTGGCTGACGGTCACCTTGTGTTCGAGCACGGCGGCACTCACGGGTTCAGTGAGGCCCAGCTGTTCGCGCAAATAGGTTTGATAGTGTGCGCCGATGTCCAGTTCGCGGCATAACTGCGTGAAAGCGGGAATGCTGATTATCTTCCCGATCGCCGGCAGTGTATTGAATCGTCCGCTGTCGGAGGGCGGCGTAATGAACGTAGAGGCGGCTTCGAATGCGCCTTCGAGGGTTTCGTCTTGTTCGAAGTTATGCAGGGCGGCGTCCAGCAGTGACACCGTCCACGTGCGCGAGGCTCCGGAGGGAATCGAAAACCAAGGGATGTGCTGGGGGATGTAAAGGCGCAGGAACACCGCCTCACTGTCGAGGACCAGGCCGAAACGAGTTTTCAACGCATGTTCAAGTACTTCGCGGGCAAATTCCCTTGGGCCTTTCACGTGTTTGAGCGCGTTATCCACGGCATTTTGTGCATCCCAGTGCTCGGCGTTCAGGCGCCTGAGCGCAGGGTTGGCGGGTAACGGCTGTGGGTTGGCGCGGGACAGGGCCTGCTGTTTGGCGTTGGAGGCTTTGCCTAACCAACTGGGAATGGCGCCTCTCAGGATCTGGTAATGGCTGTCGGGCTGGCTGGAGGGTGAGGGCGTGCTCATGCTCAATCTCTGATAAGAGGAAAGGGCATCAGTAGATCAGCGCGTTTCACGCCGCCTGCTCTAGATAGTTAGTTTAAACTGCGCCATTGCGATGCTATTTGTCGCATTGGCGTAAACCCGCCAAAATCGCGGGTTGGCGCTATAAGAAGTTGTCGCTTGGCGACAAGGCCGCACTGAAAACTGTCCTTACAATCCCTGCATCGCCCGCCAGTTCCAGGCAGGCGTTCCTCTTCAGGAGACTCCGATGTCCGTTGAGCAAGCCCCGGTGCAACGTGCCGATTTCGACCAGGTCATGGTGCCTAACTACGCGCCTGCCGCCTTCATCCCCGTGCGTGGCGAAGGTTCTCGTGTATGGGACCAGGCGGGTCGCGAGCTGATCGACTTTGCCGGCGGCATCGCGGTCAACGTATTGGGCCACGCCCACCCGGCGCTGGTCGGTGCGCTGACCGAACAAGCCAACAAGCTGTGGCATGTCTCCAACGTCTTCACCAATGAGCCGGCCCTGCGCCTGGCCCACAAGCTGATCGACGCCACCTTTGCCGAGCGCGTGTTCTTCTGCAACTCCGGCGCCGAAGCCAACGAGGCCGCGTTCAAGCTGGCCCGTCGCGTCGCGTTCGACCGCTTCGGCACCGAGAAGTACGAGATCATCGCCGCGCTGAACAGCTTCCACGGCCGTACCCTGTTCACCGTCAACGTCGGTGGCCAGTCCAAGTACTCCGATGGTTTCGGTCCTAAAATCACCGGCATCACCCACGTCCCTTATAACGACCTGGCTGCGCTGAAAGCCGCCGTGTCGGACAAGACCTGCGCCGTGGTGCTGGAGCCGATCCAGGGTGAAGGCGGCGTGCTGCCGGCCGAGCTGGCGTACCTGCAAGGTGCCCGCGAATTGTGTGACGCCAACAACGCGCTGCTGGTGTTCGACGAAGTGCAGACCGGCATGGGCCGCAGCGGCCACCTGTTTGCCTACCAGCATTACGGCGTAGTGCCAGACATCCTCACCAGCGCCAAGAGCCTGGGCGGCGGTTTCCCGATTGCGGCGATGCTCACCCGTGAAGACCTGGCCAAGCACCTGGTGGTCGGTACCCACGGCACCACCTACGGCGGCAACCCGCTGGCGTGTGCAGTGGCAGAAGCGGTGATCGACGTGATCAACACCCCTGAGGTGTTGGCCGGCGTTAACGCCAAGCACGACCTGTTCAAGGCGCGCCTGGAGCAGATCGGCAGGCAATACGGCATCTTCACCGAAGTACGCGGCATGGGCCTGTTGCTCGGTTGCGTGCTGAGCGACGCGTTCAAAGGCAAGGCCAAGGACGTGTTCAACGCGGCCGAGAAAGAAAACCTGATGATCCTGCAAGCCGGCCCGGACGTGGTGCGTTTTGCCCCAAGCCTGGTGGTGGATGAGGCGGACATCAAGGAAGGCCTGGACCGTTTTGAGCGTGCAGTGAAAGCGTTGACGCAAGCTTGATTCACCGTTCGGCGCTCGAGCAATCGGGCGCCGAACACACATTCCAAAGGCCGGACTCTGTCCCTGTAGGAGCTGGCTTGCCGGCGATCCAGACACCTCGGTGCAACAACTACACCGCGCTGATGCGATCGCCGGCAAGCCGGCTCCTACAGGGGACCCTCCGGCATTTTTTCCTCTGTGAGTTTTCGAGTTAAGGAGTGACACCATGCTGGTGATGCGCCCCGCGCAAATGGCTGATCTGGGCGAGGTACAGCGTCTGGCTGCGGACAGCCCGATTGGTGTCACCTCCTTGCCGGACGATGTGGAACGCCTCAGCGACAAGATCGCCGCCAGCGAAGCGTCCTTCGCGGCCGAGGTGAGTTTCAACGGCGAAGAAAGCTATTTCTTCGTACTCGAAGACACCGAGAGCGGCAAGCTCGCCGGCTGCTCGGCCATCGTCGCTTCGGCCGGTTATTCCGAGCCGTTCTACAGCTTTCGTAACGAGACCTTCGTGCACGCCTCCCGCGAGCTGAAGATCCACAACAAGATCCACGTGCTTTCCCAGTGCCACGACCTCACCGGCAACAGCCTGCTCACCAGTTTCTACGTGGTGCCCGAGCTGGTCGGTTCGCCGTGGTCGGAACTCAATTCCCGTGGCCGCCTGCTGTTCGTCGCCAGCCACCCCGAGCGCTTTGCCGACTCGGTGGTGACCGAGATCGTCGGCTACAGCGACGAGAACGGTGACTCGCCGTTCTGGGACGCCATCGGCCGCAACTTCTTCGACCTCAACTACGCCGCCGCCGAGCGCCTGTGCGGGCTGAAAAGCCGTACCTTCCTCGCCGAGCTGATGCCGCATTACCCGATCTACGTGCCGCTGTTGCCGGACGAAGCCCAGGAAGCCATGGGCCAAGTGCACCCGCGTGCGCAGATCACCTTCGACATCCTGATGCGCGAAGGCTTCGAGACCGATCACTACATCGACATCTTCGACGGTGGCCCGACATTGCACGCACGGGTCTCGGGCATTCGCTCCATCGCCCAGAGCCGCGTGGTGCCGGTGAAGATCGGCGAGATGGTCAAGGGCGCCGGCCGCCAGTACCTGGTGAGCAACGGGCAGTTGCAGGATTACCGTGCGGTGATGCTGGAGCTGGACTACGCGCCCGGCAAACCGGTGACCCTGGACCTGGCCGCCGCCGAAGCCCTGGGTGTTGGCGAAGGCGCGAGTGTGCGCCTGGTCGCGGTTTAAAGAATTGAGTGTCGCGGGTGGCTGCCAGGCAGCGGCCCGTCTGAGGAGATAGCATGATCGTTCGTCCCGTACGCAGCAGCGATTTACCGGCCCTGATTGATCTGGCGCGCAGCACCGGCACCGGCCTCACCACCTTGCCGGCCAACGAAGAGCGCCTGACCCACCGGGTTGGCTGGGCGGAAAAAACCTTTCGCGGCGACGCCGGGCGTGGCGATGCCGACTACCTGTTCGTGCTGGAAAACGACGAAGGCCGCGTAGTGGGCATTTCCGCCATCGCCGGTGCCGTCGGCCTGCGTGAGCCTTGGTACAACTTCCGGGTGGGCCTGACCGTCAGCGCCTCCCAGGAGTTGAATATCTACCGCGAGATTCCGACGCTGTTTTTGGCCAACGACCTCACCGGCAATTCCGAGCTGTGTTCGTTGTTCCTGCACGCCGATTACCGCACCGGCCTCAATGGCCGTATGTTGGCCAAGGCGCGCATGCTGTTCATCGCCGAATTCCCGCAGCTGTTTGGCAACAAGATCATCGCCGAGATGCGCGGTGTGTCCAACGAAGCGGGGCGCTCGCCGTTCTGGGAAAGCCTGGGTCGTCACTTCTTCAAGATGGAATTCAGCCAGGCCGACTACCTCACCGGCGTGGGCAACAAGGCGTTTATCGCCGAGCTGATGCCGAAGTTTCCGCTGTACAGCTGCTTCCTGTCCGAAGACGCGCGCAACGTGATCGGCAAGGTTCACCCGGACACCGAGCCGGCGCTGAGCATGCTCAAGAGCGAAGGCTTCAGCTACCAGGGCTACGTCGACATCTTCGACGCGGGCCCGGCCGTGGAGTGTGAAACCACCAAAATCCGTGCGGTGCGCGACAGCCAGTCGCTGGTGTTGGCCATCGGCACCCCAGGGGACGACGCCACGCCGTTCCTCATCCACAACCGCAAACGCGAAGAGTGCCGTATTACCGCTGCACCGGCCCGCCTGGCAGCGGGCACTTTGGTGGTCGATCCGCTGACCGCCAAGCGCCTGCAACTGGTGGTCGGTGATCAAGTGCGTGCCGTACCGTTGTCCGCTGCTCGGGAGTCCAAGTAATGAATTCGCTGTATATCGCAGGTAGCTGGCTGGCTGGCCAGGGTGAACTGTTCGAATCGCGCAACCCGGTAACCCAGCAAGTGCTGTGGGCCGGCAATGGCGCCACGGCCGAACAGGTTGAGTCCGCCGTGCAGGCCGCACGCCAGGCGTTCCCGGCCTGGGCCAAGCGCCCGTTGGAAGAGCGCATCAGCGTGCTGGAAACCTTCGCCGCTACCCTGAAACAACGCGCCGATGAAATCGCGCGCTGCATCGGTGAGGAAACCGGCAAGCCGCTGTGGGAGTCGGCCACCGAAGTCACCAGCATGGCCAACAAGATCGCCATCTCGGTGCAAAGCTACCGCGAGCGTACCGGCGAGAAGAGCGGCCCCCTGGCCGACGCCACTGCCGTATTACGCCACAAGCCCCACGGCGTGGTGGCGGTGTTTGGCCCCTACAACTTCCCGGGTCACTTGCCCAACGGGCACATCGTGCCGGCATTGCTGGCGGGTAACACCGTGCTGTTCAAGCCCAGCGAGCTGACCCCCAAGGTTGCCGAACTGACCGTGCAATGCTGGATCGAAGCCGGCCTGCCGGCGGGTGTGTTGAACCTGCTGCAGGGCGCGCGGGAAACCGGTATCGCCCTGGCGGCCAACCCGGGTATCGATGGGTTGTTCTTCACCGGTTCCAGCCGTACTGGCAACCACCTGCACCAGCAGTTTTCGGGGCGCCCGGACAAGATCCTGGCCCTGGAGATGGGCGGCAACAACCCGCTGGTGGTGGATGAAGTGGCTGACGTGGATGCGGCGGTCTATACCATCATCCAGTCGGCGTTCATTTCGGCAGGCCAGCGTTGCACCTGCGCCCGTCGCCTGCTGGTGCCGGAAGGCGCATGGGGCGATGCGTTGCTGGCGCGCCTGGTGGCGGTCAGCTCGACCATTGCAGTGGGTGCGTTTGACCAGCAACCCGCGCCGTTCATGGGCTCGGTGATTTCCCTCGCGGCGGCCAAGGCACTGATGGACGCCCAGGAATTGATGCTGGCCAACGGCGCGGTCGCCTTGCTGGAAATGACCCAGCCCCAGGATCAGGCGGCGTTGCTGACCCCCGGCATCATCGACGTGACTGGCGTGACCGAGCGTGAAGACGAAGAGCTGTTTGGCCCGCTGCTGCAAGTGATTCGCTACGCGGGTTTCGAAGCCGCGATTGTCGAGGCCAACAACACCCAGTACGGCCTGGCCGCGGGTTTGCTGTCGGACTCCGAGGCGCGCTACCAGCAGTTCTGGCTGGAAAGCCGGGCGGGGATCGTCAACTGGAACAAACAGCTGACCGGCGCCGCCAGTACCGCGCCGTTTGGTGGGGTAGGGGCGTCGGGCAACCACCGCGCCAGTGCGTATTACGCGGCGGATTACTGCGCGTACCCGGTGGCGTCGTTGGAAACCCCAACCCTGGCGGTGCCAGCAACCCTGACCCCTGGCATTACGCTGCCCTGAATGTGGGGGCGGGCTTGTGTGGGAGCTGGCTTGCCTGCGAAGGCATCACCTCGGTTTTATCATAGACCGAGTCGTCCGCATCGCAGGCAAGCCAGCTCCCACAGTTGATCGGGTTAACAGTTACAGATCTGCACTAGATGCCTATAAAAACAGATGTTCGTGGAGCCTCGCCGATGAAATCCTATGAAGTCAATTTTGACGGTCTAGTGGGGCCGACCCATAACTACGGCGGTTTGTCCTTCGGCAACGTCGCGTCCCAGAGCAACAGCCAGCAGCATTCCAACCCCAAGGAAGCGGCGTTGCAGGGCCTGCAAAAAATGAAAGCCCTGATGGACATGGGCTTTGTGCAAGGCGTATTGGCGCCCCAGGAACGTCCTGATGTGGCCGCCTTGCGCAGCCTTGGCTTCAGCGGTAGCGACGCGCAGGTGATCCAGCAGGCTGCCAAGCAAGCCATGCCGCTGCTGGTGGCGAGCTGCTCGGCGTCGAGCATGTGGGTGGCCAATGCCGCCACGGTGAGCCCGAGCGCCGACACCGCGGATGGCCGCGTGCATTTCACCGCCGCCAACCTCAACTGCAAATACCACCGCAGCATCGAGCACCCGACCACCAGCCGCGTGCTGGGCGCGATGTTTGCCGATGGGAAGCACTTCGCCCACCACGCCGCCTTGCCCGCTGTGGCGCAGTTTGGTGACGAAGGCGCCGCCAACCACACGCGTTTCTGCCGTGAGTACGGCGAGGCGGGCGTGGAGTTTTTTGTGTTCGGCCGCAGTGCGTTCGACCCGCGCTACCCGGCGCCGCAGAAGTACCCGGCGCGCCAGACCCTTGAAGCGTCCCAGGCCGTTGCGCGCCTGCACGGGCTGAAGGATGACGGTGTGGTCTACGCCCAGCAGAACCCGGCGGTGATCGATGCCGGCGTGTTCCACAACGACGTGATCGCCGTGGGCAACGGCGAAGTGCTGTTCTATCACGAGGACGCGTTCCTCAATACCGAACAGATGCTGGGTGAACTGCACGCCAAATTGGGCAAGCTGGGCGGCAACTTCCAGTCCGTTTGCGTGCCCCGCGCCCAAGTCAGCGTCGAGGACGCCGTGCGTTCGTACCTGTTCAACAGCCAGTTGCTCAGCCATGCCGACGGTTCGATGCTGCTGATCGTGCCGGAAGAATGCCGCGCCAACGAGCGCGTCTGGCAATACCTGCAGGGCCTGACCGCTTCCGGTGGGCTGATCCGCGAAGTGAAGGTGTTCGACCTCAAGCAAAGCATGCAGAACGGCGGTGGTCCGGCGTGCCTGCGCTTGCGCGTGGCGTTGAATGAAACGGAACTGGCGGCGGTGAATCCAGGCGTTATCATGACCGCGCCGTTGTACGAAACACTGACCCAGTGGGTAGGCAAGCATTACCGCGACAGCCTGCGCGAAAGCGACCTGGCTGACCCGCAGTTACTGCTTGAGTGCCGGACGGCACTGGATGAACTGACGCAAATCCTTAAACTGGGCTCGGTTTATCCTTTCCAGATCAATTAACGCCATACGGCTGAGAACATAGTTATGACCACCGACACCCTGAAGCTGATCCTTGAAGACACCGACGGCACCCAGCTGGAAACCTCTTGCACCCGCGTCGCCGTGGTGTGGCAGGGCAAGGAGATCTGGATCCAGCACGACGGCCGTGGCCAACTGCTGATCGGCGTGGACGTGGAAGAAGGCGACGCCGAGTACGCCAACCTGCTGATGCGCCCACTGGCGACCAACCTGATGAGCCTGCAACTGGAAATGGAACCAGCCGACGTTGAAGGTGACGACGACGATCACGTCCACGGCCCAGGCTGCAACCACTAAGGAAGCTGCTTATGCTCGCCCTCGGCAAACTGCTTGAACTGACCCTCGCCGGTCGTGAACCGGCGCAAAAAATTCAACTGACTGTCGACGGCGTGCAGATGCGCTGGCTCAGCGAGGGCGCGCTTGAAGTGCGCCCGCCGCAGGGCCGAGACAACGGCAGCGACTTGCTGCTGTCGTCTGGCATCCATGGCAACGAAACCGCGCCGATCGAACTGCTCGACCGCCTGTTGCATGGCATTGCCCGTGGGGAGATCAAACCCCGCAACCGCATCCTGTTCCTGTTCGGCAACCCCGAGGCCATGCGCCGCGGCGAGCGTTACCTGGAACTGGACGTCAACCGGCTGTTCAACGGCCGTCACGAACAAAACATCGGCCCGGAGGCCATGCGCGCCGCCGAGCTGGAGCAACTGGCCCGCACCTTCTTCAGCCTGCCTGACCGCTCGCGTCTGCATTACGACCTGCACACGGCGATCCGTGGTTCGAAGATCGAGCAGTTCGCGCTGTACCCGTGGAAGGACGGGCGCCAGCATTCACGCCGCGAACTGGAACGCCTGCGTGCCGCCGGCATGGAAGCGGTGTTGTTGCAGAACAAGACCTCGATCACCTTTACCGCATTCACCTACGAGCAACTGGAGGCTGAAGCCTTCACCCTGGAATTGGGCAAGGCGCGGCCGTTCGGGCAGAACCAGGGCGTGGACGTGTCCCGCCTGGAAACCCGCTTGAAGCAGATCATCGAAGGCACCGAACCTGAGGTGTCCAGCCTGGATGGCCTGCAACTGTTTGCCGTGTCCCGTGAAGTCATCAAGCACAGCGATGCTTTCCTGATGCACTTGCCGGCGGATGTTGAAAACTTCTCTCCGCTGGCCAAGGGGTATCTGCTGGCGGAGGACGTGGCCAAGACCCGCTGGGTGATCGAAGAAGATGGGGCGCGCATCATCTTTCCTAACCCGAAGGTGAAAAATGGCTTGCGTGCGGGAATTTTGATTGTGCCTACCACCGAGAACGGTCTGGTTTAATTATTCAGGTACTGTTTGCGCGGCGGTAGCCCGAGCTCCTTGCGTAGCCCGTTTTCGCTGAATTCCGGCGGGTTGGTGTTGCCAGGTGGGGTGCTCGGGTCGCGGTCAAAGTCGAACGGTGGCGCCGTCGTTGGCAGGCCCACGGCTTGCAGTTCGTGGTTGTTCACCGGGTAGCGCGGTTTGTTGCCGTCAATGCCGTCGGGGCTCTCACCGCGCAACACCGTGCCACTGATGTGGTTCCAGGCGTGGCACAGCTCGTGGAACAGGTTAATGATGCTGGGCGTTCCGGGGACGATGTCCGTGGTGTTGTACCAAATCTTCCCGCCGAACGAGGGGCGGCCAGGTTGGTCATTGTCGATAAACGGCCAGTCGCGGGTGCCGGACGCCGGGACGAATTGCCCGTTGAGCTTGGGGTAGAACTCATGAATGGTGATGGGGTGTCCGCTGTCGCGCGCGGCACGCTCCAGTTGCGCGAGCAAGCGTTGCCCGGTCGGTGAGCCGAGCAGCAGACGTAAATCGTCATTGACTCGCTGGACGAATTGCGCACTGCCTTGTACAACGAGTCCGCTCTGGTCCAAGGGTTTGGGCTCCAAATGAACCGCGTGGGAAGCCACTTGGCCGGGAGGAAAGTCATCCAGCACGTCCGGGTGCATTATCAAGGCGCAATCAACGGTCAGGCTGCTCTTGAAGTTGTAATACGTGACGTCGTCTGCCTTGAGGCGTGTGACGTCGTTGAACCCATCGCCCGTGTAGATGACGTTGCTGGCAGGGCCGGCCTTGATCCGGTCATTACCGGGGCCGCCACTGAGGATATTCGGTCCACGCCCTCCGATAAGATGATCATCGCCTTGGCCGCCATCGATAAAGCATGAGCCGCTGCCACCACTGATTTCATCGGCACCGGGGCCGCCATACACGGTCATATGGGTGTCTTGAAAACCATGCACCTCGTCGTTTCCTTCGCCGGCTTCGACATGGCAGGCGCCGTTGACGACCGCGATGAAGTCATCGCCGGGGCCGGTGTGCAGGCTTGCCGCTTGAGCTGCGCTGACCACTCGATCGTCGCCCTCACCGCTGTAGACAAAGACTGGCACGATGACGTTGTCTTCGATATGAATGCGGTCATTGCCGCCGCGGGTGGTCAGCACCAGCGTTTGTGCGCGCCAGTCAAGGGTGATTTCGTAGCGGGACTGGTTGATCTGCACGGTCAGCGTCAACTGGCTGTCGATGTGGGGGGCGGCGAATATATTGATGATGTCGGATGTATCGAAGGTGCTGAGGCACAGTTGATCAACGTCCTCATCCCTGAACAGCCTGCGTTCAATGCGCACATTTTCGTTTTCAAGAATGTCGTGGATTTCGATAAAGCCCGGGCCGCCGGGACGTTCGTTGGTGGGTTCGCGCCTCGGGGTGGGGGTGAGTATGCGTGCATCGAGGACGTAGACGCCTTCGGCGTTTTGATGGGGGAGCATGTTGCAGGTCCTTGCGTATGGGGTAAGGGGTCAGGCCTTACTAAACCGCAGGGGCAGGATCTCGACGCGGTAGATATGCAGGTGTCAAAAAAAATGCCCCGGCAAAGGCTTGCCGGGGCATTTTTGATCACGGGCTGAGGAGGTGTCAGACCGCCAGTTTTTGCTCGCTGCGGCGTATCGCACGCACTTTGTGCAGGGTATCGGCGCAGGTGCGGGCGGCTTCTTGGCCCTTGTGCACGAAGTGATCGAAGAAGAAGGTGTGGTGTTCGCTGCCCGCGTGGAAGTGATGCGGGGTCAGGGACACCGAGAACACCGGTACTTCCGTTTCCAGCTGCACTTGCATCAGGCCGCTGACCACCGATTGGGCGACGAATTCGTGGCGGTAGATGCCGCCGTCCACCACCAGCGCGGCGGCGACGATACCGGCGTAACGACCGGTCTTGGCCAGCAGCTTGGCGTGCAGGGGCATTTCAAAGGCGCCGCCGACTTCGAAGAAATCGATGTCCGATTCCTGGTAGCCCTGGGCGATCATTTCGGCGAGGAAGCCTTTGCGCGATTGGTCGACAATATCCTTGTGCCAGCAGGCCTGGATAAACGCGACGCGCTCGCCGTGGTGGTGCTTGATTTTGCTGTCGATTGCGGTGGGTTGCATGTTCTGACTCCTGTTTAAGAAAAAAACAGGGCGTTATGAATCGAATGGGATTTAAGGGTACGGACAGCTTCGTCATGCAAGCATGAGGTCGGCGCGCGGCCCTTAGGTGCCAATCCCGTTCTCTCTTCATCCGGACTATGACCGTCGGCCCCGGGATCACACCGGGTCTGCTGACCTTGTCGCCGTCCTGCGTGAGCAGTTCGAGGCGCCAAGCGCTCGCGGGCTATGCACATCGCGTGCAATTACCGCCGGTGGGGAATTGCACCCCGCCCTGAGAACGTTGCCGCCAGAACCCTGGCGGCGGAGAGTTTTTAACACGGTTTTTCAAAAACTGCACCACCGCTGTATCGATAAGCTATATCGGTTTGTTTGGTTGGTATTCGATTGAAGGGGTTTGGGGCTTGATATTCCGTGGCTTTGCCCGCAGTAATCTGTTTCAAAAGGAACTTACTCATCCCTCAGAGGCTTGTTTCATGTCTGTGATCGACCTGCGCAGCGACACCGTGACCCAACCCACCCCCGGCATGCGGGACGCCATGGCCAATGCCGCCAGCGGCGATGATGTGTACGGCGAAGACCCCAGCGTCAACCATCTGGAAGCCGAACTGGCCAAACGCCTGGGGTTTGCTGCCGCGTTGTTCGTGCCCACCGGCACCATGAGCAACCTGTTGGCGTTGATGGCCCACTGTGAGCGTGGCGAGGAATACATCGTCGGCCAGCAGGCCCACACCTACAAGTACGAAGGTGGCGGCGCGGCGGTGCTCGGTTCGATCCAGCCCCAGCCACTGGAAGTGCAGGCGGACGGCTCGCTGGACCTGGACCAGGTGCTGGCGGCGATCAAGCCTGATGACTTCCACTTTGCCCGCACGCGTCTGCTGGCGCTGGAAAACACCATGCAAGGCAAGGTGTTGCCGCTGGAGTACCTGGCGAAGGCGCGGGCATTTACCCGTGAACACGGCCTGGCCCTGCATTTGGATGGCGCGCGGCTCTACAACGCGGCGGTCAAGCTGGGCGTGGATGCGCGGGAAATTGCCCGGCATTTCGATTCGGTGTCGGTGTGCCTGTCCAAGGGCCTCGGCGCGCCGATTGGCTCAGTGCTGTGCGGCTCCACGGCGTTGATCGCCAAGGCGCGCCGCCTGCGCAAGATGGTCGGCGGTGGCATGCGTCAGGCCGGCTCGCTGGCGGCAGCGGGGCTGTATGCCCTGGATCATCAGGTGCAGCGTCTGGCCGATGACCACGCCAACGCCCAATGGCTGGGGGATGAACTGCGCAAGGCTGGTTTTGAGGTCGAGCCGGTGCAGACCAACATGGTCTACGTGCAGATCGGCGACCAGGCGCAGGCCTTGAAGGCGTTTGCCGCCGAGCGCGGCATCACGTTGAGCGCCGCACCGCGCCTGCGCATGGTCACGCATCTGGACGTGAGCCGGGCGCAGATGGAGCAGGTGCTGCAGACATTTGTCGAGTTTTCCCGAAAATGACAGTGCAGACCGTCTAATTGACTGTTTCTATCTCATAAACACGCTGTACCACCGGCAAAGGGCCGATATAATGCGGCCCTTTGCCGTCGCTCCGTCTGATGATGTTGCGCACTGGCCTTTGGCCGCAGCCTCCGTGGAAGAACCTAATGAAAAGCGCAGAAATCCGTGAAGCCTTCCTTCGCTTCTTCGAAGAGCAAGGTCACACCCGTGTAGCCTCCAGCTCCTTGATCCCAGGCAATGACCCCACCCTGCTGTTCACCAACGCGGGGATGAACCAGTTCAAGGACTGCTTCCTGGGCCAGGAAAAACGTGCCTACACCCGTGCAGTCAGCAGCCAGAAGTGCGTGCGCGCCGGTGGTAAGCACAACGACCTGGAAAACGTCGGCTACACCGCCCGTCACCACACCTTTTTCGAAATGCTCGGCAACTTCAGCTTTGGCGATTATTTCAAGCAGGACGCGATCAACTTCGCCTGGACCTTCCTCACCGGCGTGCTGAAGCTGCCGAAGGAAAAACTCTGGGTGACCGTCTACGCCAGCGATGACGAAGCCTACGACATCTGGACGAAGCAGGTTGGCGTACCGGCCGAGCGCATGGTGCGCATTGGCGATAATAAAGGCGCGCCGTACGCGTCCGACAACTTCTGGACCATGGGCGACACCGGCCCGTGCGGCCCTTGCACCGAGATCTTCTACGACCACGGCGCCGACATCTGGGGCGGCCCTCCGGGCTCGCCGGAAGAAGACGGCGACCGTTACATCGAGATCTGGAACAACGTGTTCATGCAGTTCAATCGCACCGCCGATGGCGTGCTGCATCCATTGCCAGCGCCGTCGGTGGACACCGGCATGGGCCTGGAGCGGATCAGTGCGGTGATGCAGCACGTGCATTCCAACTACGAAATCGACCTGTTCCAGAGCCTGCTGGCCGCGGCTGCCAAGGCCATCGGTTGCGCCAACGAAGAACAGGCTTCGCTCAAGGTGGTGGCTGACCACATCCGTTCCTGCGGTTTCCTGATTGCCGACGGCGTGCTGCCGTCCAACGAAGGTCGTGGTTATGTGCTGCGCCGCATCATCCGTCGCGCCTGCCGCCACGGTAACAAGCTGGGTGCCAATGGCAGCTTCTTCTACCAGATCGTCGCGGCTCTGGTGGCCGAGATGGGCGATGCGTTCCCGGAACTGACCCAGAACCAGGCGCACATCGAGCGCGTGTTGAAGGCCGAGGAAGAGCAGTTCGCCAAGACCCTGGAGCAGGGCCTGAAAATCCTCGAGCAGGACCTTGCCGGCCTGCAGGGCACCGTGGTGCCGGGCGACGTGGTGTTCAAGCTCTACGACACCTACGGCTTCCCGATGGACCTGACCGGCGACATCGCCCGTGAGCGCAACCTGACCCTCGACGAGGAAGGTTTCGAGCGCGAGATGGAAGCCCAGCGCGTGCGCGCACGTTCGGCCAGCTCGTTCGGCCTGGACTACAACAGCCTGGTCAAGGTTGACGTGGCCACCGAGTTTACCGGCTACACCGCCACCCAAGCCTCGGCCAAAGTGGTTGCCCTCTATAAAGAAGGCCAGTCGGTTGACGTCTTGAATGAAGGTGACGACGGTGTTGTGGTGCTGGACCAGACCCCGTTCTACGCCGAATCCGGTGGCCAGATCGGCGACTGCGGCTTCCTCAAGGCTGCCTCCGGCCGTTTTGACGTGCGCGACACCACCAAGACCGGTGGTGCGTTCCTGCATCACGGCGTGCTGGCTTCGGGCAGCCTGACCGTGGGTTCGCCGGTAGATGCGCAAGTGGACGCGGACGTGCGTCACGCCACGTCGCTGAACCACTCGGCCACTCACTTGCTGCACGCTGCCCTGCGCCAGGTACTGGGCGAGCACGTTCAGCAGAAAGGTTCGTTGGTGGACAGCCAGCGCTTGCGTTTCGACTTCAGCCACTTTGAAGCGATCAAGCCTGAGCAGATCAAGGCACTGGAAGACATCGTCAACGCCGAGATCCGCAAGAACACCGCAGTGGAAACCGAAGAGACCGATATCGAGACCGCCAAGGCCAAGGGCGCCATGGCGCTGTTCGGCGAGAAGTACGGCGACAGCGTGCGCGTGCTGAGCATGGGCGGCGATTTCTCGGTGGAACTGTGTGGCGGTATCCACGCCAACCGTACCGGCGATATCGCCTTGCTCAAGATCATCAGCGAAGGCGGCGTGGCCTCTGGTGTACGTCGTATTGAAGCAGTGACCGGCGCTGCGGCCCTGGCCTACCTCAATGCGGCCGAAGAACAACTCAAGGAAGCGGCCAGCCTGGTCAAGGGCAGCCGCGACAACCTGATCGACAAGCTGTCCGCTGTGCTGGAGCGCAACCGTGCGCTGGAGAAACAGCTGGAACAGTTGCAAGCCAAGGCAGCCAGTGCGGCGGGTGACGATCTGTCTGCTACCGCGCTGGACGTCAAGGGTGTGAAAGTCCTGGCTGCGCGCCTGGATGGCCAGGACGGCAAGGCGTTGTTGGCCTTGGTCGATCAGTTGAAGAACAAGCTCGGCCGCGCAGTGATCCTGCTCGGCGGTGTCCATGAGGATAAGGTCGTTCTGGTTGCCGGTGTAACCAAGGACCTGACTGGCCAACTCAAGGCCGGTGATTTGATGAAGCAAGCCGCTGCGGCAGTGGGCGGGAAGGGCGGTGGTCGTCCGGACATGGCGCAAGGCGGTGGTGTAGACGCAGGCTCCCTGGACGCGGCCCTGGCCCTGACCGTGCCGTTTGTCGAGGCAGGCATTTAAGGCACCGTTAATGAGCCCATGGTCTAGTCATGGGCTCGCTGCGGTGCTGCAAGATTTGTTTATTGGGCGCCCCTTTACGGGCTGAGGCGGCTTAGAAATGGCTTTGATCGTACAGAAATTTGGAGGCACCTCGGTCGGCTCTGTCGAAAGAATCGAGCAGGTCGCCGACAAGGTTAAGAAATTCCGCGATGCCGGCGACGACCTGGTGGTGGTGCTGTCGGCCATGAGCGGTGAGACCAATCGCCTGATCGACCTGGCCAAGGCAATCAGCGGTGATCAACAGCCGCTGCCGCGTGAGCTGGATGTGATCGTGTCGACGGGTGAGCAGGTGACCATTGCCCTGTTGGCCATGGCGCTGAACAAGCGTGGCGTGCCAGCGGTGTCCTACACTGGCAGCCAGGTGCGCATCCTCACCGACAGTGCGCACACCAAGGCGCGCATCCTGCAGATCGACGATCAGAAGATTCGTGCGGACCTGAAGGAAGGGCGAGTGGTGGTTGTCGCCGGTTTCCAGGGTGTCGACGAGCAGGGCAACATCACTACCCTTGGGCGTGGCGGTTCGGACACCACTGGCGTAGCGCTGGCAGCAGCCTTGAAGGCTGATGAATGCCAGATCTACACCGATGTCGATGGCGTCTATACCACTGATCCTCGCGTAGTGTCCGTGGCCCAGCGCCTGGACAAGATCACCTTCGAAGAGATGCTGGAAATGGCCAGCCTCGGTTCCAAGGTGCTGCAGATTCGCGCGGTGGAATTCGCCGGCAAGTACAACGTTCCGCTGCGCGTATTGCACAGCTTCAAAGAGGGTCCGGGCACCCTCATTACTATTGATGAAGAGGAATCCATGGAACAGCCGATCATTTCCGGCATCGCTTTCAACCGCGATGAAGCCAAGCTGACGATCCGTGGCGTGCCAGACACCCCGGGCGTGGCCTTCAAGATCCTGGGCCCTATCAGTGGCGCGAACATTGAAGTCGACATGATCGTGCAGAACGTTTCGCACGATAACACCACCGATTTCACCTTCACCGTGCACCGCAACGAGTACGATGCGGCGGAGCGGATCCTGCAGAACACCGCGAGCGAGATTGGCGCCCGTGAAGTGGTCGGCGATACCAAGATTGCCAAGGTGTCGATCGTGGGTGTGGGCATGCGTTCCCATGCCGGCGTTGCCAGCCGCATGTTCGAGGCGCTGGCCAAGGAAAGCATCAACATCCAGATGATCTCCACCTCGGAGATCAAGGTCTCGGTGGTGATCGAAGAGAAGTACCTGGAGTTGGCTGTACGCGCTCTGCATACCGCGTTTGAGCTCGACGCTCCGGCCCGACAGGGCGAGTGATGCAGTGCCAGGAAGGCGCGGTTTACCGCGCCTTTCCTTTTTTTGTGGGGCGCATGTTCTTTTACGTGGGCTCGACAATACTTAGGCGGGTAGGGCTATGGCCTTTTTGGTTGTAGGTCGAAGGCCTTTTTTTTGCAGACTGTTGTTCCTGAACTGAAATGCGTGAGGAGAAAGGTATGCTGATTCTGACTCGTCGGTGCGCAGAAAGCCTGATTATCGGTGATGGCGAAATCACCGTGACCGTGCTCGGCGTCAAAGGCAATCAAGTACGTATCGGGGTTAATGCTCCGAAAGAGGTAGCGGTCCACCGCGAGGAAATCTACCTGCGGATCAAGAAAGAGAAGGACGAAGAACCAAGCCTTTAATTTTTATCGTTTTTTATGTTTGCAAACGGGGATGAACGTGGTTAATATACGCCCCGTGTTGCGGAGAGCTGGCCGAGTGGCCGAAGGCGCTCCCCTGCTAAGGGAGTACACCTCAAAAGGGTGTCGGGGGTTCGAATCCCCCGTTCTCCGCCATTATTTGCTTAGTACGTTGCAATCTGGTTTTTTCGCTAAGTTGTTGAAATTAAACGAAAAAATAGCTTTACATAGAGATTGAACGGCCTATAATGCGCGGCAACAAATGCACTCGTAGCTCAGCTGGATAGAGTACTCGGCTACGAACCGAGCGGTCACAGGTTCGAATCCTGTCGAGTGCACCATTTAAGAGTTAGTTGCAGTAATGCAGGTAACTCGGCTTCAACCAGTTGTGATCTGGTCTAAAAACACAATTTGCACTCGTAGCTCAGCTGGATAGAGTACTCGGCTACGAACCGAGCGGTCACAGGTTCGAATCCTGTCGAGTGCACCAAACATACAAACAAAAAGCCCGCCTAGTGCGGGCTTTTTGCCGTCTGGGGTTTGTGTAGGATTTCATCTTTTTCTCCTGCCCTCATGTGTTTTCCTCCTCGGCTGCGTCGTCGCAGTTCATAGATGCAGCCAATGCTCAGCTTTGGCTCGCAAGCGCTTGTTCTTTCCAGTTTTTTGACGTTAAAAGCGCGCGCAGCGTGTATCATTGCGCCCGTCAGCCCCGCCGGGGCTTGTGGAATACCTCCATGGACTTACCCAGTAGTTACTCAGTACCCCGCTTTACCAATCATGAATTGACTGATTGATCCTTCCGGCGTGCCCCGCTGCTGGGAGTGGAGTTCGCCTATGACCGAAGTAGAAGTAAAGAAAACACAAGAAAGCCTGCAGGATCGCCTAGCTCAAGTCATCGAGCTACTGCAGCGCCAGCGCGTGGTCGAAGACCTCACGCATCGCCAGGAAGGTCCGAACCACGACCGCGTCGAAAACCTGGTCCACCGGCAAAACCTCGTCGAGCTGCAACGCAAGCTCGATGACCTGCACTCCGCCGACGTTGCCTACATTCTTGAAGCCTTGCCGCTTGATGATCGACTGACCCTCTGGCAGTTGGTCAAGGCTGACCGTGACGGCGACATCCTCCTCGAAGTATCCGATTCGGTTCGTGAAACCCTGATCGCCGACATGGACGATCATGAGCTCCTGGCCGCCGCCAAGGAGATGGATGCCGACGAACTGGCTGACCTGGCCCCAGAGCTGCCGCGTGACGTTGTCCATGAGCTGATGGAGGCCCTCGACGGCCAGCAGCGTGAGCGGGTGCGTTCCGCCTTGTCTTACGACGAGGATCAGGTCGGCGCGCTGATGGACTTCGAGATGGTCACCATCCGCGAAGATGTCAGCCTGGAAGTGGTTCTGCGCTACCTGCGCCGCCTCAAGGAGCTGCCGGGCCATACCGACAAATTGTTCGTGGTCGATTACGAGGGCATCCTCAAGGGTGTGCTGCCGATCAAGCGTCTGCTGGTCAACGACCCCGAGAAGAAAGTCGCGGACGTCATGGCCAGTGATCCGGTGAGTTTTCACCCGGACGAAGATGCCTACGACGCCGCCCAGGCGTTCGAACGTTATGACTTGATCTCGGCCCCGGTGGTCGACAAAAACGGCAAGCTGATCGGCCGTTTGACCATCGACGAGATGGTTGACCTGATTCGTGAGGAGAGCGAAACCGAAGTCCTCAACATGGCGGGTCTGCGTGAGGAAGAAGATATCTTCGCTTCCGTCTGGCGCTCGCTGCGTAACCGCTGGGCGTGGCTGGCGATCAACCTGATCACTGCGTTCATCGCCTCGCGAGTCATTGGCCTGTTTGAGGGCTCGATCGAGAAATTGGTGGCCCTGGCGGCCCTGATGCCAATCGTGGCAGGTATTGGTGGTAACTCGGGTAACCAGACCATCACCATGATCGTGCGCGCCATGGCGCTCGACCAGGTGAACACGGGCAACACTTCACGCCTGATGCGCAAAGAGTTGGCGGTTGCGCTGATCAATGGCGTGGTGTGGGGTGGGGTGATCGGTATCGTGGCCTACTTGCTGTATGGCAGCTGGTCTCTGGGTGTCGTGATGACCGCCGCCATGACGCTCAACCTGTTGCTGGCTGCGCTGATGGGGGTGCTGATCCCCATGACCCTGGCGCGCCTTGGGCGTGACCCTGCAATGGGGGCCAGCGTGATGATCACTGCCATGACCGACAGCGGTGGCTTCTTCATCTTCCTGGGCCTGGCCACGATCTTCCTGCTTTGACCTGCCTGGCAAGCCAGCTCCCTGTAGGAGCTGGCTTGCCAGCGATCGCACCCCCTCGGTCTAACTGGGCGCCCCGCATCAGCCGCAACCCGTCCCGTCCAAATCCCACGCAAAAAAAAGCCAGCACATGGCTGGCTTCGGCTTTCAGTTGCAGATCAATCGGCTTCTGCGGCCGCTTCAACGTCGTGCGCGATAAGCGAGACGAGAGCATTTTGCTGGCGGTGGGAGAGCTGACGAAAACGCTGCAGCAGTTCGCGTTCGTGCAGTGACAGCTCTGGGCTGTCCAGGCGCATGCTCAACTCTTCGCCCAACGCACCTTCCTGAATGAGGCTCTGTTCCAGGCGCGCGATGATTTCGGAGTTCATGCTGCGGTGATGATTGCGAGCCACCTCGGCAATGCGTTCCCGCATTCCGTCTGGCAGACGTACGACGAACTTGTCAGCCGTACGGCTGGAATAAATTGCCTGTTTCAATGGGCGCATATATTTAACCGGTTAGTTCAGGGGAGCGGTTTTTGGAATTGGCCGCAAGATGAGTGTTAAGACAAGACTCACGACCAAAGTTCAACCCGAATTGCAAAGAGGCCGCATCATGCCTCAGATTTGACAGTTCCTTGGCGTCAATTCTGTGACAAATATTGAACTGCCTAAAGGCTTTATGCCAGCACTGATTTGCATTTTTGCGGACTGGTTGGAAAACTTTTCCACGAGTCATTCCCCAAGGGAACTTCCCGTAAGTCCAGGCCACCACAGGGTTTGAGGCCGCACATCCTATAGCAATATGGCCTTTTGCCCTTAATTTTAAGACTAGTGGCAATTTGCCGATTTACTAGGGCGGGGCGACATAAGGTAGGTACAGGAGGAGGGCTCAGCGCAACACAGGGTCGAATTTGAATCGGCGGCCAACGATGAGCGACAGCACCAGCAGGCTGGCAAACACGCCAGCGACGACGAATGCAGTGGTTTGCTCATCCTGGGCTGATGCGCTCATGCCAAACACGCCTGCCGCGAAGGTCAGGCATAAAAACAGCCATGCAGACTTAGTCATCGCGGTTACCTCAGAAAACCCAGTGTTCGGAAACAGGAGCGGCCTGAGCGTCCTGATTCACACGAATCGGCGTTTGCACGCCAGGTGTCATCACCGCCAGTTGTGGTCGCTGTTGCAGGTGATGCGGCACTGCTTGGCTGATTTGCCCGGCGTCATCCGAATTGGCGGACTGGAAATGGAACATGACCAGTGCTGCCAGGGCTACCGCATTAAGGGTCAACAGGAGGGCGCTGTTCATGTTCTTGTTCTCCGCAGTGGCTGGGCCGGATGAGGTCTGTCTGTAGGATAAGTATTGCAGGCCTCGTGCCAACCTTTTATCCCAATAAAATCAATAGCTTATAGACGTTTATGGGGGTTGTTGCGTTGCATTTTGCAAGACGGGCATTTCGCAGGGTTGCATTTTGCACGACGCCACAAAGTGCCCGTGTTTACGGGGCGATGCACAGCCTGGCCGAGTAAGGAGCGACCTACGCTCAAAAAGCCCACGGACGACATGACAAACGCTGACCTGACCGTTAACATGCACGCCGTCCGTCGCCGCCCGCTTGGCAGGCGCCTGTCATTTGTCCCAGTAGCTCAATTGGATAGAGCATCCCCCTCCTAAGGGGAAGGTTGGCCGTTCGAACCGGCCCTGGGACACCAGATTCAAAGCCCCGCACAGACTGTTCTGGCGGGGCTTTTTTGTGGGCGCGTGGCAACATCGCGTCGAACCTTGCGGGCGATCAGGGTTCACAGCCAGTGCACCATCTATTTATCGCAACCGGTGTACCTCCCAGGCGAGCAAGCGGCGTCTGAGTGATTAAGCAAAAAATTCCCCGGAAACAGCCGATACCGCCTGTCCGGATCCGGCAACCCCGGACTATCATGCCGATAGCCCTGTCTCTCACCGCAAGGAGCCGCTCGGAACGCCGATGCGCCAGATCTGGAAATCTTTTCGAGCCCTTTATTTCGCCTCCTTGATGATGCTGATCGGCTCCGGCCTGCTCAGTACTTACCTGGCCCTGCGCCTGGCCGCCGACCATGTCGACAGCCTGTGGGTCGGTGCGTTGATGGCGGCCAACTATTTTGGCCTGGTACTGGGCGGCAAGATCGGGCACCGGCTGATCGCCCGCGTCGGGCATATTCGCGCCTATGCCACCTGTGCCGGGATCGTCGGTGCGGCAGTACTCGGCCACGGGTTGATCAACTGGCTGCCGGCCTGGATCGTGCTGCGTACGATCGTGGGCCTGGGGATGATGTGCCAGTACATGGTCATTGAAAGCTGGCTCAACGAGCAGGCGGACGCCAAGCAGCGTGGCGTGGTGTTCAGCGGCTACATGATCGCGTCCTACCTGGGTCTGGTGCTGGGGCAGTTGATTCTGGTCATGCACCCTCAACTCGGTCTCGAACTGCTGATGCTGGTCGCGGTGTGCTTTGCCCTGTGCCTGGTGCCGGTGGCCATGACCCGACGCATCCACCCCGCGCCTCTACACCCGGCGCCGATGGAGCCGCGTTTCTTCATTAAACGGGTGCCGCAGTCGCTGAGCACGGTGCTGGGGGCCGGGGTAATCGTGGGCTCGTTCTACGGTTTGGCGCCGCTCTATGCGTCGCAGCAAGGCCTGACGACCGAGCAGGTTGGTCTGTTCATGGGCTGCTGTATTTTTGCCGGTCTGTTGGTGCAGTGGCCGTTGGGCTGGTTGTCGGATCGCTATGATCGGGCCTTGCTGATTCGCTGCTTTGCGTTGTGCCTCGCGGTGGCGGCATTACCTCTGGCAATCATGTCGCAGGTGCCGCTGGAAGTGTTGTTCGTCGCCGGTTTCTTGTGTTCGCTGGTGCAGTTCTGCCTGTATCCGCTGGCCGTGGCGTTTTCCAACGACCATGTGGAAGGTGATCGCCGGGTTTCTCTGACGGCAATGCTGCTGGTGACCTACGGCATTGGCGCCAGTATCGGGCCGCTGCTGGCGGGTGTGGCGATGAAGCTGTTTGGCAGTCACATGCTGTATGCGTTCTTCAGCCTGTGTGCGTTGATCCTGGTGTGGCGTATCCGGCCGAAGGCGGTCACCAACCTGCATCAGGTGGATGATGCACCGCTGCATCACGTGGCAATGCCCGACAGCATGTCCAGCTCGCCGCTGGTGGCTTGCCTTGATCCACGGGTGGACGAGGCGGTGGTGCAGGAACAGATGCAGGCCACGCCCGTGGACCCTGCGCCCGAAGCCGATCCGGCGCCGGTGGTGGATGAGTCCGTCGTCGAAGGGCCACCGCCGCCCCTGGACCCGGATGACCACCCTCATGACCTGAGCCGCGCGCGGCCCTGAAAGCAAAAACGGGCAGATCCCATCAGGATCTGCCCGTTTTTTATTGCGCTCGAAAATGCTTAGAAGTCGTCGTCTTTATCGAAGCGACGGGCTTCGCGCTGCAATTGGTACACAAAGCGCTCGACCTGGCGCTGCACCAGGCCACTCATGTTGTGGAAACGCACGCCGGCAAAGGTGGTGTTGATCTTCTCTTCGAAGTGCAGGTAACGCAGCTCCACTGAGGTGGTCATGCTGCCGAAGGGCAGGGCGGCGATAAACCGGTCATAGACCTGGCCCAGTTGCAGGCGCTCGGAGATATCGCCTTCAAAGCGCAATTTGCAGCCGGTGGCGGAGATGTCCAGCAACTTGCCGCTGATCGGCGCCTTGAGCTTCTCGCCACCCAGTTCGATATTGACCAGTTGGGCCAGCTTCAATGCGGCGCGGAAGGCGTTACGGCGCTGATGGTAGACCACCTCGTCGGGCATGCTGCCGGTGTAGATGCGGTGCCCGTCTTTTTCGCTGATGGTCAGGGTGCCGTTGCTTTCCCAGGCCACACGCACGCCTTCGTGGAAACCCTCGATGCGAAACGGTTCGCCATTTTCGAGGTAGCGCTCACCGTCGCGCGGGATCATTTCGTCCAGGGCCAGCGTCCCGCTGTCCCGGTCAACGTCCACCAGGTAGCTTTGGAAGCGCTGGCTGCGTTCATGGAAAGTGATGATCAGAGGATCATGGCTTTCTTGCAGCATCCGCAAAGTGCCGGCGATTTCCAGAGGCGTGGTGAGGACCTTGGGTGGCTGCGGGGCATCTTCCGCATTGAGGGCGTTGAACACGGTTCTTCCATCTCCAGACAAAATACGACATCACGCAAGAGCAGGCATTTTGCCAGCATGTAGCGCGCCTTGGATAGGGCGCGCTGAAAACCGGCGTCAGGCTTGGCTGCGGGTGCTTGGCTTGACCAGGCGCGAGGTGGAGCCTTGGGCGTTGTAGAGGGCCGGAGGCTCTCCGCCGTGGAGTATACGCAACTGGTTGGCGGTCGTAGCTTGCTGTAGCTGGATCGACTGACCGTTGAGCAGGTTGGCTTCCTGGCACTGGGCGAGCAATAGATTGAGGGCGTTGCTCTGTGCCAGCAGTTGATCGCCGACCGAGGAGTGACTGGCCAGCTGAGCGAGGCCGTCGTGATCAGCGGGCAGGCCCAGGCTGATGAGAATCTGGCTGCGCTTCTTGCCATGCTGTTCCAGCAGCACAATCAGCGACTGCTTGCGTGCGAGGATTTCCTCCAGCAAGCGCATGTCCCGGCCGTACAAGGCCAGGGACTCTTCTTTGAGCAGCTCGAGCAAATGTTGCGTCGGCGCCAGATCGTCAATGATCAGTTGAAGCAAATGTTCGTCGTGGTGCATGGCTGGCCTTGGGTTTTAAGCGTCCAAAAGCCCTGCGCAGGCCTTTGCCTAGCGCTCGGCTTCGAAGTTAAGCAGCTTGCTGGCTACACGGTTGCTGTCGACTTTATAGCTGCCATCGGCGATAGCCTGTTTCAACTCGGCCACGCGGGCTTTGTTGACCACCGGTTGATCGCGCAGCGAGTCAGTGACCTTCTGCAACTGTTGAGCCTCATTGCTCAGGTGTACCGATTCCCCGCTTTGGCTGGCACCGGCCTGCTCTGCCTTGGCGGGCAGGGGCTGGGACTTGGCATCTACGCTGTCCTTGGCACCGCTGGTGCGCGTAGAGCCGGGCAAAGCCTGGGCGTTATTCAAACGGCTGAAATCAATGACCATAATAAAAAAACCTCTGGGTATTTGGACGCTTGCCATGTTTTCGGCCATACCCGGACAAACTTTAGGCTCGATTGACAATAAACCTGTTTGCGCGAACGTCTGGCGCACAGTGTAGGAAAAGCTGGCGTCCGATACCAGTGATCTATAAAGCCACCTCGACTTGTCCGGGAGCGGTCACCCGCGCCTTGATCACGCGGTTGGAATTCAGGTTCTTGACGCGGATCTGCTCGCTCATGCCGCCGTTGGACAGCGCCTCGCCCGGCATCTTCACGTTCAGCGAGCCGCTGCTGGCAGAGATCACCACCTGGTCGCCCTTGCGCACAACCTCGGCCTGCTCCAGGTGAACCAGGGTAATCACCTGGTCGGTGACCATTGGTCGGGTCAGTTTCTGCCCGATGGCCTGGTCCAGCGTGGTGAGGTAACCCTGATTGATCAGGCTGATATCCCGCTCACGCAAGGCAACGTCTTGATCGCCGATGATCCCGGTGCGCTTGAGGGGGCGGGTCACCACCACCACGTCGCGGAACAACTTCACCTGCGCCGGTACGAACACCGTCCAGGGCGACGCGCCTTCGCAGCGCACTTTGACCGTGACACGGCCGATCGGCTGGGCCGGGCTTTCCAGGGTGGCTGTCAATTCCTTGTCGCACGCCGGCATGCGTAGTCGAGGGTCCAGCTGGTTGACCTGGATTTCGTAGCGCCCGGGCGTCTGGGTGGTCGCCAGATAATCTTCTACAGTGAACTCAAGAAAGCCCTGAGTGACGCCGATAAGTAGATCAGGCAAGGTGACGTTATCTGCGCGGGCCGTGGCCCCTGTGCCCATGGCAAGCAATGCCAGCGACGCGCAGAGCAGGCTACGGAGTCGTTGGGGAGCAAGGCGTCGGGAAACTGTCGTTTTAAGGTTCATGACCAATAAAAAGCAAAGCTCGTGCCGTTTAATGTTGGGTGCGCGTCGTACCCCTTAGGTTTTAGCGTAGGAGTCTGGGCATGGCAGGTGTAATGGATTCAGTAAACCAGCGCACACAGCTGGTAGGGCAGAATCGCCTTGAGTTGTTGCTTTTTCGCCTGGACGGCAAGCAGCTATATGGCATCAACGTGTTCAAGGTGCGGGAAGTGCTGCAATGTCCCAAGCTGACGATCATGCCCAAGTCCAGCCCGGTGGTGTGTGGCGTTGCCAACATCCGGGGTGCGACGATCCCGATTCTTGACCTGGCCATGGCCACCGGTTCTTCCGGTTTGCAAGACCGTGAAAGCCCGTTCGTGATCATCACCGAGTACAACACCAAGACCCAGGGCTTCCTGGTGCGCTCGGTGGAGCGCATCGTCAACATGAACTGGGAAGAGATCCATCCGCCGCCCAAGGGCACCGGCCGCGATCACTACCTCACGGCGGTGACGCGGGTCGATAACCAGTTGGTGGAAATCATCGACGTGGAGAAGATCCTCGCCGAAGTGGCGCCGACCTCGGAAAACATCTCGGTCGGTGTGGTTGATGCCGAAACTGCGCACAAGGCGGTATCGCTGCGGGTATTGACCGTGGATGACTCCTCCGTGGCGCGCAAGCAGGTCACCCGTTGCCTGCAAACCGTCGGTGTGGAAGTGGTCGCGCTCAATGACGGACGCCAGGCGCTGGATTACCTGCGCAAGCTGGTGGATGAGGGCAAGAAGCCGGAAGAAGAATTCCTGATGATGATTTCCGACATCGAGATGCCGGAAATGGACGGCTACACCCTCACGGCCGAGATACGCAACGATCCACGCATGCAAAAACTACATATCATCCTGCATACTTCGTTGTCCGGTGTATTCAATCAGGCGATGGTCAAGAAGGTCGGTGCCGATGACTTCCTGGCCAAATTTCGTCCTGATGACCTGGCATCCCGGGTAGTCGACCGGATCAAGGCAGCAGATCACGGCTAGGGGGATTTCCCCTGGCGGTCACACGATTTAAGAGGCGGTATCATTGTCTACGGGTAATTTGGATTTCGAACAATTCCGGGTCTTCCTGGAAAAAGCCTGTGGCATATTGCTCGGTGAAAACAAGCAGTACCTGGTATCCAGCCGTCTCAACAAACTGATGGAACAGCAGGGTATCAAGTCCCTGGGCGAGTTGGTCCAGCGCATCCAGGGCCAGCCGCGCAGTGGCCTCAAGGAAATGGTGGTCGATGCCATGACCACCAACGAAACCCTGTGGTTTCGGGATACCTACCCCTTTGAGGTGCTCAAGAGCAAAGTGCTGCCCGAAGCCATCAAGGCCAGCCCGGGTCAGCGCCTGCGCATCTGGTCGGCGGCGTGTTCTTCGGGGCAGGAGCCGTACTCGATCTCGATGTCCATCGACGAGTTCGAACGAACCAACATGGGCCAATTGAAGGCTGGTGCGCAAATCGTTGCCACCGACCTGTCCGGCACCATGCTCACCAACTGCAAGACCGGCGAGTACGACAGCCTGGCCCTGGGCCGTGGTTTGTCCCAGGAACGCCTGCAGCGTTACTTTGACCCGAAAGGGGCAGGGCGCTGGGCGGTCAAGGCGCCGATCAAGAACCGGGTGGAGTTCCGCTCGTTCAACCTGCTCGACAGCTACGCCAGCCTGGGCAAGTTCGACATGGTGTTCTGCCGCAACGTGCTGATCTACTTCTCGGCCGAAGTGAAGAAAGACATCCTGTTGCGCATCCACGGCACGCTCAAGCGCGGCGGCTATCTGTTCCTCGGCGCTTCCGAAGCGCTGAACGGTTTGCCGGATCATTACCAGATGGTGCAGTGCAGCCCGGGGATCATCTACCAGGCCAAGTAATACCCAAACACTGTGGGAGCCAGGCTTTTGTAGGCGCTGGCTTGCCAGCGATAGCATCACCTCGGTCTAACTGAAAAACCGAGGTGCCTGCATCGCCGGCAAGCCGGCTCCTACAAGAGCCGGCTCCCATTTTTTTTGCGGCAATCCTTCCCCGAGCGGCAAACCCCCATTGCCGCTTTACTGGCGCCACGCGGAAACCGGTTGCCGCTTTTCTGGCATTGCCACCGGCAACCCCCCCGCAAACCCTTGAGTTACGGCCTTTTCGTTAATTGGCATGCGCCTTGCTATAACCCAGTTACGAAAAGCAGGTCAGCCTAAAGGTTTCCGCCATGAGCATCAGCTTCGATAAAGCGCTCGGTATCCACGAACAAGCCCTGGGCTTCCGCGCCCAGCGTGCCGAAGTCCTGGCCAACAACATTGCCAACGCCGACACCCCGAACTACAAGGCTCGGGATCTGGACTTCTCCGCCGTGCTCGCTGCACAGCAGGACAAGACCAAGAACGGCACCTTCGCCTTGAACATGACCAATAGCCGTCATATCGAAGCGCAAGGCCTGGGCAATGGTGACGAGTCGCTGCTGTATCGCACGCCGATGCAGCCGTCGATCGACCAGAACACCGTCGACGCCCAGCTGGAGCAATCGGCCTACGCCGAGAACTCGGTGAACTTCCAGGCCAGCTTTACCCTGCTCAACAGTAAATTCAAAGGGCTGATGTCAGCCCTGCGTGGAGAGTAAGCCATGTCCCTAGCCAGTGTTTTCAATATTGCCGGCAGTGGCATGAGCGCGCAGACCACGCGTTTGAACACCGTCGCCAGTAACATCGCCAACGCCGAGACCGTGTCTTCGAGCATTGACCAGACCTACCGCGCCCGTCACCCGGTGTTCGCCACCATGTTCCAGGGCGGCCAGAGCGGTGGCAGCGATTCGCTGTTCCAGAACCAGGATGCCGCCGGCCAAGGCGTGCAGGTGCTCGGCGTCGTTGAAGACCAGAGCAACCTGGAAGCCCGCTACGAGCCGAACCACCCGGCAGCGAACGAAAAAGGCTACGTGTACTACCCGAACGTCAACGTGGTCGAGGAGATGGCAGACATGATCTCCGCCAGCCGCTCGTTCCAGACCAACGCGGAAATGATGAACACCGCCAAAACCATGATGCAGAAGGTCCTGACCCTGGGTCAGTGATAAGGGGCGCCAAATAATGGCCATTGTTGATACCACTTCTACCAATACGGCGGTTCAGGACCTTTTCAACTCGAAGGTCAAGACCGCGACGGACAACAGCAGCGTCGGTGACGCTTCCAAGGCGGCGACGGGCAACCAGTCGCTGGGCAAGGACGCATTCCTGCAACTGCTGGTGACCCAGCTCAAAAACCAGAACCCGCTGTCGCCTCAGGACAACGGCGCGTTCGTGGCGCAACTGGCGCAGTTCAGCAGCCTGGAAGGGATCAACACCCTGAACGACTCGGTGAATGCGATCTCCAGCAACTTCAGCTCGTCGCAAGCGCTGCAAGCGTCGTCGCTGGTGGGGCGTTCGATCATCACCCAGACCGACAAGGCCATGGTTGATACCAGCAAGAGCATGACCGGTTCGGTAGCGGTGACGGCGGCGACGGGCAACGTCTCCGTGAAGATCACCGACAAAGACGGCAACGTGGTGCGCACCATCGACATGGGTGCCCAAAGCGCCGGCGATGCGAGCTTTATCTGGGATGGCAAGAACGACAAGGGCGAAGTCGCCCCTGCCGGTACCTACACCTTTGCCGCCACCACGAAGAACGACAAGGGCGACTCGGTTGCCCTGGCCACTTCGCTGCCGGCAACCGTTACCAGCGTGACGCTGAGCAAGACCGGCGGCGAAATGCTGTTGAACCTTGCAGGCGGCATGGGCAGCGTCAAGCTGTCGCAAATTCAGACTATCGGTACATAGAGCCGGCTAAATACGGCAGAAGGAGAGAAACATGTCTTTTAACATCGGCCTGAGCGGCCTCTATGCGGCCAACAAACAACTGGACGTGACCGGCAACAACATCGCCAACGTCGCGACCACTGGCTTCAAGTCGTCCCGTGCGGAATTCGCGGACATCTACGCGGCGTCCAAGCTGGGCACCGGCCAGAACAGCATCGGCAACGGTGTGAACCTGGCGGCTGTGTCCCAGCAGTTCACCCAAGGTGACGTGAACAACAGCGGCGGCATCCTGGACATGGCGATCCAGGGCGGTGGCTTCTTCGTGCAGAAGGCCAGCGACGGCTCGCTGGAATACACCCGCAGCGGTGCCTTCCGTGCCGACAAAGACGGCTACATCACCAACAACACCGGCACCTCGCGCCTGCAAGGCTACGCGGCGGACGCCGATGGCAAGATCATCAAGGGCGGCCTGACTGACCTGCAACTGAACCTGTCGAACCTGCCGCCGAAGGCGTCCACCAAGGTGGACTCCACCAGTAACCTGAACTCTTCAGAAGCGGTGATCAACCAGACGACCAAGCCGTTTGACCCAAGTGACACCAGTACCTTTACCACTCAATACAGCACCACCTTGTACGACAACCAAGGTAACGCTCACCCGATGGTGCAGTACCTGGTCAAGACCGACAGCAACGTCTGGAAATCCTACACGCTGATCGATGGCCGTAACCCGGACGGCACACTGCCAACGGGCACAGGCGCAGGCACTGCGCCACCTGCTGCGACGACGCTGACGTTTGATGGTTCCGGCAAGCTCACCACTGTTGCTGGGGCAGGTGTGACCGGCAATACCCTGACCATCACCGGCTGGGTGCCGGGTACCGTGACCAATGGTGTGTGGAAGGCAAACGGTGCGACTGCCAACCCTACCGGCATCGCAATCAACATGGGCAACATCACCCAATACAACTCGGCCACCTACCGCAACCCGCCGACCACCGACGGTTATGCGACTGGCCAGATCACCGGCCTGAAAATCGACGGCAGCGGCGTACTGTTCGCCACGTTCAGCAACCAGCAGAGCAAGGCCATCGGCCAGATCTCCCTGGCCAGCTTCAACAACGAACAAGGCCTGCAGCCAGCCGGTGGCACCACCTGGAGAGAGACTTTCGCTTCGGGCCAGCCGGGTTACGACACCCCGCAAGCCGGCACCCTGGGTTCGATCGTGGCCAACTCCCTGGAGAACTCCAACGTCAACCTGACCAACGAGCTGGTGGACCTGATCAAGGCCCAGAGCAACTACCAGGCGAACGCCAAGACCATCTCCACCCAGAGCACCATCATGCAGACCATCATTCAGATGACCTGATGCGTTAACGCTCCACAAAAAGCCCCTCACACGAGGGGCTTTTTTGTGGGCGCATTCCGGTAACCCAACACAACCCTGCGCGACGCAACGCGACCCCATGTAGGAGCCGGCTTGCCGGCGATGGCGGGGTACCAGGAAAAGGATATGCCGACAGGAAGGTCGCTATCGCCGGCAAGCCGGCTCCTACAAGGGTTGGCGGTGTATCAGGCGACGGATGGTTCGACAAAGGCCCGGTCAATGGTGGGAGCTGGATTGAACTGGCCTAATGATTTTGGACACTTCAATCGGGCGCTATGATGGCGCCCAAATCTGAGGTGTTTGGGTATGCG
>NZ_JBWKRS010000028.1:68757-91530 GCF_059419385.1 Pseudomonas sp. GW821-FHT05H12 | reverse complement strand
CCCCCCCCCCCCCCCCCCCCCCCCCCCCCCCCCCCCCCCCCCCCCCCCCCCCCCCCCCCCCCCCCGGGCTCCTACAGTGGATTGGGGGTGTACGGTGGATTGGGGGTGGTTTTGGAATTTGGGTTTACGCGGCCAATAAAAAGCCCCGCCTGATCACTCAGGCGGGGCTTTTCAGTTACGGCTGGACTCAGGCGAGAGGTTTGCTCTCGTGTTCTGCTTCCAGTGCAGCAGCGGCGGCTGCGGCGGCCTCGGCTTCCTTGCGACGACGACGCACTTCACGTGGGTCGTTCGGCGCACGGCCGTTTTCGGTCAGGGCGCTGGCCGGGGCGGCTTCGACCACCGGGGCTGCCACTTCGGCAACCACTGGGGCTTCAACCACTGGAGCAGACTCAACAGCCGGAGCGGGTTCAACCACTGGGGCTGGCTCGGCAACCACGACCTCGGCAACCGGTGCTGGCGCTTCTTCTACCACTGGGGCAGGAGCTGGCGCTTCAACCGGAGCGGCGGGTTCGGCAGTCCATTGGAAGGCGGTCTGTTCTTCACGAACTTCACGCACTTCTGGAGCGGCTTCAACCACTGGCTGTGGTTCAACGACCGGTGCAGGCTCAACCGCTGCCACTTCAACTTCTGGCAGGGTTTCTTGAACCGGGGCAACTTCCACTTCCGGAACGACAGGCGCTTCGATTGGGGTAGTGGCCTCGACAACCGGTGCTTCTACCACAGGGGCTTCAACCACTGGCGTTTCGACTACGGGTGCTTCAACCACGGGCGCTTCGGCTGCTGGAGCCTCGGCAACAGGTGCTTCAACAACAGCGGTGTCTTCAACGGCCGCAGTGGCGCGTTCAGCCTGCTCGTGAGCCTGGGCTTCAGCAGGTGCGCTGATGACCGAGCTGGCAACGGCAGCAGTGACGGCCAGGCCGGCAGCCAGTTCGGCGCCTGTTGGCTCCTGGGTGGTGCCTTCAGCGTTCTCGCCGGCTTCTTCCGAGCCTTCGATCACGTTGCCGTTGGCATCACGTTGACGCTCACGACGGTTGCTGCGACGACGCTGGCCACGGGAGCGGCGGCGCGGACGATCGCCTTCGGCGCCTTCCTGACCGTCTTCCTGCAGTTGCTCTTCGCCGGTCAGTACTTCTTCTTCACTGGCGGCAGCGGCTTGCTCTGCACGTGGCTGGCGTTCTTCACGCGGGGCACGTGGTTGACGCTCTTCACGTGGCGCACGTTCTTCACGCGGCTGGCGAGCCGGGCGTTCTTCGGCAACAACGGCAGCACCGGCAACGGCTGGGGCAGCATCCAGCGGCTCGCGCAGTTCACGCACGCGTTCTTCACGCTCGCCACGTGGCTTGCGATCTTCACGCGGAGCACGTGGGGTGCGCGGTGCGCGCTCTTCACGCGGTGCACGTTCTTCACGGGCTACGGCCGGGGTGTCTTCACGGGCTTCGCGAGGTGCACGTTCTTCACGCGGTGCGCGTTCTTCACGTGGGGCACGCTCTTCGCGCGGCTTGCGTTCTTCGTCACGGCGGCCGTTGCGGTTACGGCTCTGCTGGCGACCGTTGCGACGTTCTTCGTTGCGTGCAGGGCGCTCGGCGGCTGGTTTTTCAACCACAACCGGTGCAGCAGGCTCTTCCTTGGTGGCGAACAGGCTGACCAGCGACTTCACCAGGCCCTTGAACAGGCTCGGCTCAGGCAGGGCGGCCGGCGCGGCAACCGGAGCAGCGGCTTCGGTTGGCACCGGAGCGTTGGCACGGGCCGGCGCAGTCTTGACCGCGGCTTCCTGGCGAACCAGGGTGCGGGTCGCGGCGGCTGGCTGGACTTCTTCCACTTCGGCAGCGGCAGCAGCGATTTCGTAGCTGGACTGGTTGTTGTGGGCTTCCGGGCTGTCGTCACGCAGGCGCTGTACTTCGAAGTGCGGCGTCTCGAGGTGATCGTTCGGCAGGATGACGATGCGGGCACGGGTACGCAGTTCGATCTTGGTGATCGAGTTGCGTTTTTCGTTGAGCAGGAAAGCAGCCACCGGGATCGGCACTTGGGCGCGGACTTCAGCGGTGCGGTCTTTCAGGGCTTCTTCTTCGATCAGGCGCAGGATCGCCAGGGACAGCGATTCAACGTCACGGATGATGCCGGTGCCGTTGCAACGCGGGCAGACGATGCCGCTGCTCTCGCCCAGGGATGGACGCAGGCGCTGACGGGACATTTCCAGCAGGCCGAAGCGCGAGATGCGGCCGACTTGCACGCGGGCACGGTCAGCTTCCAGGCATTCGCGGACTTTCTCTTCCACGGCGCGCTGGTTCTTGGCCGGGGTCATGTCGATGAAGTCGATCACGATCAGGCCGCCGATGTCACGCAGGCGCAGCTGGCGGGCGATTTCTTCAGCCGCTTCCAGGTTGGTCTGCAGAGCGGTTTCTTCGATGTCGCTGCCTTTGGTCGCACGCGCCGAGTTGATGTCGATGGACACCAGGGCTTCGGTCGGGTCGATCACAATGGAGCCACCGGAAGGCAGTTCGACCACGCGCTGGAAGGCGGTCTCGATCTGGCTTTCGATCTGGAAACGGTTGAACAGCGGCACGCTGTCTTCGTACAGCTTGATCTTGCTGGCGTACTGCGGCATCACCTGGCGGATGAAGGTCAGGGCTTCGTCCTGGGCTTCAACGCTGTCGATCAGCACTTCGCCGATGTCCTGGCGCAGGTAATCGCGGATGGCGCGGATGATGACGTTGCTTTCCTGGTAGATCAGGAACGGCGCGGAGCGATCCAGGGACGCTTCCTTGATGGCGGTCCACAGTTGCAGCAGGTAGTCGAGGTCCCACTGCATCTCTTCGCTGCTGCGGCCAAGGCCGGCAGTGCGAACGATCAGGCCCATGTCGGCCGGTGCGATCAGGCCGTTCAGCGCTTCACGCAGTTCGTTGCGCTCTTCGCCTTCGATGCGACGGGAAATGCCGCCGGCACGTGGGTTGTTCGGCATCAGGACCAGGTAACGGCCAGCCAGGCTGATGAAGGTGGTCAGGGCGGCGCCCTTGTTGCCACGTTCTTCTTTTTCGACCTGGACGATGACTTCCTGGCCTTCGCTCAGGACGTCCTTGATGTTCACGCGGCCTTCGGGAGCTTTCTTGAAGTATTCGCGGGATATTTCTTTGAGGGGCAGGAAGCCGTGGCGCTCGGAGCCGAAATCGACAAAGGCAGCCTCAAGGCTTGGTTCGATGCGAGTAATACGGCCTTTATAGATGTTGGCTTTCTTTTGCTCGCGTGCACCGGATTCGATGTCCAGGTCGTAGAGGCGTTGGCCATCTACCAGTGCAACACGCAACTCTTCGGGTTGAGTTGCGTTAATCAGCATTCTTTTCATGTTGTACCGTCGGTTTCCGGGCTGCCGGAAACGGCGTTCGGCACACACGACTTCTCACGGTCGGTGTCAGGTGCGTCAAGAGTGGTTGGCCACTCCAGTGTCCAGCGACATCTGCCCAGAGGGGGCAAAGGCGCGACGGACGCGTCCTGCTTGTCTGCTGCGGCGCCACAGGCGCCACTTCAACAAAAGCTAAGGTCAGGAGGAGGAATCAACCGGCGACTGTGGACGAGATGAAGCGTCTAAATATAAGCCTAGTGCTACACGGTCCGACGGTTGTGCATCTCCACCCTACACGTATCCCTGATAATTCGGGTGCTGCCGCGCGCAGAATCCGCAGCGGGTTGGCATTTACCGTGTTCTCCAATGGGGAGTCCACGCTCATGGCTAAACAAGACTAGGTGTGGGCGGTTGCGCTCTCACTCAGCTCTTAACAGGCGTTGTTTCCGAAGCATTCGCCGTGGTCTGGCTCAAGACTGACTGCACTTTGTGAACTGGCCGTAAATATCGGCGCAGAACGCGAGTATTCACTCTGCTTTCTGCACTCGCTTCAGGCCTCATGTCACCTGCGCTCGTTACAATCTGGAGCCTTCCAGGGTGGCGAAAACCCCGTAGGACGGCCTCGCGTCCTGATGAATTGCGATGGTCAGGGCCGGCAGTTTGCCGCATGTCCTCTGGCCAGGCCGCTTTTGGCGGCGTTCGCGACTATAGCAGCAATGATTAAGTGCTTCAATTCCATAAAAAATTGTTATCATCGCCGCCATGACGACTCCCGACCCCCAGACCCCCAGCGTTCAGCTGCTCGAGGTCTCGCCGGAATATGCCGGCCAACGCATCGACAATTTTCTCCTGGCCAGGCTCAAAGGCGTGCCCAAGACCTTGATTTACCGCATCTTGCGTAAAGGTGAAGTGCGCGTGAACAAGGGCCGGATCAAGCCCGAGTACAAGTTGCAGGCGGGCGATATCGTTCGTGTGCCACCGGTTCGCGTGCCGGAACGCGACGAGCCTGTGCCGCTGGCCCAGGGCCTGCTGCAACGCCTGGAAGCCTCGATTGTCTTCGAAGACAGCAAGCTGATCGTGATCAACAAGCCTTGCGGCATCGCGGTTCACGGTGGCAGCGGCTTGAACTTCGGCGTGATCGAAGCTTTCCGTCAGTTGCGCCCGGACGCCAAGGAGCTGGAACTGGTCCATCGCCTGGACCGCGACACCTCCGGCCTGCTGATGATCGCCAAAAAGCGCAGCATGTTGCGCCACCTGCACACCGCTCTGCGGGGCGATGGCGTGGACAAGCGCTACATGGCGCTGGTGCGTGGCAACTGGGCCAGCTCCATCAAGAGCGTCCGTGCGCCGTTGCAGAAGAGCAACCTGCGTTCCGGCGAGCGCATGGTGGAAGTGGACGAGGAGGGCAAAGAAGCCCTGACCCTGTTCAAGGTGCTGCGCCGTTTTGGCGACTTCGCCACCATGGTCGAAGCCAAGCCAGTCACCGGGCGTACCCATCAGATTCGCGTGCACACCCTGCATGCGGGCCACTGCATCGCCGGCGATACCAAGTACGGCGACGAAGATTTCTCCAAGGAAATTCGCGACCTGGGCGGCAAGCGCCTGTTCCTGCATGCCTACAT
This sequence comes from Pseudomonas sp. GW821-FHT05H12, assembly GCF_059419385.1. Taxonomy (NCBI): domain Bacteria; kingdom Pseudomonadati; phylum Pseudomonadota; class Gammaproteobacteria; order Pseudomonadales; family Pseudomonadaceae; genus Pseudomonas; species Pseudomonas sp. GW821-FHT05H12. Next base: position 86,571 of record NZ_JBWKRS010000028.1, on the reverse strand, counting down.
GCTCACCGTGCCGCTGCCCGACGGTGGAGAATTGAAGCTGCAGGCGCCGGTTGATGAGATGTGGGCCAAGACCGTGGAGCGTTTGAGTGTCGCACCTTGATTACAAGCTGCTGATTTTTGATTGGGATGGCACCCTGGCAGATTCCATTGGCCGGATAGTTGAATCCATGCACGCCGCGTCGGCCCGCTCGGGCTACGCGCTGTGCACCGATCTGGCGGTCAAGGGCATCATCGGCCTGGGGTTGCCCGAGGCGATCCGCACCTTGTATCCCGAGATCAGTGATGCCGAGCTGATTGCTTTCCGCGAGCACTATGCTGACCACTACATCGCGCTGGAGGCTACGCCTTCGCCGCTGTTCGAGGGGGTCAGGGCGTCTTTGGAAGCCTTCCGCGCTGAGGGTTATCACCTGGCCGTCGCCACCGGCAAGGCCCGTCGCGGGCTGGATCGTGTGCTCAAGGCCCATGGCTGGGAGGATTATTTTGATATCACTCGCGCCGCCGATGAAACTGCCAGCAAGCCTCACCCTCTGATGCTGGAGCAGATCCTGGCCCATTGCGGCGTGTCGCCGCGCCAGGCGCTGATGGTGGGCGATGCCTCCTTCGACCTGATGATGGCGCGCAATGCGGGCATGGACAGCGTGGCCGTCAGCTACGGCGCCCAGTCCGCCGAGGCGCTTCAGCAGTACGAACCGCGCCTGACGATCAATCATTTTTCCGAATTGCAGGCCTGGCTCAGCCGGGCCCGATAAGTCTTTGCTGGGGTTAATGGCATGAGTGACGAGTGGAAGGCGCCCGAAAAGGCTGAAAGCAGTGATGACAAAAGCTGGAAGCTGCTGGAGAAAACCCTCCTGGCCAGCGTCCAGGAGCAGCGTCGCTCGCGGCGTTGGGGGATCTTTTTCAAGCTGCTGACCTTTGTGTACCTGCTAGGTATGCTGGCGTTGTTCAGTCCGCTGGTGGACATGGAGAAAAGTGCGACTCGCAGCGCCAATTACACCGCGCTGATCGAAGTGCGTGGCGTGATTGCCGACAAGGAGTCCGCCAGCGCCGACAATATCGTCAGCAGCCTGCGCGCCGCGTTCGAAGACTCCAAGGTCAAGGGTGTGATCCTGCGTATCAACAGCCCGGGCGGCAGTCCGGTGCAGTCGGGTTACGTATATGACGAGATTCGTCGCCTGCGCGCCTTGCACCCGGACATCAAGCTGTATGCCGTGATTTCCGACCTGGGCGCCTCCGGTGCCTATTACATTGCCAGCGCCGCAGACCAGATCTATGCCGACAAGGCCAGCCTGGTGGGCTCCATTGGCGTGACGGCGGCCGGTTACGGGTTTGTCGGCACCATGGAGAAGCTGGGGGTGGAGCGTCGCACCTACACGTCGGGCGAGCACAAGTCGTTTCTTGACCCGTTCCAGCCGCAAAAGGCCGATGAGACCCAGTTCTGGCAGGGCGTACTCGACACGACCCATCGTCAGTTCATTGCCAGCGTGAAGCAGGGGCGTGGGGATCGTTTGAAGGACAAGGACCATCCGGAGCTGTTCTCCGGGTTGGTCTGGTCGGGCGAACAGGCCTTGCCGCTGGGGCTGATCGATGGCCTGGGCAGTGCCAGCTCGGTGGCGCGGGATGTGATTGGCGAGAAAGAACTGGTGGATTTCACCGTTCAGGAATCGCCGTTTGATCGCTTCTCCAAGAAGCTGGGCGCCAGCGTGGCAGAGAAGCTTGCCTTGTATATGGGCTTCCAGGGACCGACCCTGCGCTGATCTAACAGGCGCACCGATTCAACTGTAGGAGCCGGCTTGCTGGCGATAGCGGTGGTCCAGTCGACATTTATATTGGCTGAACCACCGCCATCGCTGGCAAGCCAGCTCCTACAGTTGTTTTGGGGTGGGCTTAAGGGATTTGCACGCCTTCGATGAGTAGCATGTCCACTAGGCGGATAAGCGGCAGCCCGATCAGGCTGGTGGCATCTGGCCCCTCCGTGCTCTGGAACAGGCTCACGCCCAACCCCTCGGCCTTGAAACTGCCTGCGCAGTCATACGGCTGCTCGATCCGCAGGTAGCGCTCGATCCGTTCAGCGTCCAGCTCGCGCATATGCACGGTAAAAGGCACGCAATCCACCTGGCAGCGCCCGGTCTGGGTGTTGAGCAGTGCCAGGCCGGTCAGGAAGCTGACCCGCTTGCCGCTCGCGGCCAGTAGCTGATCCCGGGCGTTTTCAAAGGTGTGCGGCTTGCCGATAATGCGGCCTTCCAGCGCTGCCACTTGATCGGAGCCGATGATCAGGTGGCCAGGATGGCTGGCGGCGAGGGCGCGGGCTTTGTGTTCGGCCAGGCGCTTGACCAGCTCCACGGCAGACTCATTTGCACGATGGCTTTCGTCGATATCCGGCGAGCTGCAGATGAACGGCAGGTGCAGGCGGCTCAGCAATTCCCGGCGATAAACCGAGCTGGATGCGAGTAATAAAGGCAGCATGGGCGTCTCCTCAAGGCAGCCGGGGATTCTAGCGGGGCGACCGGCTGACGCACAGGGCTGAATTTCCTTTGACATGGCCGGGTGCATCCCTATAATGCTGCGCCTATGTTGAATGACCCGATTCCACCTCACGTTGACCCGCGCAAATTGGCTGATCGTGGCACTTCCCTTCAAGGTGAATTGCTGCTGGCCGATTTGGAGAGACTCTGCGACCCGCTTTCCGACACTGTCGGTACGGTGCAGGCCAAATTCGTTTTTGAACGAGATGAACGTAAGTCTGTGGTAATCCACAGCTTTATCGACACCGAAGTCAAAATGGTTTGCCAGCGTTGTCTTGAGCTGGTCACCCTGCCGATCCATAGCGAATGCAGTTATGCTGTGGTGAAGGAGGGTGCGAATACCCAGTCGTTGCCGAAAGGTTATGACGTGCTGGAACTGGGCGAAGATCCTTTGGATCTGCATGCACTGATCGAGGAGGAGCTTCTGCTCGCCTTGCCCATTGTGCCTGCTCATCATCCGGAAGAATGCCAGCAGCCGGCGGGCCTCGATGACGAGCCCGAACCGAGCGAGGACGAGGTAACGCGGTCCAACCCGTTCAGTGTATTGGCGCAGTTAAAGCGTGACCCAAACGTTTAGGAGTTAATCAATTATGGCTGTTCAGCAGAACAAAAAATCCCGCTCCGCCCGTGACATGCGCCGTTCGCACGACGCTCTCGAGGCAAGCACCCTGTCCGTAGAAAAGACCACCGGTGAAGTTCACCTGCGTCACCACGTATCGCCAGAAGGCGTATACCGTGGCCGTAAAGTGATCGACAAGGGCGCTGACGAGTAATCACTTGTCTGCTCTAGTCATCGCGATTGACGCAATGGGCGGGGACTTCGGTCCCCGCAGCATTGTTCAGGCCTGCATTGCCAGCCTGTCTGCAACGCCCTCGCTGCACCTGACCCTCGTCGGTCAACCCTCCCTCCTTGAAGAACTGATTGCCAGCCATCCGGCGGTGGATCGCGCGCGCCTGACGATTACGCCGGCCAGCGAAACCATCGGCATGGATGAAAAACCGGCGGCGGCCCTGCGTGGCAAGCCCGACTCTTCAATGCGGGTGGCGCTGGAGCTGCTGCGTGATGGCAAGGTGCAAGCCTGTGTCAGCGCCGGCAATACCGGGGCCTTGATGGCACTGTCGCGGCATGTGCTCAAGACACTGCCGGGGATTGATCGCCCGGCCATGGTGGCGGCGATTCCGACGCAAAAGGGCTACTGCCAGTTGCTGGACCTGGGCGCGAATGTCGATTGCAGCGCCGAGCACCTGTTCCAGTTCGCGGTGATGGGCTCGGTGGCCGCCGAGGCGCTGGGTGTTGCCCGGCCTCGTGTGGCCCTGCTGAATATCGGCACCGAGGACATCAAGGGCAATCAGCAAGTCAAGCTGGCCGCCACCTTGCTGCAAGGTGCGCGCGGTTTGAACTACATCGGCTTTGTCGAGGGTGACGGTTTATACCGGGGCGAGGCGGACGTGGTGGTGTGCGACGGGTTCGTCGGCAATATCCTGCTCAAGTCCAGCGAAGGCCTGGCGACGATGATCGCCACGCGCATCGAGGCGCTGTTCAAGCAGAACCTCGCTTCTCGTGTGGTGGGCGCCCTGGCGATGCCCTTGATGCGTCGCTTGCAGGCTGACTTGGCGCCTGCGCGGCACAACGGTGCGAGTTTTCTGGGGCTGCAGGGCATTGTGATAAAAAGCCACGGTTCGGCAGGCGTGGAGGGCTTTCAGAGTGCGATTGCGCGCGCCCTGATCGAGATCCAGGAAAACCTGCCGCAACGCTTGCATGGCCGTCTCGAGGACCTGTTGCCTTAGGCGAATCGGCCCGGGAGTGCTTAAATGTGACCGGCCAGTTCAATTGACCATCCAATCTGTCAGTTTCGTGCGCTCCCACCGTAGGAGTGCGCATTTTTGACGACCAGATCATTAGGGGCTTGTTACATGTCTACATCCCTCGCATTCGTCTTTCCAGGGCAGGGTTCGCAGTCCCTCGGCATGTTGGCCGAGCTGGGCGCGCAGTACCCGCTGATCCTGGACACCTTCAAGGAAGCTTCCGACGCCCTGGGTTACGACCTGTGGGCACTGACCCAGCAGGGGCCGGAAGAGCAACTCAATCAAACCGACAAAACCCAGCCGGCCATCCTGACCGCTTCGGTCGCCCTGTGGCGCCTGTGGCTGGCTGAAGGTGGCGCGCGCCCGGCATTCGTCGCCGGTCATAGCCTGGGCGAATACAGCGCCCTGGTGGCAGCGGGCAGCCTGACCCTCGCTGAGGCGGTCAAGCTGGTCGAACGTCGTGGTCAACTGATGCAAGAAGCCGTTCCGGCCGGGCAGGGCGGCATGGCCGCTATCCTGGGGCTGGACGACGCTGTCGTGATCGAAGCCTGTGCCGAAGCGGCTCAGGGCGAAGTGGTCAGCGCGGTGAACTTCAACTCCCCTGGCCAGGTGGTGATCGCCGGTGCCAAGGCTGCGGTCGATCGCGCCATCGAAGGCTGCAAGGCCCGTGGTGCCAAGCGCGCATTGCCGTTGCCGGTGAGCGTGCCGTCCCACTGCGAGCTGATGCGTCCGGCAGCCGAGCGCTTTGCCGAGTCCATCGCCGCCATCAACTGGCAGGCGCCGCAGATCCCGCTGGTGCAGAACGTCAGCGCGGCCGTTGCCGCCGACCTCGACACCCTCAAGCGCGACCTGCTGGAGCAGCTCTACAAGCCGGTACGCTGGGTTGAGTCAGTGCAAACCCTGGCCGCTAACGGTGCGACTGAACTGGTTGAGTGCGGCCCGGGCAAAGTCCTGGCCGGCCTGAACAAGCGTTGCGCCGATGGCGTGTCGACTGCCAACCTCAATACCCCGGATGCCTTCGCTGCCGCCCGCGCGGCACTGGCCTGAAACCCCGAACTTAGGAGAAGCCTGCATGAGTCTGCAAGGTAAAGTTGCACTGGTTACCGGCGCAAGCCGTGGCATTGGCCAGGCGATCGCCCTGGAACTGGGCCGTCAGGGTGCCGTTGTGATCGGTACCGCCACTTCCGCCTCGGGCGCCGAGCGTATCGCCGCGACCCTGAAGGAAAACGGCGTGCAAGGCACCGGCCTTGAGCTGAACGTGACCAGCGATGAGTCCGTGGCTGCCGTACTGGCCGAGATCACCGCACAGTTCGGCGCGCCGGCGATTCTGGTGAATAACGCCGGTATCACCCGCGACAACCTGATGATGCGCATGAAAGACGACGAGTGGTACGACGTGGTCGATACCAATTTGAACAGTCTGTTTCGCTTGTCCAAGGGTGTTTTGCGCGGCATGACCAAGGCGCGTTGGGGCCGAATTATCAATATTGGCTCTGTAGTGGGTGCCATGGGCAACGCAGGCCAAGTAAACTACGCAGCCGCCAAGGCAGGTCTGGAAGGTTTCAGCCGTGCACTGGCGCGTGAAGTCGGTTCTCGGTCGATTACGGTCAACTCGGTGGCCCCAGGGTTCATCGACACCGATATGACCCGTGAACTGCCGGAAGCACAGCGTGAAGCCTTGCTGACGCAGATTCCGCTGGGCCGTCTGGGCCAGGCTAAAGAGATCGCGAATGTGGTCACTTTCCTGGCGTCCGACGGTGCGGCATACGTGACTGGGGCTACAATCCCGGTTAACGGCGGGATGTACATGAGTTAAATTGTGACGGATCGCTTCAAAAAAATGTCATACGAGCTGTCTAAAATCCGTTATAAAGCTGCAACTTAATTTATAGGCAGGTGGCCGACCGGGTACAGGGTGAAGCTTTCAGTTGAAAAGCTGAAATGGCTTTCTATACACTTACCCACTGGCCAGCTGCCTGAATTTGTCCATTAGGAGTTAAACAAGGTATGAGCACCATCGAAGAGCGCGTCAAGAAAATCGTCGCCGAGCAACTGGGCGTTAAAGAAGAAGAAGTGGTCAACACTGCTTCCTTCGTAGAAGACCTGGGTGCCGATTCCCTTGACACCGTTGAGCTGGTGATGGCTCTGGAAGAGGAATTCGAGACCGAAATCCCGGACGAAGAAGCTGAAAAAATCACTACTGTTCAAGCTGCTATCGACTACGTTACTGCCCACCAGGCGTAATAGTTTTTAGTCGTCGCTTGCTGTTGGGAAAAACCGCACTGCTGTTACAGCGTGCGGTTTTTTCTTTAGCTCTATAGCAAAGTGTCGTCATTAGAAAAAGGAGAGTGCTGTGTCGCGTAGACGCGTCGTAGTCACCGGTATGGGTATGTTGTCGCCACTGGGTACGGATGTGCCGAGCAGTTGGCAGGGCATTCTGGCTGGCCACAGTGGTATTGGTCTGATCGAACACACGGACCTTTCTGCCTATTCCACCCGTTTTGGCGGCTCGGTAAAGGGTTTCAATGTCGAGGAATACCTCTCGGTCAAGGAATCCCGCAAACTCGACCTGTTCATTCAGTACGGCCTGGCAGCCGGTTTTCAGGCAGTGCGTAACGCAGGCCTGGAAGTCACCGACGCCAACCGTGACCGCATCGGCGTGGCCATGGGTTCGGGTATTGGCGGTCTGACCAATATCGAAGAAACCAGCCGCACGCTGCACGATTCCGGCCCCCGTCGAATTTCGCCGTTCTTCGTACCGGGCTCGATCATCAACATGATTTCCGGTTTCCTGTCGATCCACTTGGGCGCACAGGGACCTAACTACGCCATCGCCACGGCGTGCACCACCGGCACGCACTGCATCGGCATGGCGGCGCGCAACATCGCCTATGACGAAGCCGACGTGATGATCGCCGGTGGCGCCGAGATGGCGGCCTGCGGCCTGGGCATGGGTGGCTTCGGCGCATCCCGTGCGCTGTCGACCCGCAACGACGAACCGACCCGCGCCAGCCGCCCTTGGGACAAAGGCCGTGACGGTTTTGTGTTGTCCGACGGTGCCGGCGCCCTGGTGCTCGAAGAGCTGGAGCACGCCAAGGCGCGTGGTGCCACGATCTACGCCGAGCTGATCGGCTTTGGCATGAGCGGTGACGCCTACCACATGACCTCGCCACCGTCCGACGGTGCCGGCGCGGCGCGTTGCATCTCCAACGCCTTGCGCGATGCGAAGGTCAACGCCAACCAGGTTCAGTACATCAACGCCCATGGCACCTCGACCCCAACGGGCGACCTGGCGGAAGCCGAGGCCATCAAGTCGGTGTTCGGTGAGCATGCCTACAAGCTGGCGGTCAGCTCCACCAAGTCCATGACCGGTCACCTGTTGGGTGCGGCGGGCGCGGTCGAGGCGATCTTCAGCGTTATGGCCATCAAGGATCAGGTCGCTCCACCGACCATCAACCTCGATGAGCCGGACGAGGGCTGCGACCTGAACTTCGTGCCGCACGAAGCCCAGCCGATGCCAATCGACGTGGTGTTGTCCAACTCGTTCGGTTTTGGTGGCACCAACGGTTCCCTGGTGTTCCGCCGGTTCGCCGAGTGATGCACAGCTGGGTCGACGGTCAGCCAGCGGACAGCGCGCCCCTGAAAGATCGCGGCCTGGCGTATGGCGATGGCCTGTTCGAGACCATCGCCGTCAAGGCCGGGCAGCCTGTGTTGCTCGACCGCCACCTGCATCGTCTTGAAGAGGGATGCAGGCGCCTCGCCTTCACTGCGGATCACGGGTTGATTCGCACTGAAGTGCTGGCCTACGCCGCAGCCCTGGGCAGCGGTGTGCTCAAGCTGATCCTCACCCGTGGCGACAGCCTGCGCGGGTATGGCGTCAACCCTGGCGCACCTGTGCGCCGCATCGTGCAGGGCAGTCCGCCCGCCACCTATTCCCCTGCCCATGGAACCGACGGCATCCGTCTGTTTCCGTGTGCGACCCGCTTGGCCGAGCAGCCTCTGTTGGCCGGACTCAAGCACCTCAATCGTCTGGAGCAGGTGATCGCCCGCGCCGAATGGCAGGACGCCGAGCATGCCGAAGGCCTGATGCTGGATATGTCCGGTCGCGTCATCGAAGGCGTGTTCAGCAACCTGTTCCTGGTGCGCAACGGCTTGTTACTAACCGCCGATCTGACGCGTTGTGGCGTCGCGGGCGTGATGCGTGCCGAGATTCTGGCCCAGGCGCATGCCCTGGGAGTCCCTGTGGCCGTGGCCGACATCAGCCTGGAGCAGTTGCAGCAGGCGGATGAAGTGTTCATGTGCAACAGCGTTTATGGCATTTGGCCGGTGCGCGAGTGCGCTGCGATGAGCTGGTCGGTTGGGCCGCTCACCCGTAAACTGCAGGGCATTGTTCGCGCGCTATTGGATATTTGAGTTGATACGAAAACTGGTTTTACTGCTGCAGATCGGCCTGGTCTCGGCGGGCTTGCTGCTGGGCTTCTCGGCCTGGAAGCTTGACTCTGCCTTGAAGCAGCCCTTGAGCCTGCCCCAGGAACAATTGCTCGATGTGCCGGCAGGGGCGACCCCCACCGGCACCTTCAACCGCCTGGAAGCCGAAGGCGTGCTTGATGACGCCTTCTGGTTGCGCCTGTACTGGCGCTTCAATCTTGACGGCCAGCCACTGCACAGCGGCGAATACCGCATGACCCCGGGCCTCACCGCCCAAGGCCTGATTGGCCTGTGGCAGCGCGGCGAAGTGGTGCAATACAGCCTTACCCTGGTAGAAGGCTGGAACTTCCGCCAAGTGCGTTCGGCCCTGGCCAAGCATGAAAAGATCGTACAGACCCTGTCTGGCCTGACCGACAGCGAAGTGATGGACAAGCTCGGCCACCCCGGCGTGTTCCCCGAAGGGCGATTCTTCCCCGACACCTACCGCTTTGTGCGCGGCATGACCGATGTCGAGTTCCTGAAAAAAGCCTACAACCGCCTCGACGATGTGCTCGCCCAAGAGTGGAGCAAGCGCGCTGCCGATGCGCCGTACACCGACCCTTACCAAGCCCTGATCATGGCCTCCCTGGTCGAGAAAGAAACCGGCGTGCCCGAAGAACGTGGGCAGATTGCCGGGGTGTTTGTGCGACGCATGAAGATCGGCATGCTGCTGCAGACCGACCCGACCGTGATCTACGGCCTGGGTGAGCGCTACAACGGCAAGTTGACCCGCGCTCACCTGAAGGAGGCCAACCCCTACAACACCTACATGGTGGCCGGCCTGCCGCCGACACCCATCGCCATGGTCGGTCGCGAGGCCATTCACGCCGCGCTGAACCCGGTGCCGGGCAGCAGCCTGTATTTCGTCGCCCGTGGCGATGGCAGCCATATTTTTTCCGATGACCTGGATGCGCATAATGCCGCCGTGCGCGAGTTCCAGCTCAAGCGCCGTGCCGACTACCGCTCCAGCCCGGCACCGGCGGTGAAGCCTGCGCAAGACGCAACGCCAGCGGCCGATGTGCCTGCGCCAGCGCCGGTTGAACAGCCGGCCGAGCCTGCGCCGGACACTGCTGCGCCGCAAAGCCCGCAATAATTCTGACTAAGGACTGCCTGTGACTGGCTTGTTTATTACCCTGGAAGGCCCCGAAGGCGCTGGCAAAAGCACCAACCGCGATTACCTCGCCGAGCGCTTGCGTGCCGAAGGTATCGAAGTGGTGCTGACCCGCGAGCCCGGTGGCACGCCGCTGGCCGAGCGTATCCGCGAGGTGCTGCTGGCGCCGGGTGAAGAGCAGATGAACCCGGACACCGAGTTGCTGTTGGTGTTCGCTGCCCGTGCCCAGCACTTGGCCGAGGTGATTCGCCCAGCCCTGGCGCGCGGTGCCGTGGTGATCTGCGACCGGTTCACCGATTCCACCTATGCCTATCAGGGCGGTGGCCGGGGCTTGTCCCTGGAGCGCATCGCCACGCTCGAAACTTTCGTTCAAGGCGACCTGCGCCCGGACCTGACCCTGGTGTTCGACTTGCCGGTTGAAGTCGGCCTGGCCCGCGCCAGCGCCCGGGGTCGCCTGGACCGTTTCGAGCTGGAAGGCCAGGCGTTCTTTGACGCAGTACGCACCGCGTTCCTCAAGCGTGCTGCGGCCGAGCCTGCGCGCTACTACCTGCTGGATGCCGCCCAACCGCTGGCCCAGGTGCAGCACGCCATCGACGCCCTGTTGCCCACACTGCTGGAGCGTGCCCGTGGCTGAAGCCTACCCGTGGCAGGAAGGTCTCTGGCAGCAATTGGCCGGCCGTGCCCAGCACGCCCACGCCTACTTGCTGCATGGCCCCATCGGTATTGGCAAGCGCGACCTGGCCGAGCGCCTCATGGCCAGCCTGCTCTGCCAGAAACCGGTCAATCTGGAAGCCTGCGGCGAGTGTAAGTCGTGCCTGCTGCTCAAGGCCGGCAGCCACCCGGACAACTACCTGCTGGAACCTGAAGAAGCCGACAAGGCAATCAAGGTCGACCAGGTGCGCGATCTCGTCAGCTTCGTGGTGCAAACCGCGCAAATGGGCGGGCGCAAGGTCGTGCTGATCGAGCCGGTGGAGGCGATGAACATCAACGCTGCCAACGCTTTGCTCAAGAGTTTGGAGGAGCCGTCCGGCGATACCGTGTTGCTGCTGGTCAGCCACCAGTCCAGCCGTTTATTGCCGACGATCCGCAGCCGTTGCGTGCAGCAGGCGTGCCCGCTGCCCAGCGAGGCCATGAGCTTGCAATGGCTGGCGAAGGCTTTGCCGGACTGTTCCGAAGATGAACGCGTCGAGCTGTTGACCCTGGCCGCAGGGTCGCCGCTGGCTGCCGTGAAGCTTCAGGCCCAAGGTGTGCGTGAACAACGTGCCCTGGTGGTGGACGGCGTCAAGAAGCTGCTCAAGCAGGAACAGTCCGCGACCCAACTGGCCGAAGGCGCCTGGAAGGACATCCCGTTGTTGCTGCTGTTCGACTGGTTTTGCGACTGGTCGAGCCTGATCCTGCGCTACCAGTTGACCCAGGACGAAAGCGGGCTGGGCCTGCCGGACATGCGCAAGGTGGTGCAGTACCTGGCGCAGAAGAGCGCCCAGGACAAGGTGCTGGCCATCCAGGACTGGATCCTCGCCCAACGCCAGAAAGTCCTGGGCAAGGCCAACCTCAACCGCGTGCTGTTGCTTGAAGCGCTGTTGGTACAGTGGGTAGGCCTGCTCGGCCGGCGTTAATTTACGTGGCCGACAGGTGTATCGTCGGTCAGACCTTTTCCGTGAACCAAGTTGTCTTTTTCCTATGCTCGTAGATTCCCATTGCCACCTTGACCGCCTCGACCTTGCCCAGCACGCCGGCTCTCTTGATGCTGCCCTTGAAGCGGCGCGCGGACGTGGAGTAGGGCACTTCCTGTGCATCGGCGTGAGCGCCGAGAACGCCGCCGACGTCAAGGCCCTGGCCGAGCGTTATGCCGATGTGGATTGCTCGGTGGGTATCCACCCGCTGGACCTTAAGCCCGGCGAAGCTCCGGCCCTCGACTGGTTGCTGGGTGAACTCAACCACCCGCGCGTGGTGGCCATTGGTGAAACCGGCTTGGACTACCACTACGAACCCGAAGCTGCGGAGTTGCAGCAGGCGTCATTCCGCCTGCATCTGCAAGCGGCCAAGCAGACCGGCAAGCCGGTCATCGTGCACACCCGTGGCGCCCGCGCCGACACCCTCGCGTTGCTGCGCGAAGCCGCGTTGCCCCAGGCTGGCGTGTTGCATTGTTTCACCGAGGATTGGGACATGGCCAAGGCGGCCCTGGACCTGGGGTTCTACATTTCGCTTTCCGGTATCGTCACCTTCCGCAATGCCGATGCCCTGCGCGACGTGGCCCGCCAAGTGCCGGCCGACCGTTTGCTGGTCGAAACCGATTCGCCGTACCTGGCGCCAATCCCCCATCGCGGCAAACCGAACCTGCCGGAATACGTGCGTGACGTCGCGGATTATCTGGCAATGCTGCGGGGTGAGTCCTACGAGCGCTTCGCCGAACAGACCACCGAGAACTTCAAGCGCCTGTTCCCGCTGGCGCATGTTGCCGGCTGACGAGGCCAAATCGCAGGCAAAAAAAACCCGGGTTCTGGGGGGTGAATCCGGGCTAAGACCATTAGGAGTAAAACAAGGGCACGCAGTCCGTCGGTACCCAGGTCGACGCGTCACTTGGGGGAGATGCCACGTCGACAATTGAAGTATTGATCAGTATCCCATTCAGTCCAGTCGCATCTGATCGTTTTTTAAACAGATTTGGAATACGCGCGCTTCGCTTGAGTTCTCATTAAGCCAGTGCACAGGTGTATGTATTGCGTATTATTTCTGACTGATAGCGACGAATTCGTTGGCACATTGAAAGTTAAGTGCATAACGGGTTCACATAGACATTGCCCAACGACTGTTCAGTCGGGATAATCCCTCGCACTGGGTAAATCGTATCGCCACGTATCCGTGGCCCTGCGCAACCCTCCCACATTGACCTCTGCAGACTTCTCCCTCATGCAAAAAGAACCCCGTAAGGTCCGTGAGTTTCGCCGCCGTGAGCAGGAAATTCTCGACACAGCACTCAAGCTGTTCCTCGAACAAGGTGAAGACAGCGTCACCGTCGAGATGATTGCGGATGCCGTGGGTATCGGCAAAGGCACGATCTACAAGCACTTCAAATCCAAGGCCGAGATTTACCTGCGCCTGATGCTCGACTACGAGCGCGATTTGAACGAGCTGTTGCATTCGGCCGATGTCGACAAGGACAAGGAGGCGCTGTCCCGGGCCTACTTCGAGTTCCGCATGCGCGACCCGCAGCGCTACCGCCTGTTCGACCGCCTGGAAGAGAAGGTGGTCAAGGGCCACCAGGTGCCGGAGATGGTCGAGGAGTTGCACAAGATCCGTGCCTCGAACTTCGAACGCCTGACCCTGCTGATCAAGGGCCGCATCACCGAAGGCAAGCTTGAAGACGTGCCGCCGTATTTCCACTACTGCGCCGCATGGGCGCTGGTGCATGGCGCCGTGGCGCTTTACCACTCGCCGTTCTGGAGCAATGTGCTGGAAGATCAGGAAGGTTTCTTCCAATTCCTCATGGACATCGGCGTGCGCATGGGCAACAAGCGCAAGCACAGCACTGACCTGCCAAACCCTGACGCCAAGGGCGGGGAAACCCCTGCTGTATAAGTCATTCGCCACAGTGATGGCCCAATGATTTACTGCCAGGCGCAGTGTCCCAGGAATATACTCAGGCAAGGATCTTGCTAAAAGCTGATTTATGAGTCAGCTTTTAGCGCGCCCCCATCATCCTCTGCCGGAGTGATCCATGATCGTTGATCGTCAAGGCAGGCGTTTTCGCAATTTGCGAATCAGCCTGACCTCAGCCTGCAATTACGCGTGTACCTACTGCGTGCCTAATGGCAAGCGGCTGGTGGCTGCCCAGGACGAACTCTCGGCCGAGGCCATGGCCCGTGGCGTGGCTTACTTGATCGAAGCGGCGGGCATCGACCGCCTGCGCATCACCGGGGGCGAGCCACTGGTTAGCCCCAAGCTGGAAGCCTTTATGGGCGCGGTGGGGCAGATGGGGCTCAGTGATATCAGCCTGACCACTAATGGCCAGCTCCTGGCGCGCAAGTTGCCGCTGCTGGTGGAGGCGGGTATCCGGCGCATCAACGTTTCCCTCGACACACTGGACGCCGACGCCTTCCGCAGCATCGCCCGTGGCGGCGACCTTGCCACTGTGCTCGACGGCATGGACCAGGCCCGCGCCGCCGGCCTCAAGATTAAAGTGAACATGGTGCCGTTGCGTGGGCAGAACCTGGACCAGGTCATGCCGCTGCTCGACTACTGCCTGGAACGCGGCTACGAGTTGCGCTTCATCGAGCTGATGCGCATGGGCCACTTGGCCAAGGACTCCAACGCGTTCCTGCAGCAGTTTGTCAGCCTGCAGCAATTGCTCAGCCTGATCGGCGAACACCACGAATACCTGCAAGCCAACGCCCCGGTGGACGCCACCGCCGTGCGTTACGAAGTCCCAGGCAAAGGCTTCTTCGGCGTGATCGCTAATGAAAGTGTGCCGTTTTGCCGGACCTGCTCGCGGCTGCGGCTGTCCTCCACCGGCTGGCTGCATGGCTGCCTGTCGTCGAGTAACCGTCACTACATCGGCGACTTGCTGGACAAGCCCCGCCACCAGGCGCTTCCCGCGCTGCAAGGTTTGTTGATGAAGGCCCTGGGCGACAAGCAGGAAGTCGCCTTCTCTGGCGGTGCCACCATCATGAAGATCATCGGCGGATAATCCCCATTCCCCTGTAGGCGCGGGCTTGTGTGGGAGCTGGCTTGCCTGCGATGCAAGCACCTCGGTGGATCAGTCACACCGAGTTGATGCAATCGCTGGCAAGCCAGCTCCTACAGATATTCAGCATTGCGATGAATGGCCTGGATTCTGCATCTCACGCCCATTCGCCGGTTTTCCGTCACCGGCTTCTGGAGGATTAGGATGCGTAGTCTGGTGTTGTTGCTGGCGTCGTTGACGCTGAGTGGTTGCATGACCGTCAGCGATATGGCCGAAGGCACCCGTTATCAGATGAGTGACGCTGGGCTGCTGGACCACAGTGATACACGCCGCAGCGCGTCGATTCGTGTGCAGCCCGACTCCTTTATCTTTATCGCCCAAGGCGCCTTCGTGCCGCCGGGCAGTGCCTACCCGCGTCCCAATGTGGTGGCCGAGGAAGCCTTCAACGGCTTTGTCGAATACTTCCCCATGGTGCGTCGCGCCCGCCAGACCGAAGGCCTTGAACAGGCAATGTCCGAAGCCCGTGCAGCCGGCGCGCACTACCTGCTGTACTGCCGATTTGCGGCAGCCGATGACCGCATTGGCAATGCCGACGAGTGGACCGACCAGCAAGCCCTGGACCGCGTTGGCCTGGACAGTGGCGTGATTCAGGTCATGCTGATCGAGACCAGCACCCAGTATTTGATTGATACTGTGCGCATTCGCAGCCGTGGCGGTTTACTGACGTTCCACGACAACAAGCCTCAAGACCTGATCGCCCGCCCACTGGCGCAGTACGCGCGCAGCCTGCTCGGGATGAGCGACCAGTAATTCAAAAGGAGACCCGCATGACCGATTCCGCCAAGGCCAACGACCTGTTGGCCCAACTGCCCAAGGGCAAGGGGCCGGCGCCGGTGCACCAGTGGAACCCGGACTTCTGCGGCAACATCGACATGCGCATCGCCCGCGACGGCACCTGGTTTTATCAGGGCACGCCAATCGGGCGCAAACCGATGGTCAAGTTGTTCTCCAACATCATCCGCCGCGACGGCGATGAGTATTTCCTGGTGACCCCCGTGGAAAAGGTGGGGATCACCGTCGATGACGCGCCGTTTGTCGCGGTCACCCTGGACGTCGAAGGGCAGGGCGAACGCCAAGTTCTGCGCTTTACCACCAACGTCGACGATCAGATCGAGGCCGGCCTTGAGCACCCGCTGCGGGTGGTGATCGACCCTGTCACCCAGGAACCTGCGCCTTACCTGCGGGTGCGCACCAACCTCGAAGCCCTCGTGCACCGCAACGCGTTCTACCAATTGGTGGAGCTGGCGGTGAGCCGTCCGATCAACGGTCAGAACTGGCTGGGCGTCTGGAGCGGCGGGGAATTTTTCCCCATTGGCCTGGAGCCGTGAGGCGGTTTTTTTCATCTCTCTGAAATAATTCGCTTGCTGCCATCGGGCGCTTTCGGTTATCAATTTGTACATGATTAGACATGTTCGATTTGATAAGAAAAAACGCGTCGTCGACGAGCTCATCCGCCGTATCGAGGGTGGGGTGATGGCCGACGGTTTCCTGCTGCCGGGCGAGCATCAACTGGCCGAGGAGTTCGCGGTCAGCCGCGGCACCCTGCGCGAAGCCCTGGCCGAGCTCAAGCGTCGCAACTACATCGCGACCCAGAGCGGCGTCGGCTCCATCGTCACCTTTGACGGCATGGTGCTCGACCAACGCAGCGGCTGGGCCCAAGCCCTGGCCGACACCGGCGCACGGGTCACCACCGACATCCTGCGCCTGGAAGCGGTCACTCGGCCGGACCTGGCCAGCCGTTTCGGCAGCGACCAGTTCATCGCCCTCGACCGTCGCCGGCGCACCACCGATGGCGTCGCCGTGTCCCTCGAACGTTCACTGATGCCTGCCGCGGGAGGCCTGGAAAGCCTGCCGCGAGTCGGCCTGATCGATAACTCCCTGACCATCACCCTGGCAGCCTACGGTTACGTCGGCGCCGAAGGTGACCAATGGATCGGCGCCGAGCCGCTGAACGACGAAGACGCCGAGCTGCTCGGCCGACCTGCCGGCACCGTGTTTCTCAAGGCCTCGCGCACCACCTACGACCGCCGCGAGCGCTTCATGGAGTACGTCGAGAGTTTGCTCGACCCTTTGCACTTTCGCCTGCACCTGCAGTTTGGAGCTTTGAAATGACCCCGGATATTCGCGCACTCGGCGCGTTCTACGGCTTGGCGCTGGGCGATGCCCTCGGGATGCCTACCCAGTCCCTGAGCCGCGAGCAAGTCAGGGCGCGCTTCGGGGCCATCACTGGCCTGGAAGACGCCGACGCCGACCAACCGATTGCGCCGAACATGCCTGCTGGCTCGATCACCGACGATACCGAACAGGCGATCCTGGTCGGCGAGTTGCTGGTGGAAGGGCACGGCAAGATCGAACCCACGGTACTGGCCCAGCGCCTGATCGAGTGGGAAGCGGTGATGCGCGCCAAAGGCTCCCAGGATTTGCTCGGGCCGTCGACCAAGCGTGCCATCGACATGATCCTCGCCGGCCACACACCTGAAGAGTCCGGGCGTTATGGCACCACCAATGGCGCGGCGATGCGCATCACCCCCGTGGGCATTGCGGCCGACGTCAGCGACCCGGCGCATTTCATCCAGGCGGTGATCCAGGCCTGTCAGGTCACCCACAACACCAGCCTTGGCATCTCCAGCGCCGCTGCCGTGGCGGCGGTGGTCTCGGCGGGCATCAATGGCACCGACCTCGGTGAAGCCCTGAACATCGGTGTGCAGATCGCCCAGCAGGCGGAAAACCATGGCCACTGGATCGCTGGTGGGCGCATTTCCACCCGCATCAGTTGGGCGCGCACTTTGAGCGTCGGCAGTGGCGACAAAGCCTTGTTCGCCGACTTGCTCTACGAATTGATCGGCACCTCCGTCGCCTCCCAGGAATCGGTCGTGGTGTCGTTTGCCCTCGCGCAGCAAGTGGCGGTGGGTGAGATGAATGCTTTCGAGGCCCTGTGCCTGGCCGCCAGCCTCGGCGGTGACACCGACACCATCGCCGCCATTCTCGGTGCGATGTTGGGCGCGTGCCTGGGCCTGCAGTGCTGGCCCGAGGCGCTGATCGAACAGGTCAAGCAGGTCAATGGCCTGGAGTTGCAGCCGCTGGTGCAAGGGCTGCTGAAACTGCGCTGACCTCTGTAGGAGCCCGGGGGGGGGGGGGGGGGGGGGGGGGGGGGGGGGGGGGGG
>NZ_JBWKRS010000028.1:0-68747 GCF_059419385.1 Pseudomonas sp. GW821-FHT05H12 | reverse complement strand
CCCTCCCCCCACCCCCCCCCACCCCCCCCCCCACCCCCCCCCCCCCCCCCCGGGCTCCTACAAGGTTCGCGTCGAGTCAGGATGACCGGTTCACCGCTTTGATTCTCTGCCACAACCACAACAATACAGGCACCAGGAGCACCCTCTCATGAGCAGCACCTCTTCCGGCCAAAGCGCCGGGCAATTGGAAACACGCGGCATAGAACCGGTCCCCGAAGGCGAGTGCAACGGCCATCCGCTGCAACTGTTCTGGGTGTGGTTCGCGGCCAACATCAGCATCCTCGGCTTACCCCTCGGCGCGACGCTGGTGGCGTTTCGTGGCCTGGCCATCTGGCAGGCGATCATCGTGGCGATCCTCGGCGCCGCAGGCTCCTTTGCGGTGGTGGGCATCATCTCCATCGCCGGGCGTCGCGGTCGTGCGCCGAGCCTCACGCTGTCCCGGGCGATCTTCGGCGTGCGCGGCAATATCGGCCCCACCCTGGTCTCGCTGATGTCGCGACTGGGCTGGGAAACCGTCAACACCACTACCGCCGCGTTCGTGCTGCTGTCGTTGTGTTCGATCCTGTTCCATTCGCCGGTCGAGGCGAAAAGTGCGCCGGTACTCACCCTGATCTTCATCGCGATCTTCGTGCTGTTGACCCTGTCGGTGTCCGGCCTGGGCCATGCCACCTTGCTGGTGATCCAGAAGTGGGCCACCTACGTGTTCGGCGCCTTGAACATCCTGGTGGGCGGTTTCCTCTGCGCCACCATCGACTGGAGCGCGGTATTCAACGCCACGCCGGCACCGTTGAGCGCGATGATTATCGGCGTGGGCACCATGGCGGCCGGCACCGGTATCGGCTGGGCCAACGCCGGTGCCGACATGTCGCGCTACCAGCACCGCAGCGTCAAGGCCGTGCGCCTGGTGGCGTCTGCCGCGTTTGGCGCGGGTATCCCGCTGGTGTTGCTGATCACCCTCGGCGGCCTGCTGTCGGTGGGTAACAACGACTTGGCGTCGGCCACCGACCCGATCATCGCGATCCGCGACATGCTGCCGACCTGGATGGCCGTGCCGTACCTGATCACGGCCTTTGGCGGGTTGCTGCTGTCCAACAACCTCTCGGTGTACTCGGCCGGCCTGACCACCTTGACCCTGGGCCTCAAGGTCAAGCGTGTGCACGCGGTGATCGTCGACATCGTGGCGATCTTCGCCGGGTCGATTTACTTCATGTTGATCGCCGACAGCTTCTATGGCCCGTTCATCACCTTCATCTCGCTGCTGGCGGTGCCGATCACGGCATGGGTCGGCATCTTTGTGGTCGACCTGATTCATCGCCATTACTACAGCCCCAAAGACCTGCTGGACGTCTCCCCAAGCAGCGCCTACTGGTATCGCGGTGGTGTGGAATGGCGCGCGTTCGGCGCCTGGGCCGTGGCGATCGTGCTGGGCTTCAGCTTCACCACCATCGGCACCACCGCAGAAAACATCTGGTTTGCCGGGCCATTGTCCGACTCCTGGCTGGGCCATAACGGCCTGGGCTGGATCGTCACCTTCCTGGTAGCCGGTGGGATTTACGCCGTACTGGGCGGCGCCGCTGATCGTCGCCCGGCTTTAGTAGAGAGCCCCAATGTCTAGATTGCTGCACACCGGCCAGGTCATCGTCGACCTGGTCATGGCCCTCGACACCTTGCCCGCAACCGGTGGCGACGTACTGGCGAATTCCGCCAGTTTCGAAGCCGGCGGTGGCTTCAATGTGATGGCCGCCGCCCGGCGCAACGGCTTGCCCGTGGTTTATCTGGGGCGTCATGGCAACGGTCGTTTTGGCGACCTGGCCCGCGCCGCGATGCAGGCCGAGGGCGTGGAAATCGCCCAGCCGGCCAGCGAGGGCAAAGACACCGGTTTGTGCGTCTCGCTCACCGAAGCCAGCACCGAGCGTACGTTCATTTCCCATATTGGCGCCGAGGGCGACTTGAGCGCCGACGACCTGGCAGACGTGACGCCGCGCGCGGACGATTACGTGTACGTCAGCGGCTACAGCCTGTTGCTGGACGGCAAGGCCCAGGCGCTGCTTGATTGGCTGCTGGCTTTGCCGCGTGAGATTGCCGTGGTGTTCGACCCGGGGCCGCTGGTCAAGGCGCCGGATTCGGCACTGATGGTTGCGTTGCTGCCGCGCATCGATATCTGGACCAGTAACGGTCCGGAAGCGTTGGCATTCACCGGCGCGGGCACGGTTGCGGATGCATTGGGCGAACTGAACCACCATTTGCCCAAGGAAGCGTTGCTGGTGGTACGTGACGGGCCGAATGGCTGCTGGGTCAGCCGCCAGGGCAAGGCCGAGCATGTGCCGGGTTTCAAGGTTAAGGCCGTGGACAGCAACGGTGCGGGTGATGCCCATGCCGGCGTATTCCTCGCCGGGTTGGCCAACGGTTTGCAACCGGCCGAAGCGGCACGTCGTGCCAACGCGGCCGCAGCCCTGGCCGTGACCCGCTGGGGCCCCGCCACCTCCCCAGGCACCGCCGAAGTCGACGCACTGCTCGCCGAATAATCACCCACCCCTGTAGGAGCCGGCTTGCCGGCGATAACGGTCCATCTGTTCCCTCTCGGGCAACAGACACACCGCCATTGCCGACAAACCGACTCTTGGAGTCGGGGTTGGGGTCAGCCGGCTTTGTGCAACGCTTCGATCAGTTGATCCTTGCGCATCGTCGATCGCCCCACGACTCCCTTCACCCGTGCTTCCTTGAGCAGGCTTTCCTTCGTCTGGGTTCCCAAGGATGCACGACTGTTGCGTGGTTGCCCTGCACGGGTGGCAGCAGCGCGCTTGGCTGAGGCGTGGCGGTCCGCCGCCTTTTTGGCTGGCGCTTTGCGCTGGCCCGAGCCCCCGGCTTTTTCGCCACCACCGGACTGTTTGTTCACGGTGGCCCAGGCGCGAGCTTGTGCCTCGTCCTCGGGGACGCCTTTTTGCTCATAACTGCTTTCAATACGCGCAGCCTTGCGTTTCTGTGCGGCGGTGTATTTGGCTTTGCTTCCAAGAGGCATTGCGATACTCCTTCTGGCCCCGGTGACGGGGCCAGACCAGACAAAAAATGAATTACTGCGAACCTGCACCGTCCAGCTTGCGCGCCTCATCCACACCGGACGCGGTGAGCTTGATCGGCAGGTTCAGCGCATATTCACCGGCATCGTCGGTGGTCACATGCCCATCCTTGATAAGCCCGCGGTCCTGCAGGAAAGCCAGGACACTGGCCACCTCTTTTTCGCCGCGGTAGTTATCCAGCACCTCCTTGCCCAGGCCGTTGGGGTGGGCGTGCAGCAGGCGGGTGAGGACTTCTTTCTCAAGGTTTCTATCGACGTTCATGCGTACCTCTTCACTGGGGAATGATCGGGTGTCGGTGGTGCGTGCGATGGATCAAGGTGCAGGTTGTTTCGGCGCGCCCGGGATGTTCGAGTCATCGCCTTTGTTGATTTTCGGCTGATTGACCGCCGGGCCCATCTTGCCGTTACCCACTGCGGGCGGGCTTTGACGGCCGGTGTCCTGGCCCTGGGTGCGTGGGTCGGCGCCTGGGGCACCTGGGGTGGTGTTATCGATGACGGCACCGCCGTTGGTGTCCATGCCGGTGCCCATGGATTTCTGGGACTCGGACGTCGCCGGGTTGGTCGGGCCAGTCGACGAGGTGGCGGCGAAGGCGCTCAGGGAAGCGGCAGACAGCAGGCCGGTGAGGGCGAGGGCGGCAAACTTGGAAGGCTTCATGAGGGTATCTCCATTGGGTTGATGTCCTTACCCTTTATTGGTCCGCCCTCATTTGCGGTTCGTGCCTGGGTGGCGACGAACGGTACAGGATCACTTGTAAGATTTTGTGTGACCGGCCTCGCTGTTCGACAGACTCCGGCGCCAGATCAGCCGCGCCACCGTGATCAACCAGTTGAACAGCGCCACCCCCAGCACGCACGCCAGCAGCGTCGGCAGGCCGTGCTCGACGATGATCTTGCCCGCCAGCAGAGGGAAGCCGAACACTCCCACAAAATACGCCAGGCTGAACAGCAGCAACGCCTGGGACGTGGTGCCAGCCGGCGCTTCATTGGCCACCAACCCGTTGATCACCGAATACGTCAGGCCATACCCGACTCCCAGGATCACGGCCGCCAGCAAATAGCTGCCACTGCCCGACACCCCGTAACCGAACAGCACCACCGACAGCACCATCAAGCCTGACAACACACAGGCGGCACGGTAGGCATCCCGCTTGACCACGAAGCCGGCAATCAGCAGGCGACTGGTGATTGCCGCGCTGAGAAAGCCCAGAAAGAACAGCGA
Organism: Pseudomonas sp. GW821-FHT05H12; assembly: GCF_059419385.1. Classification (NCBI taxonomy): domain Bacteria; kingdom Pseudomonadati; phylum Pseudomonadota; class Gammaproteobacteria; order Pseudomonadales; family Pseudomonadaceae; genus Pseudomonas; species Pseudomonas sp. GW821-FHT05H12. The sequence continues at coordinate 64,452 of NZ_JBWKRS010000028.1, read as the reverse complement.
ATAGTCCAGCGAGCGGGCCGCTGCATAGCTGGTCTGGAACGATGACAAACCACCAAAGACACAACCGCCCAGGCCGACCATGACAATCGCAAACGCGGCCTTGGACGACAGCACCTCGCGTGTCGCCACCCAGGAAATGCGCGCCACCGGCGCATTGGCGTATCCCTTGAGATGCGCGCCCAGGCGCCAGAACATCACCACCCCAATCAAGCTGGCGAATGCCGCGAGCAGAAACGCACTCGTCAGCGGCAACCCCAGCGCGCTCGCCGCGCGCCCCAGCAGCGGGCCGGAGCCAATGCCGCTCATCATGCTGCCCGACAGCAACGCAAAGTAGCGCGCGCGGTGCTGGGGTTCCACCAGCAAGGCCACGATGATCGGCCCCAGGGTATAGAACACCCCCCAGCCCAGCCCCAATGCCAGGCCGAACACCATCATCCCTTCGCCAAACCCCGGCACCAGGGCAAAGCCCAGGCACGCCACCACCAGCAACAGGCCGAGCACGGCTATCGAGCGCGCGGCGCCCAGCCAGTCCGCCAAGTGGCCCGACACCAGCACCGCGACAAAGGTGCTCAGCATCGCCATGGAAATCACGCTGCCGGCGTCATGTTCGTTGCCGCCGCGTGTGTGGATCAGCAGCGACAGCAGGAACGTCGAGCCGTAAGACAAAGACAACAAAAAACTCGCCAGGCAGAACAACACGAAGTGTCGCCGGGAGAACGTGGCAGCAGCGGGCATGGGGAAAACCTGGCGGTTATTGGATTTATGGCGCCAACTTTTAGCACGGGTGAACCCGGGGTTTGTTGTGGGGTTACTGGTCTCAGCATTAGCCCGGGGCGGAGTAAAGCCGCTGTTTGCCTTGCCTCCAGACCAGCGGTCAAGCCGAGTGAGTTTGTTCAACCGCCGTACAGCTGGCCTTTGCGATAGTCCTGATGCGTGATCCGGGTCGTGAGGTATCTGTCGCTTTCAAGGCAGAACCTGAGGGCCTCGTTCGCCTGCGAATGTATCGAGGCGGATACCAAGTGGACACGCAGCATTACAAATCGGCGCCTTGGCCGGATTGACCCTCACACAGCGAACACTGCCGCCATGACTACTGTGACCTTGCTGAAAGACCCCGTTGTCACCCGACCGACAGAGGTGTTGTACGGTCCCCTCCAGCCTGAATTGTTGCGTCACGAAGTACTGGCCGACCTGCTCGAGGCCACGGTGCGGCGTGACCCCCATCAGGTGGCGCTGATCGATGGCGAACGCCAGCTCAGCTACGGCGAGCTGGACCGCCAGGCCAGTGTCGTGGCCTCACGGTTGATCGAAGCGGGTGTGGCGCCCGGCCAAATCGTCGGCCTGTGGATGCCGCGCGGGCTGGAGCTGCTGGTCATGCAGGCAGGTATCGCCAAGACGGGGGCTGCGTGGTTGCCGCTGGACCAGGACACACCGCTGGAGCGCCTGCAGATTTGCATGGACGATGCCCAGGCGGTTGGCGTGTTGAGCTGCGAAAGCAACGCTGCGGCGCTGCGCAGTGTCGGGCTGGTCGCCTGGACCGCCGAAGCGTTGCTCGCGCCCACCGATGCGCCGTTGTTACGCCGCACTAACGCTAAACCGGAAGACCCGGCCTACGTCATCTACACCTCCGGTTCCACCGGCAAACCCAAGGGCATTCTGATTTCTCAGGGCAGCATCTGCCATTTCCTGCGCAGCGAGAACGCTATTCTCGGCATCCAGGCCAGCGACCGCGTGTACCAGGGTTTCTCGGTGGCCTTCGACATGTCGTTCGAAGAAATCTGGATTGCCTACCTGGTGGGCGCCACCTTGTGGATCGGCCCCAAGGACATCACCGGTGACCCCGAAGCCTTGCCGCGCATGCTCGTCCAGCAACGCATCAGCGTGCTGCACGCGGTGCCTACGCTGCTGGCGCTGTTCAGTGAAGACGTGCCGAGCCTGCGCCTGATCAACCTGGGCGGCGAGATGTGCCCCGAGTCGCTGGTGGAGCGCTGGAGCCGCCCCGGCCGGCAGATCTTCAACACCTACGGGCCTACCGAGGCCACGGTGTCCGCCAGCCTGGCGCGTTTGGTGCCCGGTACCCCGGTGACCATCGGCACGCCCTTGCCCAACTACGGTTTGCTGGTGATCGACGCCGACCTGGCCCCGGGCGCTACCCCGACCTTGCTGGGCCGTGGGCAGACCGGCGAGCTGTGCATCATCGGCCCGGGCCTGGCCGACGGCTACCTGGGACGGCCAGACCTGACCCGCGAAAAATTCATCAGCAACCCGTGGTCCACCGGCTACTACGATGAGCGCCTGTACCGCACCGGCGACCTGGCGCGCATCGAGGCGGACGGCCAGGTGATGTGCCTGGGCCGCGCCGATGACCAAGTGAAGATCCGTGGCTTTCGCGTCGAACTGGGCGAAATCGAGGCCTTGCTGGCCCAGCAGCCGGGCGTCGGCACCGTTGCGGTATTGCTGCGCAATGACGGCGGCATGGATCAATTGATCGCCTACCTGGTGCCGGAAGGCGGCGTGGCAGTCGATGGCTTGCCCGCACAATTGCGCAAGGCATTGCAGGCGCGGTTGCCGGCGTACATGGTGCCGGGTCGCTTTGAATTGCTCGACGGCATGCCCCGGCTGACCTCCGGCAAAATCGACCGCAAGGCCCTCAAGGCGCGGCCGCTGGGCGTAGACACCCGCGGCGCGAACCTGGAGTCGGACACCCCGGAAAACCCCGGCGAAACTGTCCTGTTTGTCGCCCTGGAAAAACTCTTCCCCGGCCAGCCAATCCGGCGCGACGCCGACTTCTTTTGCGACCTCGGTGGTCACTCATTTTTTGCCGCGCGGCTGGCTTCGGCCTTGCGTGCCGACGAGCGTTTCGCCCACATCACCGTGCGCGACATCTACCAGCAACGGCGTGTCGGTGCGATTGCACAGGTGCTGCAAACCGCGCCACAGCCGGCCGTGCAGGAAGCCGCCTGGACACCGCCTTCGGCCCTGGCGCGCTGGCGTTGCGGGCTGGCCCAGGCGGCGGTGATGCCGGCCATGGTGTGCCTGCGCATGAGCCAGTGGCTGGCGCCGTTTTTTACCTATCACTACCTCACCGGCAGCCCCGGCGATTCGGTGGCCACGGCCACGGCGGCGTCCATCGGCGTATTCCTGTTGGCCACGCTGTTGCAGTTCGTGCTGGCCATCGCCGGCAAATGGCTGATCGCCGGGCGCCTGAAACCGGGTGTCTATCCGTTGTGGGGCCTGACCTATTTTCGTTGGTGGGCCGCATCGCGCATGGTCGAGTCGGCGCCGGTCTACCTGCTAAGTGGATCGTCGCTGTATGGCCTGTGGCTGCGTGCACTGGGGGCCAAGGTCGGGCGCGAGGCCAACATCGGCTCGCTGGGCGTGCGGGTGCCAGACCTGCTGCAGATCGGCAATGAGGTGAGTATCGGCAACGGCGTCAGCCTGGAAAACGCCCGTGTCGAGCGCGGCCAATTGCACCTGGGCCAGGTGGTGATCGACGACAACGCCTGCCTGGGTTCGTACACGATCCTGGAAGGCAACACCGCCGTCGGCCGCAGTGGCCACCTGCAAGGGCAATCGGCATTGGCCGACGGCCGCCGCGTGCCGGCCGGGCGTATCTGGAGCGGTTCGCCGGCGACCGATATCGGCGCGTTCGACCCCGCCAGCCTGCCACCTCGGCCCGTTGTCAGTCGCGGGCAATTGGCGCTGGAAAACCTGTTCTACGTGTTTGGCATCCTGCTGGTCGCCACACTGTTTTTCATCCCGGTGTTCCCGACGTTTTTCCTGATCGACTGGTTCGATGAGCAACACATTCTGCCGCTGTTGCAGGAACAGCATGTGAGCCTGCAACTGCTGCGCTACTTTGCCCTGGCACTGCCTGCGGCCGCCGTGCTGATCGTGGTGATGATGCTGGTTTCGGCCGGCTTGCGCTGGGCCGTGTTGCCACGCCTGAAAGCCGGCCACTACCCGGTGCACAGCCGGGTGTATTGCAGCAAATGGTTGGTGAGCCATATTCAGGAGGCCAGCCTCAATGTGCTGTCGGGCCTGTATGCCACGGTGTACGCGCCGTTGTGGTATCGCCTGCTGGGCGCGCGGGTTGGCCGCGATGCGGAGATCTCCACGGCCCAGGGTGTGATCCCCGACATGCTCACCCTGGGTGATGAAACCTTCATTGCCGACGCGGTCATGCTCGGCGACGAACAGGTGGATGGTGGCTGGATGCGTATTCAGCCGACGGTGGTGTCGCACCGCAGTTTTGTCGGCAATGGCAGCTACATCCCCGACGGCACCACCTTGCCCGAGAACGTACTGATCGGCGTGCATTCCCGCGCCCCGGCCAATGCGCAGATCGCCAGCGGCGATACGTGGCTGGGCTCGCCGCCGATCAACCTGCCGGCGCGTGAGCAGGTCAGTGGGTATGCCGACCACCTCACGTTCCGCCCGTCTCTGTGGCGCCGTCTGGCCCGGGGCGCGATTGAAGGGCTGCGTATCGTGCTGCCCCACGCCACCGTGATTGCCGTGGGTTATACGGTGATGATCGACTTGATGCCCGTGGCCGAGGACGAGCGTTGGGGCGCGGTGCTGGGCTACCTGGCGCTGATCGGCTTGGCCTACAGCCTGGGCAACTACCTGCTGGTGGCGGCGTTGAAGTGGCTGGTGATGGGCCGCTATCGCAAACGCTCGGCGGCGATGTGGACGCCGTTTGTGTGGCTCTCCGAAGGCATTACCAGCCTCTACGAAGGCATGGCGGCGCCCAACTTCATGAGTTACCTGCGCGGCACGCCGTGGCTGCCGCTGGCCTTTCGCGGCCTGGGCTGCCGTATCGGGCGAGGGGTGTACATGGACACCACCGACATCACCGAATTTGACTGCGTCACCATCGGTGACCACAGCGAATTGAACGCCGGTGCCTGCCCGCAGACGCACCTGTTCGAAGACCGCGTGATGAAAATCGACCAGGTGCTGATCGGTGAGCGCGTCTACATGGGGCCACGCAGCTCGGTGCTGTACAGCGCTGAAGTCGGCAGCGGCGCACGGCTCGGGCCGCTGACGCTGGTGATGAAAGGCGAGTGCATTCCGGCCTCCAGCAGTTGGGTGGGCTGCCCGGCGGCACCGGCGCGAGGTTGATAGCGATGCACGTATTCATGTGGCCGGAAACACGGCCGCGCTGGCAGGACGGTGTGTTGTTGATCGGCCTGCGACACGTGCCAGGCATGACCCGCGAAGCCGCCCGGGCGCGGGTGCGTCAGGCACTGAGTGAGGCATTGCTGCAGGCGCTCGATGTGCCCCAGGAGCGCATCCGCTTTCACTCGGCACCGGGCGAGGCCCCGCAGATCCGTGTGCCCGGGCATGAAGACGCCGGGCTTTCCATCAGCCACGACGGCGATTTTTCGGTGGCAGCGGTGCACTTGCATGGCCCGGTCGGCATCGACGTGATGGCGGTGCAGGACACCCCGGACTGGCAAAGCGTGACGAGCGACTACCTGGGCCCGCACGTGCTGGCGCGCTTGTGCGCCGCGAACCAGGCCCAGCGCGCTCGCCTGTTTACCCGCGCCTGGTGTGAGCGCGAGGCACGGCTCAAGTGTGTGGGGCAGGGGTTGGGCGAATGGTCGCCACGGGCCGCCCGGGGCTGTCGCACCGTTGAGGTGGGGTTGCCGGCCGGGCTGGTCGGCGCCTTGGCCCTGCGCGCATAAATTGCGCTGCAATCGGTCATCAAAGCGCCTTAGTATGTGAGCTTTGAAATTGCCCAAGGCTCGCCCATGACCATCGAGATTCGCCCTGCCGTGCCCAGCGATGCTGCGCAGATCCTGACTTTCATCACCGAGCTTGCCGAGTACGAAAAGGCCCGGCATGAAGTGATCGCCAGTGTGGTGGATATCGAGCGCAGCCTGTTCAGCGAGGGCGCCACCGCCCACGGCCTGATCTGTTCGCGGGACGGTTTGCCGATCGGTTTTGCGGTGTTCTTTTTCAGCTATTCCACCTGGCTGGGCAGCAACTGCCTGTACCTGGAAGACCTGTACATAAACCCCGAGCAACGCGGCGGTGGCGCCGGCAAGAAGCTGCTGCGCCACCTAGCGAAGATTGCCTGTGACAATGGCTGCGGACGCTTCGAGTGGAGCGTGCTGGACTGGAATGAGCCGGCGATTGCCTTCTACAAATCCATCGGCGCCCAGCCGCAGGAAGAGTGGGTGCGCTACCGCATGGAAGGCGATGCGCTGCGCGATTTTGCCCAGGGCTGAAGCCCCCTGAACTTCAAGTGTGAAAGGAGGGCTTGTGTGGGAGCTGGCTTGCCTGCGATACAGGCGCCGCAGTGTGTCATTCACACCGCGGTGATGCTATCGCAGGCAAGCCAGCTCCCACACAAGCCCTTTTCTTTTAGTTTATCTCACTATATGGGATGCAAATTTATATATTGAGATGTTTCAAAAGATGGGTTTATAGTCGGCTGCATCAGCACTCACTACCAAAAATAAAACAGGTGAAGCGATGCAGGCCCAACCGTTGTCATTACCCGCCGTGCCCGAGCCGACTTATGGCGAGCGGCTGAAGAACAAAGTAGTGATCATCACCGGCGCCGCCCAAGGCATTGGCGAGGCGATCGTCGCCTGCTTCCAGGCCCAGCAGGCGCGCCTGGTGATCGCCGATATCCAGGGCGACAAGGTCGAGAAGGTCGCCGCCCACTGGCGCGAACGTGGTGCCGAGATTGTCGCGCAGCCCGTCGACATCACCTCCAAGGCGCAATGGCAGGCGCTGGTCAATCTGGCCATCGAGCGCTTTGGCCGCGTGGACGTGCTGGTCAACTGCGCCGGGGTCAACGTGTTCCGCGACCCCTTGGAAATGACCGACGAAGACTGGCGCCGCTGTTTCGCCATCGACCTCGACGGTGCCTGGTTCGGTTGCCGCACGGTGCTGCCGCACATGATCGAGCAGGGCATCGGCAACATCATCAATATCGCCTCCACCCATTCCAGTCACATCATCCCCGGCTGCTTTCCGTACCCCGTCGCCAAGCACGGTTTGCTTGGGCTGACCCGCGCCCTGGGCATCGAATACGCACCCAAGGGTATTCGCGTCAACGCCATCGCCCCGGGCTACATCGAGACCCAGCTCAACGTCGACTACTGGAACGGTTTCCCCGACCCCCATGCCGAGCGCCAGCGTGCGTTCGACCTGCACCCGCCCAAGCGCATCGGCCAACCGATCGAGGTGGCGATGACCGCGCTGTTCCTCGCCACCGACGAGGCGCCCTTTATCAATGCCACCTGCCTGATGATCGATGGCGGGCGGTCTGTGATGTACCACGACTAGAACTCGCAGCTCTTCAATAACAACAAGAGGTGGTTCATGTTCAAGAAAACACTAGGCGCCGTGGCGCTGGCAGTGGCGTTCAGCGGTTTTGCATCGGCCGAAGAAGTGAAGATCGGCTTTCTGGTCAAGCAGGCCGAGGAACCGTGGTTCCAGACCGAATGGGCCTTCGCCGAGAAAGCCGGCAAGGACCAGGGCTTCACCGTGATCAAGATCGCCGTGCCGGACGGCGAGAAGACTTTGTCGGCCATCGACACCCTGGCCGCCAACGGCGCCAAGGGCTTTGTGATCTGCCCGCCGGACGTGTCCCTCGGCCCGGCGATCATGGCCAAGGCCAAGCTCAATAACCTCAAAGTGCTGGCGGTGGATGACCGTTTCGTCGATGCCAAGGGCAAGCCCATGGAGGACGTGCCTTACGTCGGCCTGGACGCCTACAAGATCGGCCAGAAACAAGGCGAAGCCATGGCCGCCGAAGCCAAGCATCGCAACTGGGACTGGAAGGAAACCTATGCCGTCATCAACACCTTTGACGAGCTGGAAACCGGCAAGAAACGCACCGACGGTTCGGTAGAAGGCCTCAAGGCTGCAGGCTTGCCGGCCGACCATATCCTGTTCAGCGCACAGAAAACCCTCGACGTGCCGGGCAGCATGGACTCCACCAACTCGGCCCTGGTGAAACTGCCGGGCACTGCGAAAAACCTGATCATCGGCGGCATGAACGACAGCACCGTGCTGGGTGGCGTGCGTGCCACCGAAAGCGCCGGCTTCAAGGCCGCCAACGTAATCGGCGTGGGCATCAACGGCACCGATGCCATCGAAGAACTGAAGAAATCCGACACCGGTTTCTACGGCTCGATGCTGCTGAGCCCTGACGCGTCGGGCTACAAGACCGCCAGCGCGATGTTCGAGTGGGTGACCAAGGGCACCGAGCCTGCCAAGTTCACCGCCTTGGATAACGTGACCCTGATCACCCGTGCCAACTTCAAGGAAGAGTTGAGCAAGATCGGTCTGTGGAAATGACCGGCGCGGCCTTGCGCTTCAATGGCATCGGCAAGGAATTTCCCGGTGTGAAAGCCCTGGCGCAGATCAGCTTTGAAGCGCGGCCCCATGAGGTGCACGCGCTGATGGGCGAGAACGGCGCGGGCAAGTCGACCTTGCTGAAAATCCTCGGCGGTGCCTACCTGCCGAGCAGTGGCACGGTGCAGATCGGCGAGCAGACCATGGCCTTCAAGAACGCCGCCGACAGCATTGCCAGCGGCGTGGCGGTGATCCATCAGGAACTGCACCTGGTGCCGGAAATGACCGTCGCCGAAAACCTGTTCCTGGGGCACTTGCCGACGCGCTTCGGCGTGGTCAATCGCAGCCAATTGCGCAAGCAAGCGTTGGCCTGTCTCAAGGGGCTGGCCGATGAAATCGACCCAGAGGAAAAGCTCGGGCGGTTGTCCCTGGGCCAGCGCCAACTGGTGGAAATCGCCAAGGCGCTGTCCCGCGGCGCCCATGTGATTGCCTTTGATGAACCCACCAGCAGCCTGTCGGCGCGGGAGATCGACCGCTTGATGGCGATCATCACGCGCCTGCGGGACGAGGGCAAAGTGGTGCTCTACGTATCGCACCGCATGGAGGAAGTGTTCCGCATCTGCAATGCGGTCACCGTGTTCAAGGACGGCCGTTACGTGCGCACCTTTGATGACATGAGCACACTGAGCCATGACCAGTTGGTGACCTGCATGGTCGGTCGCGATATCCAGGATATCTACGACTACCGGCCTCGCGAGACGGGCGAGGTGGCGCTTCAGGTCGAGGGTTTGCTTGGGCCGGGCCTGCGTGAACCGGTGAGCCTGAAGGTACACAAGGGCGAGATTCTTGGCCTGTTCGGATTGGTCGGGGCAGGGCGCACGGAGCTGTTTCGGCTACTCAGTGGCTTGACCCGCAGCAGCGCTGGCAGCCTGGCGCTGTGTGGGCAAACACTGCAGTTGAACTCCCCTCGCGATGCGATTGCCGCCGGTGTGCTGCTGTGCCCGGAGGACCGCAAGAAGGAAGGCATTATTCCGCTGTCCAGCGTGGCGGAAAACATCAACATCAGCGCGCGCGGTGCGCACTCGGCGTTTGGCTGGCTGCTGCGCGAAGGCTGGGAGAGGGGCAACGCCGAGCAGCAGATCAAGGCGATGAAGGTCAAGACGCCGAACCCGCAGCAGAAAATCATGTACCTCTCAGGGGGCAACCAGCAGAAGGCGATTCTCGGCCGCTGGCTGTCGATGCCGATGAAAGTGCTGCTGCTGGACGAACCCACGCGGGGCATCGACATCGGCGCCAAGTCGGAGATCTACCAGATCATCCATAACCTGGCGGCCAGCGGCATTGCGGTGATCGTGGTGTCCAGCGACCTGATGGAAGTGATGGGTATCTCCGACCGCATCCTGGTGATGAGCGAAGGGGCGTTGACCGGCGAATTGACCCGCGAACAGGCGGACGAAGCACGCCTGTTGCAACTGGCTCTCCCGCGTTCGCGGGCTTGAAGAATTCGAGGGTGTAGGTATGTCACAGGTAAAAACTGCAAAGGGCTTCTGGCCGGGTTTCAACCAGCGCAAATTCCTCGACGATTGGGTGATGCTGCTCGCGGCGTTGACCATCTTTGTGCTCAGCGCGCTGTTCATCGACAACTTCCTCTCGCCGCTGAACATGCGTGGCCTGGGCCTGGCGATTTCCACCGTGGGCATTGCGGCGTGCACCATGCTGTTCTGCCTGGCGTCGGGGCATTTCGACTTGTCGGTGGGCTCGGTGATCGCCTGTGCCGGTGTGGTAGCGGGGATCGTGATCCGTGACACCGACAGCGTGGTGCTCGGTGTGTCGGCGGCGTTGGCCATGGGCCTGGTGGTGGGGCTGATCAACGGCATCGTGATCGCCAAGCTGCGCATCAATGCGTTGATCGCCACGCTGGCTACCATGCAGATCGTGCGCGGCCTGGCCTACATCTTCTCTAACGGCAAGGCCGTCGGCGTAATGGACGAAGGCTTCTTCGTGTTCGGCAACGGCCAGTTGATGGGCGTGCCGGTGCCGATCATCATCACCGTGCTGTGCTTTGTGTTCTTTGGCTGGCTGCTCAACTACACCACCTACGGGCGCAACACCATGGCCATTGGCGGCAACCAGGAAGCGGCGTTGCTGGCGGGTGTGAACGTTGATCGCACCAAGATCATCATCTTTGCCGTGCACGGTTTGATCGGCGCGTTGGCCGGGGTGATCCTTGCCTCGCGCATGACCTCGGGTCAGCCGATGATCGGCCAAGGGTTTGAGTTGACGGTGATTTCGGCCTGCGTATTGGGCGGGGTATCGCTGAGCGGCGGCATTGGCATGATCCGCCATGTGATTGCCGGGGTGCTGATTCTGGCGATCATCGAGAATGCGATGAACCTCAAGAACATCGACACCTTCTACCAGTACGTGATCCGAGGCTCCATCCTGCTATTGGCCGTCATCATCGACCGCATGAAACAACGCTGAAGCCCGAACCTGTGGAGATCAAAATGTGGGAGCTGGCTTGCCTGCGATAGGATCACCTCGGTACAGCTGATCCACCGAGGTGTCTGCATCGCAGGCAAGCCAGCTCCCACAGTGGATCTCCACTGTTTTGAGGGACGGTATTTGCCATAATGCCCCCGCTTTTTACACTTATAGGCCCGATATGCAGGAAAACCCTCAGCCCACCGTCAAAGAAACCGCCCCCACCGGCACCCAAACTCTGTTGCGTGGCCTGGGCGTGGTGCAGGCGGTGGCGGCCGGTGCGCGGGATCTGAAAGAGATCGCCCGGCGCATCGGCACCACCCGCAGCACCACCCACCGCCTGGCCAGTTGCCTGGTGGAAGAGCGCTACCTGCGCGTGGTGCCGCAAGTCGGTTACCTGCTGGGCCCCAAGCTCATCGAACTGGGTTTCCAGGCACGTGAAGAGTTGCCGCTGGTGACCTTGGCCATTCCTTATCTGGATGAGCTGTCGGCATTGACCGGCGACACCATTCACCTGGCCATTCGTGAATACGACGACGTGCTGTACCTGCACAAGAACCCGGGGCGCAATGGCCCGGAAATGCGCTCGCGGGTCGGCCATCGCATGCCGTTGGCGCGTACCGGTATTGGCAAGGCGTTGCTGCTGGATGACCCGGTGCAGGAATGGCAGCGCCTGTACGAAGTGAGCCAGCCGGTTGCCGGTAAACACCAGCCGTGGCCGCAGCACCCGGAACAGTCCTGGGCGCAGTTCGAGCAGCGCATGCACGAGTACGTGGTGGGGGGCTTTGCGTTCGATCTGGAAGACAACGAACCGTCGATCCGTTGCGTGGCGGCACCGGTGCGCGATGCCAGCCGGCGAATCGTCGCCGGCATCAGCATCGCCAGTACCGTGCCCTACATGCCGCTGGAGAAAATGGCCGAGCTGATCCCTGTGGTCAAACAGGTCGCAGCGCGGCTGTCAGCGGAGTTGGGCGCGAAGGCCTGATCAGGCCTTCAGGGTCGCCATGTCGATGACAAAGCGGTACTTCACGTCGCCGGCGATCATGCGCGCGTAAGCCTCGTTGATCTGGCGGATGTCGAGCATTTCGATGTCGCAGGTGATGTTGTGCTCGGCGCAGAAATCCAGGACTTCCTGGGTTTCGGCAATGCCGCCGATCAGCGAGCCGGCCAGCACTTTACGGCCCAATACCAGCTTGGCGGCGTTGACCGGTGGGTCGACCGGTTCGATCAGGCCGACCAGGATATGCACGCCGTCAAAGCGCAGGGTGTCGAGGTAGGGGTTCAGGTCGTGCTGCACCGGGATGGTGTCCAGCAGGAAGTCGAACTGCCCGGCAGCGGCCTGCATCTGTGCGTCGTCGGTGGACACGATCACGTGGTCGGCACCCTGGCGACGACCTTCTTCCGCCTTGCTGGCCGAGCGGGTGAACAGCGTGACTTCCGCGCCCATCGCCTTGGCGAACTTGATGCCCATGTGGCCCAAACCGCCCATGCCCAGCACGCCGACTTTGTCGCCGGCCTTCACGCCGTAATGCTTGAGCGGCGAGTAGGTGGTGATGCCGGCGCAGAGGATCGGCGCGGCGCTGGCCAGGTCGAGCGTGGCCGGGATCTTCACCACAAAGTGCTCGCTGACTACGATACTGTCGGAGTAGCCGCCCATGGTGTTGCTGCCGTCTACACGGTCCGGGGTGGCGTAGGTCATGGTCGGACCTTCGAGGCAGTATTGCTCAAGGTCCGCGTGGCAAGCGTCGCAGTGACGGCACGAGTCGACCATGCAGCCGACGCCGACCAGGTCACCGACTTTGTGCGCGGTGACGCTGGCGCCGACGGCGGTGACTTTGCCGACAATTTCGTGGCCGGGCATCAGCGGGTACACGGCGATGCCCCATTCGTTGCGAGCCTGGTGGATGTCGGAGTGGCACACGCCGCAGTAGAGAATCTCGATGGCCACGTCATCGGCGCGCGGGCTGCGGCGCTCGAACGACATGGGGGCCAGGGGCGTGGTAGGCGACTGGGCGGCATAACCGATAGCGGTGTACATGGAGGCAACCTCGCAAAAGCAATCACAGGTGAGGCGGCGCATTTTCCGCGCAGGGTCGGTGGGCGGCCATGGCGATTGCTCCGAACCTCATGCCTATTCGTCCGGGAGTGCCGGGTGTTTGGATCCATGTGCCTTCAGACCTGCGATGATGTTCTCATCCCTTTTTCGCGAAGTTTTTTGCCATGTTGTTGACCCGCCATCTCGATGCCAACGCCACCCTGGTTGCCTTGATCGAGGGGCTTACGCCCTGCGACGGTTTCTCCCCGACGAACCTGCCCGGCGTGCAGGTGTTGCGCGCCAGTTGCGACGTGGCGCGCGGGCCGCAGATCTATGAGCCGAGCCTGATGTTCGTGGCCCAGGGCAGCAAAGTCGCGTACCTGGGCCCGCGTACGCTGGAGTACGGCGCCGGGCATTACCTGATCCAGGCGATGCCGGTGCCGTTCGAGTGCGAGACCTTTGCCATGGCGCCCGATGCGCCGCTGTTTGGCGTGACGGTGGGGATCGACCGCGTGGTGCTGGGTGAATTGGTTATGGCCATGGGCATTCAGGCCGGGCCGCCACCGACGGCGCAGACCCTGGAGTCGATGAGTTCGGTGGTGCTCGATGATGCGATGCGCGGTTGCGTCGAGCGGCTGTTGCAGTGCCTGCACGATCCGCTGGAAAGTCGGATCATGGGCCCGGCGCGGGTGCGCGAATTATTGTTCACCGCATTGCGCGGGCCACAGGCAGATGTGCTGCGCGCGTTGGTGGAACAGCAGGGACAGTTTTCGCGGATTGCCACGTCGTTGAGTCACCTGCACGCCCATTACGACGAGCCGCTGAACATCGAGACCTTGGCCGGGTATGCACACATGAGTGCGTCGACCTTTCACGAGCATTTCAAGCGCTGCACGATGTTGTCGCCGGTGCAGTACCTCAAGCGTTTGCGGCTGCTCAAGGCTCAGCAATTGCTGCTGGTGGAGGGCATGGGCGTGGCGCAGGCGGCGCATCGCGTGGGGTATCAGAGCACGTCGCAGTTCAGCCGCGAGTACAAACGCTACTTCGAGCGCAGCCCGGGTGAAGAGCGCGCTGCCTAAATCTTATTGATTCAACCCGGTCAATGTGGGAGCTGGCTTGCCTGCGATAGCGGTCTGTCAGTGCCTTATGTATAGCTGGCCCACCGCTATCGCAGGCAAGCCAGCTCCCACAACTGACCGCGCTGTGTCAGCTGTAAAAAAAGGCTCCCATTTGGGAGCCTTTTTTTGGCTTACATATTCGGGTAAGTCGGCCCGCCCGCGCCTTCCGGCGTGACCCACGTGATGTTCTGCGAAGGGTCCTTGATGTCACAGGTCTTGCAGTGCACGCAGTTCTGGGCGTTGATCTGGAAGCGCTTCTCGCCGTCTTCCTTGGTGATCACCTCATACACGCCAGCCGGGCAGTAGCGCTGCGCCGGTTCATCGTAGAGCGGCAGGTTGGTGCCGAGTGGGATGCTCGGGTCCTTGAGCTTCAAGTGGCACGGTTGCTCTTCTTCATGGTTGGTGCTGGAGAGGAACACCGAGCTCAACTTGTCGAAGCTCAGCTTGCCGTCGGGTTTGGGGTAGTCGATCTTCTTGCTGTCCTTGGCCAGCTTGAGGCAGGCGTAGTCCGGCTTGGTGTCGTGCAGGGTGAACGGCATCTTGCCGCCCAGGATGTTCTGGTCGAACCAGTTGAAACCTGCGCCGAGGATCGGGCCGAACTTGTGCATCGCCGGGCCGAAGTTGCGGCTGGCGAACAGTTCTTCGTAGAGCCAGCTGTTCTTGAAGCTGTCGACGTAAGCGGTCAGTTCATCACCGCCTTCGGATTCGGCGAACAGGCGGTCGGCCACGGCGTCGGCGGCGAGCATGCCGGACTTCATCGCGGTGTGGCTGCCCTTGATCTTGGCGAAGTTCAGGGTGCCGAGGTCGCAACCGATCAGCGCGCCACCTTTGAAAACCATCTTCGGCAACGAGTTCAGGCCGCCTTTGCAGATGGCACGGGCACCGTAGCTGATGCGCTTGCCGCCTTCGAGGTACTGGGCCAGCACCGGGTGGTGCTTGAGGCGCTGGAACTCATCGAACGGCGACAGGAAGGTGTTGCTGTAGGACAGGTCGACGATCAGGCCGACGACCACCTGGTTGTTTTCCAGGTGGTAGAGGAACGAGCCACCGGTGTTCTCGGCGCTCATGATGTCCAGTGGCCAACCGGCGGTGTGCACCACCAGGCCTGGCTGGTGCTTGGCCGGGTCGATTTCCCAGATTTCTTTCAGGCCGATGCCGTAGTGCTGGGCGTCGGCGTCGCTGTCCAGGTTGAAGCGCTGGATCAGTTGCTTGCCGATGTGGCCGCGGCAGCCTTCGGCGAACAGCGTGTACTTGCCACGCAGTTCCATGCCGGGGGTGTAGACGCCTTCTTTCGGGTTGCCTTCACGGTCGACGCCGAGGTCGCCGGTGATGATCCCGCGTACCACGCCGTTTTCGTCGAACAGTGCTTCCTGGGCGGCGAAGCCTGGGTAGACTTCCACGCCCAGGTTCTCGGCCTGCTGGGCCAGCCAGCGGCACAGGTTGCCCAGGGAGATGATGTAGTTGCCTTCGTTGTGCATGGTCTTGGGCACAAAGAAGTCAGGGACCTTGGTGGAGGCTTCGGGGCTGCGCAGTACATAGATGTCATCGCGCACCACCGGGGTGTTGAGCGGGGCGCCGAGTTCTTTCCAGTCCGGGAACAGTTCGTTCAGGGCGCGTGGTTCGAACACGGCACCGGAGAGGATATGGGCGCCGACTTCGGAGCCTTTCTCGACCACGCAGACGCTGATTTCCTTACCGGCTTCGGCGGCCTTCTGCTTCAGTCGGCAGGCGGCAGACAGTCCCGCCGGGCCAGCGCCGACGATGACCACGTCGAATTCCATGTATTCGCGTTCCACAGGCTATCTCCTACTCAAGGCTCAACAGGCTTTTTTTTCTAATGGGTGGAGGTTCGGTGTCGTCTTGCAGCAACGGCAGGACCCACCTTTCTCTCTAGGTGGCGCATTATATCTACACCACTGGCAGCGTCCAATACAAACGTTTGTTTGAATTGCTCGCAGGCTAGGTAAATCAAAGAGACGCGGCTTATGACGGGCTATTTTGCCGTATTGACCAGAATAGGCGTTCCGGTCAATATACGGTCGGTTTTGCGCTTACCGTAGGCAGACTGCAGGTTTCAAGAGCACGTCCAAAAGCAAGAAAGGTGGCGCGCGTCCAAGCAATGGCGCGCAGTTTACACGCTGCGATAAAGAATGACCTCTCAGTCACTGCTGACGAACGGTCATCACTTCCCGTGAGCAAGGTCATCCGCCGACGTTTTTGGAGGTGCCCTTGTGTGCCGATGAGCATCAACCGCCAGGTTCGCCTAGGCGACTTTCTTTTCACCGGAGAGTAACGAGGAATCCATGAAGGTTCTTGTAGCTGTCAAACGCGTTGTCGATTACAACGTGAAAGTTCGCGTCAAGGCGGACAATTCCGGCGTCGACCTTGCTAACGTCAAGATGTCGATGAACCCTTTCTGCGAAATCGCTGTGGAAGAAGCCGTCCGCCTGAAAGAGAAAGGCGTGGCGACTGAAATCGTCGTGGTTTCCATCGGCCCGACCACTGCCCAAGAGCAGCTGCGTACCGCCCTGGCACTGGGCGCCGACCGCGCCATCCTGGTTGAGTCCGCTGAAGAGCTGACCTCCCTGGCCGTTGCCAAGCTGCTCAAAGCCGTTGTCGACAAGGAGCAGCCTCAGCTGGTGATCCTCGGCAAACAGGCTATCGACAGCGACAACAACCAGACTGGCCAGATGCTGGCTGCCCTGACCGGTTACGGCCAAGGCACCTTCGCTTCCAAAGTTGAAGTAAATGGCGACAGCGTCGCAGTGACCCGTGAAATCGACGGCGGCGCACAAACCGTTTCGTTGAAACTGCCGGCCATCGTCACCACCGACCTGCGTTTGAACGAGCCGCGCTACGCGTCCCTGCCAAACATCATGAAAGCCAAGAAGAAGCCGCTTGAGTCGGTGACTCCAGACGCTTTGGGCGTTTCCACCGCCTCCACCAACAAGACCGTCAAGGTTGAAGCACCGGCTGCGCGCAGCGCGGGCATCAAGGTCAAGTCGGTTGCAGAACTGGTCGAGAAACTGAAAAACGAAGCGAAGGTAATCTAACCATGACTATCTTGGTAATCGCAGAACACGATAACAAGGTGCTGGCCCCGGCCACCCTGAACACCGTGGCCGCTGCCGCTAAAATCGGTGGCGACATTCACGTGCTGGTAGCAGGCCAAGGCGCTGGCGCCGTGGCTGAAGCCGCTGCGAAAATCGCAGGCGTGAGCAAAGTCCTGAACGCTGACAATGCGGCCTACGCGCATCAGCTGCCGGAAAACGTGGCCCCGCTGGTTGCAGAGCTGGGCGCTGGCTACAGCCACATCCTGGCTGCCGCTACCTCCAACGGCAAAAACATCCTGCCACGCGTTGCCGCGCAACTGGACGTTGACCAGATCTCCGAGATCATCTCGGTTGAAAGCGCTGACACCTTCAAGCGCCCGATCTACGCCGGTAACGCCATTGCCACCGTGCAATCGACCGCTGCCATCAAAGTGATCACCGTGCGTGCCACCGGTTTCGACCCGGTTGCTGCAGAAGGGGGGTCGGCTGCCGTTGAAGCTGTTGCCGCTGCCCACGACGCTGGCACTTCCAGCTTTGTTGGCGAAGAGCTGGCCAAGTCGGACCGTCCTGAGCTGACCGCTGCCAAGATCGTCGTTTCCGGCGGCCGTGGCATGCAGAACGGTGACAACTTCAAGCACCTGTACGCCCTGGCCGACAAGCTGGGCGCTGCGGTCGGCGCTTCCCGCGCGGCCGTCGACGCAGGTTTCGTACCCAACGACATGCAGGTCGGCCAGACCGGCAAGATCGTCGCGCCACAGCTGTACATCGCCGTCGGTATCTCCGGCGCGATCCAGCACTTGGCCGGTATGAAAGACTCCAAAGTGATCGTCGCGATCAACAAGGACGAAGAAGCACCGATCTTCCAGGTGGCCGATTACGGCCTGGTGGCGGACTTGTTCGAAGCCGTACCTGAATTGGAGAAGCTGGTCTAATCCAGCCGCTTCACTTATAAAGAGCCCGGTCTTATGACCGGGCTTTTTTTTGCCTTTGTAGGAGCCGGCTTGCCGGCGATGGCGTCCTTGAAATGTTCGGTGATTTCAACGGCCTCATCGCCGGCAAGCCGGCTCCTACAAGGGATGCGTTTGTCATTGGGAGGAGGTGTCATGGAATTGCGTCGTTGGGTGGGGCTGCTTGGCCTGTCACTGCTGCCGGGCCTGGCGCTGGCCGCCGGCAAATGCGAGCGCCTGGTGATCACCGGCAGCCCGGATGCGCCACCGCTGCTGTGGCGTGACCCGCAAGACCCGACGCACCTGATCGGCGCCACCGCCGATGTGTTGCAACAGGTGGGCAAGGACCTCGGCCTGAAAATCGACCTGCTCTACGGCGGCAAGCGCTCCCTGGCACTGGAGGAAGTGCGCAGCGGGCGCATGGACATCCTGGCTGATGCGCCGCTGAACCTGGGCGAGCTGGAAACCCTCGACTACATCCACCCGGCGCTGGTGCAGATCGATTACCTGGTGTGGACCCGCAAGGACTCGCCGCTGGTGTATGCCTCGGCCGCGGACCTGCATGGCCACAAGGGCGCAGTGTCAGAGCGGGCGCGCTTGAGTGCCGACTTCGAGACGTTTGCCGGCCAGCAACTCAGCTTGCAGCGTTTGCCCACCCTGACCCCGGCGTTTCAGAAGCTGCTGCTCGGTGAGGTGGACTATGTGCTGGCCGGACGTTATTCCGGCATGGCCATGGCCCAGACCCTGGGCATGAGCAATGACTTGGTCGCCCGCGAAGTACCCATCGACCAGCCGGGCCTGTACCTGGCGATTTCCCACAACTCGGCCTGCAATGATCCGTGGCTGCGCGGACAGTTGGCCAAAAAGATGACAGAATTGCCCGCTTCCGGTGTGGCGCAAGCGGCGTTGCAGCGCAATCTGGAGCGTTGGAAAGCGCAATTGCAGCAACCTGTCGGCACCCCAGCAAAGTAAGGATTTTCAGTGACTCTTCGACCTCTTTTCGCGGCCCTCGCCGTTGTCGCTCTGGCGGGATGTGCAGCCGATCCTGCGCCGAATGAACAAATACGCCTCACCCAGCAGGCCCTGGAACAAGCCAGCGCGGTGGGCGCCAGCACCGATGAATCGCCTGAACTGAAACTGGCTGAAGACAAATTCGCCCGGGCCAAGGCCGACATGGCCGACCAGTCCTACAAACACGCGCGCATGCGTGCCGAACAGGCCGAGCTGGACGCACGCCTGGCCGAAGCCCAGGTGCTGACCCGCAAGAGCCAGGAACAGCTGAACGTGCTCAACACGCGGATCACCCGCCTGCGCAAGCAATTGCAGTTGGGAGAAGCCCAATGAGCCCGTTGATCCGTGGTTTGAGCTGTGTGTTGCTGCTGGGCAGCGCGGCGTTGGGCGGTTGTGCCAGCCAGCCCAACAGCGAGCAGGCCTTGCAACTGGCCAGCAATGACTTCCAGAAGGTCAAGGAAGATGCCAACGTGCTGCGCTTTGCGCCCAAGGACATTATCCGTGCCGGCGAGTCCCTGGCCCGCGCCGACCGTTTGTCCAGCTACTGGGGCAGCGGCGCCGACGTGGTGCATTACGCCTACCTGAGCCAGCGCTACAGTGCCATCGCCCGTGAACACACCGAACAGGCGCTCAACGCCGAGCGCGGCGTCAAGCTAGAACTGGAGCGCCAGCGCCTGCAACTGGCCCTGCGTGAAAACAAGCTGGCCAGCGTGCAGCAGCAAGGCAAGTGGCTTGAGCAGCAAATCGCCAGCCTGACCACCACCCAGACCGATCGAGGTTTGGTGATGACCTTGGGCGATGTGCTGTTCGACACCGGTGAAGCCGAGCTGGAAAACTCGGCCAACCGCACCGTGCTGAAAATCGTGCAGTTCCTGCAACTGAACCCCAAGCGCACAGTGCGCATCGAGGGTTACACCGACAACACCGGCGGCGAGCAGGAAAACCTGAAACTGTCCCGCGACCGTGCGCAATCGGTGGCCGATGTGTTGATGGACCTGGGCATTGATGAGCAACGCATCGAAGTCCAGGGGTATGGCGATCAGTACCCGGTGGAGGCCAACGCTTCCGAGCGGGGCAGGGCGCAGAACCGCCGGGTCGAGATCGTCTTCTCTGATGAAAAAGGCCAACTCGGCGCCGCCCGCTAACGCCTGGCACCGATCAAAATGTGGGAGCTGGCTTGCCTGCGAAGGCGGTGTATCAGTCAATATTTCATTGGTTGACACACCGTCTTCGCAGGCAAGCCAGCTCCCACCGTTGTTTGGTGTACACCCTTACAGTTTTTACTGTCACTCCCGCCCGCGCTCGACTATTGTGGCAACTGTCCCCGTACACTTCTAAACTGTGCCGGTATGTTTCACACAAAAATAAAATATCCGTGAAATCGAGTGCTGCGTCATGACCAATCTGTTGCTTTACCAACGTATCGCCCAGCAACTGGCTGAGGATATCCGGCGCGGTGTCTATCAACCGGGGGAGCGCGTGCCTTCGGTGCGCAAGATGAGCTCCCAGCTCAATGTGAGCCATGCGACGGTATTGCAGGCCTACGCCAACCTGGAAGACCAGGGGCTGATCCGGGCGCGGCCGCAATCGGGCTACTACGTGCACCAGACCCCCGCGCTGACGGCCCCTACGCCGGACATCGCACGGGTCGAGCGCCCAGGGTTGGTCACCCGCAGCAGCATCATCCAGCAGGTCTTGGTCGAGTCGCGCCGCGAAGGGGTGTTCCCGCTGGGCGCGGCCGTGCCGAGTGTCGACTACCTGCCCGTACGGGCACTGCACCAGCAGTTGGCCAAGGTCACGCGTTTCCAGAGCCCGCGGGCGTTCAGCTACATGTTCAGCCCTGGCTTCGAGCCGTTGCGCCGCCAGGTGGCGATTCGCATGCGCGACGCCGGCGTGGTGGTGGACCCTTCCGAAGTGGTGATTACCCACGGCTGTGTCGACGCGTTGCAGATGTCGTTGCGTGTGCTCACACGCCCTGGCGACCTGATCGCCGCTGAGTCACCGACCTACTACGGTTTGCTGCAACTGGCCGACCTGTTGGGCCTCAAGGTCATCGAGATCCCCAGCGACCCCGCCACCGGCATGAGCCTGGAAGCCCTGCAATTGGCGGCCAACCAATGGTCGATCAAGGCCCTGGTGCTGACCACGCGCTTGAGCAACCCGCTCGGCGCGACCATGCCCGAGGAGCGCCAGAAGCAACTGCTGCGCCTGGCGTCGGACTTTGATATCCAGATCGTCGAGGATGATATCTACGGCGAGCTGATGTTCGAACTCGGCCGCACCAAGGCGCTTAAAGCCTATGACCGCCTGGACCGGGTGATCTACTGTTCGAGTTTTTCCAAGACCTTGTCGCCGGGTGTGCGTATCGGCTGGATGATCGCCGGTAAGTACCAGCAGGAAATCCAGCGTTTGCAGATGTTCAGCACCCACTCGGCGTGCAGCGTGACCCAGATGGGCGTCGCGGCCTACCTGGAAAACGGTGGCTATGACCGGCACCTGCGCTACATCCGCCAGGAATACCGCAAGAACCTCAGCGCATTTCAGCTGGCGGTGCAGCAGTATTTCCCGGAAGGCACGCAAATGACTCGTCCGACGGGGGGCTTTATCTTGTGGGTCAGTTTGCCGGGCCGGGTCAATACTCAGGAACTGCACGTGCGCGCCCTGCAGCAGGGCATCAGCATTGCGCCCGGGGTGATATTCAGTAATACGGAACAGTTCAACCACTGTATTCGCCTCAACTGCGGCACCCCGTGGAACCGCGAGGCAGAGCGCGCGCTGATGACCCTGGGGATGCTCGCCAGCCAGTTGTGCCAGGAAACCGCAGCGGGTTTTTGAGGCGTGCATTGGGGACAGTACCGATCGCTGGCAGATCAGCACGCTTGTCATGCCGCGCACAACAAGCGAGCATATGGCCCTCTGCCGTTAATGCTGTTGGCGATATGACCTCTATTTTTCGCGCTGCTGTGGTGATTGGCCTGCTAAGCCTGTGCAACGTCGGCACGGTGCTGGCGGCAACCCCCGTGACAGACAGCAAGCCCGCCGCCAGCAGCCAGCAGAAGACCCCCGCGAAGAAACCGGCCCCGGCTAAAAAAGCCCCGGCCGCCAAGAAAAAGGCGGCGGCGGTCAAAAAGCGTGCACCGATCGCCAGCAAGTCCAAATCGGCCCATGAAGTCGCCCAGACCCAACTGCCACCGGCACAGTTGGACCTTTCCCTGCCGTCGGACATGGTCCGGCACTTGCAGCCGATTGGCACCATGCCCAAGCCCAAGAGTGTGCCGTTGTTGCCGCCGATGTTCGGTGAGAAGCCGTCGGACAACAGCGCGTTCCAGATCAACGGCCGCCTGCTCAGCAACGAGATGAAGCTGCAACTGCGTAACGAAGAGCGGCGTGAAGTGGAAGGCGCCGCGCTGGATTTCGAATTCAAGCAGTAAACTTTTCCCCCGAAGGTGACCCCGACCTTCGACCATCTGTCGCAGACTGGTCAGTCACTTTTGTTTTGTGCGAAAAACCCCTGTTAGACCATTTTAAAACGGCTGTTTTAGGGCGTACTCTAGCCCGGCCATCCACATTGAGTCGTCGAGGACCTGCTGGTCATGAAATGCCGTGAAGGCTGTGGCGCTTGCTGCATCGCCCCCTCCATCAGTTCACCGCTGCCGGGAATGCCTCAGGGCAAACCTGCGGGGGAGCGTTGCCTGCACTTGTCGGTCGAACAGCTATGCCTGCTGTTCGGCCAGCCGGAGCGCCCTGCGGTGTGCAGTGATTTCAAGGCAGATCCTGAGGTGTGTGGCACCGACCAGGCCGATGCAATCCGGTTGATCGGCTGGTGGGAGCAGATGACGGCGGCTTGATGGGCTTTACTATCGGAACTTCAACAATAAGGAATACAACAATGGGTTCGCTGAAACGAATGGCTGTGTTGTGCGGTTTTACGGTGTTGTTTGCTGCCACTGCCCAGGCTGAGGATTGGCAAGTCGCCAAGGACGAAGACGGTATCAAAGTGTCTTTGAGCGAAATTGCCGGCTCCAAGTACAAGGCCTATCGCGGTGTGACCGTGATCAAGGCTCCGGTGGCAAAAATCGTAGCGCTGCAGGAAGACGCCGTCGGCGCTTGCACCTGGATCCACGAGTGCAAATCGCAGAAATTGCTGAAAACCGAAGGTGACAAGAGCTGGACCTACACCCAGTTCAAGGCACCGTTCCCGGTGACCGACCGCGATTCCATCCTCGAAATCACCACCAGCAAGGCGGCTGACGGTACCGTGACCCGCAAGCTGCTGGAAGTGCCGACCTACCAGCCTGAAGTCAAAGGCTACGTGCGTGTGGCCCAGGTGGATGGCTACTGGAAGCTGGTGCCAAAAGGCGACAGCCAGACCGAAGTCACTTACCAGGTGCACACCGAGCCAGGTGGTAGCGTGCCGTCGTGGTTGGCCAACAAGTTCGTGGTGGACGCGCCGTTCAACACCTTGAAAGCCCTCAAGGAACGCGCCGAGAAGTAAGCGCTATCGGTCCGGTGCCTCCGGCCTTGGGTGGAACGTTTGGCGAACCCCCAAGGTCCAGATAGATGTGAGCCCACACGCGGGCTTTATCGAGGAGGCACCGATGCAAACGTGGCAAATTACCTTCGTTGATGACCACGGCGTTAAAGCTGTGGAGCAGTTCACCTGCGAACAAAAGCCCAGCCTCGAAGACGCTGCGCACATGATTCGCAACAAGCTGGTGCCCGTTGCGGCCGAGCTTGACCTCAATGACCTGGAGGGCCGCAAGCCCGAGCCGACGGTCAAGATCCTCAAAGACCAGAACAGTATCCAGATCCTCGACATCTCGCCTGCCGCCTGAACATTCCCTGACTGCCATTAAAGCGCCTCTGGTGGAGGTGATAGCTTCGCGCTACTCTGCAATCGAGATCAGCGAATGATTCGCTAAGGTCTGGTCTTGTCAGCTACATGCTTGTTTTCCCTCGGTGTTGTTATTTGCCGTAGCACCCGCGCCGTTAGGGCGCGGGCTTCGGGAAGCACGGAAAGTCTATCCATCAATTTGAGGAGCACTTTTCATGAGCACAGCCTATCAAGAAGACATCAGCACCAACGTTCTGCGCCGCATGAAAGAAGGCGGCTTCGACTTCTCACGTTTCCACCCCATCGAGTTCTACGCCATTTTCCCGGATGAGGAACGGGCGCGCAGGGCGGCGGGTCGGTTTCGCGGGGAATCCCTGAATGCCCAGGTCAGTGCGCGCGACGACGGCGCCTGGTACCTGGAACTGAGCAAAATCATGTTCGCGACCTACGACGGCATAGGAGACTTCGAGCAAGACTTTGAAGCGGTGGTCGAGCCGCTGGGCGGGATCATCGAAGGCTGGGGCGTCAAGCAGGAGGTGCGTGGGTTACCCATGTAGCAGTATGAGAAACACAGCGTATCGGCTGACCTTAGGGTCGGCCGTTTTTGTTTATACCTCCCCGATATGACTGCCCCCAACAATTTCGCGGCGCAAAAAAAAGCCACCCTAAGAAGGGTGGCCTAAAGGGAAGACCGGAGGAGCCGGTCGGTACACGAAGTACCACGGTACCGATTGCGCAAGGGTTGAAGCTGTAGGACGAGTCCTGTTCAGCAGATGGTGGTGATTATCCGCACGCTTCACCGGGCAGTGAAATCAACTCTGACTATGCTGTTGATAGCCAAAGCCCGCATTGCGATGAAGCGTGCGTCATGGCGCCGGGCATTCTGCGCACCAGGACGGTGCGACGCGTGCCTCGCATTAATTCAACTCACTGATTTTAAAGTGTTTATGCCGCTGGCACGGGCCTTGCGATGGTTCTTGCGTCCGGGTGACAAGGAGTACGGCATGATCCGCACTTATTACGACGAAATGTACGATGGGGCAGGGCAGGTTCGCCCCCATTACCGCGAGTTCGCCCGATGGTTGGCCGAAACCCCGGCTGAATTGCTGGCCCAGCGCCGGCGCGAAGCCGATTTGCTGTTTCACCGCGCCGGAATCACCTTCACCCTCTACGGGGACGAGCAGGGCACCGAGCGCCTGATTCCCTTCGACACCATCCCGCGCAGCATTCCGGCCAGTGAATGGCGGGTTGTCGAGCGTGGCTGCATTCAACGGGTCAAGGCGCTGAACATGTTTCTTGCCGACCTGTACCACGAACAACGCATCATCAAGGCCGGCATCATTCCCGCCGAACAGGTGCTGGCCAACGAGCAATACCAGTTGGCGATGCAAGGCCTGGACTTGCACCGTGATCTGTATTCCCACATTTCCGGGGTCGATCTCGTACGTGATGGCGACGGCACTTACTACGTGCTGGAAGACAACCTGCGCACCCCCAGCGGCGTGAGCTACATGCTCGAAGACCGCAAGATGATGATGCGCCTGTTCCCCGAACTGTTCGCTGCCCAGCGCATCGCGCCCATCGACCATTACCCCAACCTGCTGCTCGACACACTGAAAAGCTCAAGCCCCCTGGACAACCCCAGCGTGGTGGTGCTGACCCCGGGCCGCTTCAACAGCGCGTTCTTCGAGCATGCCTTCCTCGCCCGGGAAATGGGCGTGGAACTGGTGGAAGGCGCCGACCTGTTCGTGCGCGATGACCGCGTGTTCATGCGCACCACTGACGGCCCCAAGGCGGTGGATGTGATTTACCGTCGCCTCGACGACGCGTTCCTCGACCCGCTGGCCTTCAACCCGGAGTCGATGCTGGGCGTGCCCGGCCTGCTCGCTGCGTATCGCTCGGGCAACGTGGTGCTGGCCAATGCCATTGGCACCGGGGTGGCGGATGACAAGTCGGTGTACCCCTTCGTCACCGAGATGATCCGGTTTTACCTGGACGAAGAGCCCATCTTGAAGAACGTTCCTACCTTCCAATGCCGCAAGCCTGACGAACTGTCCCACGTGCTGGCCAACCTGCCGAACCTGGTGGTGAAGGAAACCCAGGGCTCCGGTGGCTACGGCATGCTGGTGGGCCCGGCGTCCACGGCGGCGGAGATCGAAGCCTTCCGTGCGCGTATCAAGGCCAAGCCCCATGCCTATATCGCCCAGCCCACCTTGTGCTTGTCCACGTGCCCGACCTTCGTCGAAAACGGCATTGCGCCGCGCCACATCGACCTGCGCCCGTTCGTCTTGTCCGGCAAGGAAACCCGCGTGGTGCCGGGCGGCCTGACCCGCGTGGCCTTGCGCGAAGGCTCGCTGGTGGTCAACTCGTCCCAGGGCGGCGGCACCAAAGACACCTGGGTGGTGGAGGACTGATGCCATGTTGAGTAGAACTGCCTCCGACCTGTACTGGATGTCGCGCTACCTGGAGCGTGCGGAAAACCTCGCGCGCATGCTCGATGTCAGCTATTCCCTGTCGTTGATGCCCCAGGACGGGCACGGCGACGGCCTGCACGAATTGGCCATGCCCTTGCTGATCACCGGCACGCTGGATGATTACCGCGAACGCCATGGCGAACTGCATGCCGAACACCTGCTGCACTTTTTTGCGATGGATGCGGCCAACCCCGCCAGCATCTACAGCTGTCTCGGGGCTGCGCGGGCCAGCGCTCATGCGGTGCGTGGGAGAATCACCGCCGACATGTGGGAAAACATCAACGCCACCTGGCTGGATATTCGCGATATCGCCCAGCAGGGCCTCAGCCGCTACGGCATGAGCCGCTTCTGCGAGTGGGTCAAGGAGCGTTCGCACCTGTTTCGCGGTGCCACCTACGGCACCATCATGCGCAACGATGCCTTCCGTTTTATTCGCCTGGGCACCTTTATTGAACGAGCCGACAACACCTTGCGTCTATTGGATGCGCGCTACGAAATGGCCGGCGACCAGGCAGCCGCAGTCACTGACGGCACCGCCCACGCCTACTACCAGTGGAGTGCATTGTTGCGGGCGTTGTCGTCGTTCGAGGCGTACACCGAGATCTACCGTGATGCACCCGGTGCCCGCCAAGTCGCCGAATTGTTGCTGTTGCGCGCCGATGTGCCCCGTTCGCTGCGTGCCTGCAGTGAGGAGATCGATCAGATCCTCGCCAGCCTGCCCGGCCTCAATGGTCGGCCGGCTCAACGTTTGGCGGCCGAGATGGACGCGCGCTTGCGCTTCACGGCCATCGACGAAATCCTCGAGGAAGGCCTGCACGCCTGGCTGACCGACTTTATCCCTTTGGTGCGCCAGTTGGGCGACGCCATCTACAGTTCCTACCTGGAGGCCGCATGAGACTCTCCATCAGCCACGAAACCACCTACCACTACGAGGACCAGGTGCGTGCGAGCATCCAGTACCTGCGCCTCACGCCCCACGACAGCGAGCGTCAGCACGTGCTCAGCTGGCAGCTCGACCTGCCGCGCCCCGTGCGCGCCCAGGTGGACCCGTTCGGCAATATCCTGCATGTGCTGACCCTGGACGAACCCCACGACGCCATCATCATTGGCGCTCGGGGCCAGGTCGACATCGACGAGTTGCGCGAGGCCGAACACGAGAGCCAATCGGCTTTCCCGTTCTTGCGCAGCACACGCCTGACCGAACCCGATGACGCCCTGCGCCGGTTTGCCGAGCAGCACTGTCATCAGCGTCGTGACCGCACGGCACTGATCGACTTGATGCATGGGCTCAACCAGGCGATGGTTTACACGCCGGGCGCTACTGAAGTCGACACCAGCGCCGGTCAGGCCTTTGCGGGAGGGGCGGGGGTGTGCCAGGACCACGCCCATGCATTCCTGGCCTGCGCCCGCAGCCTGGGGATTCCAGCGCGGTATGTGTCGGGGTATTTGTACAGCGAAGACAGCGCGCACCTGGCCAGCCACGCCTGGGCCGAAGCCTGGCTGGATGACGCCTGGTACAGCTTCGACGTGACCAATCAACTGGCCCGCCCGGAACGGCATTTGAAGCTGGCCGTGGGCCTGGATTACCTCGACGCCTGCCCGGTACGCGGCATGCGCCGTGGCGGCGGGCATGAGCAGATGCATGCCAAGGTATTTGTGGCGCCAACGCCGGTCATTTCAGTCCAGCAGCAATAGGCGACGTAGATCTAATGTGAGCTGGGTTGTGTGGGAGCCGGGCTTGCCCGCGATACAGACGCCTCGGTACAACAGATGCACCGAGGTGATGCCATCGCAGGCAAGCCAGCTTCCACACAAGCCAGCGCCCACAATTGATGTGTGCTTGGGCTCAGGGTTGCTGCTTGCGGCCAGCCATATGCTTCAAATACCCCACCAACAAATCCAGCTCATTGTCTGGCAGCACGCTGGACGCGAACGCCGGCATCTTCGCCTGCGGCCAATGCCGCAGGCTCTGCGGGTCGCGGATATACCGCTTGAGGAAGTCGCCGCCGAAATACTCGGTGGGGTTGTAGGGGATGTTCAGGTCCGGCCCCACCTGCGCGTCGCCTGCGCCATTGAGGCGGTGGCAAGCCAGGCAGTTTTTCTGGAACAGCGCAAAGCCTTGATTGATCGGATCATTGGCGGCCAGCTTTGGGTCCGGCAGCAGCGCGGGAAAGCGCTCGGCAACCGTCTTCAACTGCTTGATCCCGGAGATCTGGAACGGCCATTGCTCGGGGCTGATATGGCCGGCCTGCGGGTCGGTCCACACCAGGTAAAACGGCCCGGCGCTGGGTTTGCCGTCGGCCAGCGCAGGCCACGGGTGGGCCGGGTCTTCTACCGCCAGCCAGGCGCGGGCGCCGCTTTTTTGCAGCAGTGGCGCGGCAGCGAGTTCGGCGGCGAACCCATCCAGGGCAACAGCTTGCAGGTGGTTCTGGGGCTCAAGACCCGGCAGCAGCACCGCCAACGGCACCGCGCGATAGGTCATGTCGCGCTTGTAGGAAACGTCATCCGCGACCTGCACTGTCTGCGCGTCGGGCAGCTTGAGCAGGTCGGCGGTTTGCCAGGTCTTGGTGGTGTGGTCCAGCTCGATGGTCAATTGCGCAGCTGAAACCGGCAAGGCCAGCAGCAAGGCGAGAGCGGCAAGGGTGGTTTTCAAGAGAGAGCCCGGTGTGAAGTGGCGGTGGGGCTCACGATACCGGAAATCTGCGCGCAAAAAGACAGCCCCTGCAACGGGACCGCTATGCGCAATGTCCCGGCAGGTGCTGCCAAAAGCTGCAGTCCTGGTGCTGTGTGTGCACGGAATGTAGGGATCGGTGTATCACCCAATAACCTTGGTTAAGTTGGGCAAGATCAGAATCAGTGTGGTGGCGAACAGAATAAGTCCCGCCTGACGAACTTTCGTATGCTTGAACATGGCTGACTGCCTTTTGTTGTTATTCCTGAGCGTCAAATGCGTGCCGGTTTATTTCAGTATCGCGATGTGACGTTGCACTTTTCTTACAGCTGCTCCAGCAAAACCCGGCAGCAGCTCCTTACAGATTCAACCTTAGAGCCCTCGTTCTGCGTGGCTTAGATCCATTTCATATCAGCTAATCAGCATTTGCGCTAAAAACGGAATGAGGCCTATCGCCATCTTGGCGCCAGACC
The DNA here is from genome assembly GCF_059419385.1 of Pseudomonas sp. GW821-FHT05H12. Lineage (NCBI taxonomy): Bacteria > Pseudomonadati > Pseudomonadota > Gammaproteobacteria > Pseudomonadales > Pseudomonadaceae > Pseudomonas > Pseudomonas sp. GW821-FHT05H12. Next base: position 35,033 of record NZ_JBWKRS010000028.1, on the reverse strand, counting down.
CTTGGCTAGACAGCTAAAACGATTAATCAAGCAATTACCGCCGCAGCCTACCGTTCGTCCGAGCGTGGGGGTCAAAAGCAATGAGCGCATCCGTCATTGAAACTGTGTCAATCGGGCCTAAGGTAGGGGCACACATGCACAGCGGTTAGAGGACGTCATGACCCAAGCTTTGATCTTTGATGCGATACGCACGCCCCGTGGCAAAGGCAAGGCGGACGGTGCCCTGCACAGCGTCAAGCCGGTGAACCTGGTGGCCGGCCTGCTCACCGCGCTGGCCCAACGCAGTGACCTAGACACGCGCCAAGTGGATGACATTGTCCTGGGCTGCGTCACCCCGGTGGGCGACCAGGGTGCCGACATCGCCAAGACCGCCGCACTGGTGGCGGACTGGGACATCAGTGTCGCCGGGGTGCAAATCAACCGTTTCTGCGCGTCGGGCCTGGAGGCGGTCAACCTGGGCGCCATGAAGGTGCGCTCCGGCTTTGAAGATCTGGTGGTGGTGGGCGGCGTCGAGTCCATGTCCCGCGTGCCCATGGGCAGCGACGGCGGCGCCTGGGTGCTCGACCCGCACACCAATATGCACAGCCACTTCACGCCCCAGGGCATCGGCGCCGACCTGATCGCCACCTTGGAAGGCTTCACGCGCCAGGACGTGGATACCTTTGCCCTACAGTCCCAGCAGAAAGCCGCCAGGGCGCGTGCAGACGGTTCTTTCAACAAATCGCTGATCGCGGTGCAGGACCAGAACGGCATCGTGCTGCTGGACCATGACGAATTCATCCGCGGCGACTCCACCCTCGAAGGCCTGGGCAAACTCAAGCCCAGCTTTGAAATGATGGGGCAGATGGGCTTCGACGCCACCGCATTGCGGGTCTACAGCCATGTGGAGCGCATCCACCATGTGCACACGCCGGGCAACAGCTCCGGCATTGTCGATGGCGCCGCGCTGATGCTGATCGGCTCCGAAGCGAAAGGCCGCGAACTGGGCCTGCAACCGCGGGCGCGCATTGTTGCCACGGCGGTCACCAGCACCGACCCGACCATCATGCTCACCGGCCCGGCGCCCGCCACCCGCAAAGCCCTGGCCAAGGCCGGTTTGCGGGTCGAGGACATCGACCTGTTCGAAGTCAACGAAGCGTTCGCCTCGGTGGTGCTCAAGTTCATCAAGGATATGGGCATTGACGCTGCGCGAGTCAACGTCAACGGTGGCTCCATCGCCATGGGCCACCCGTTGGGCGCCACCGGCTGCGCGATCCTCGGCACCTTGCTCGACGAGCTGGAAGCCCGCCAGCAGCGCTACGGCCTGGCCACCCTGTGTGTCGGCGGTGGCATGGGCATCGCCACCATCATCGAACGGCTCTGAGCCCAAGGAACCTGTTATGACCCAAGCCATTCGTTACGAAAAAGGCCAGGACCAGATCGTGGTGCTGACCCTCGACATGCCCGGCCAGAGCGCCAACACCATGAACGGCGTTTACCGCGAGGCCATGGCGGCCACGCTCACGCGTCTGGAGGCGGAAAAGGACGGTATTGCCGGTGTGATCATCACCTCGGCCAAAAAGACGTTTTTTGCCGGTGGCGACCTCAATGAGTTGATCAAGGTCGACAAGGCCCACGCCAAGGAATTCTACGATGGTGTGCTGGAGCTGAAGGCGCAGTTGCGCCGCCTGGAAACCCTCGGCAAACCGGTAGTGGCCGCGATCAATGGCGCCGCACTGGGTGGCGGCTGGGAGATCTGCCTGGCCTGCCATTACCGGGTCGCGCTGGATGCCACATCCACACAGCTGGGGTTGCCGGAAGTCACCTTGGGCCTGTTGCCGGGCGGCGGTGGGGTAGTGCGTATGGTGCGCCTGCTGGGGCTGGAAAAAGCCTTGCCGTATTTGTTGGAAGGCAAAAAAGTGCGGCCCCAACAAGCGCTGCAAGCTGGCTTGATTCAAGAATTGGCAGCCGATCGTGATGAGTTGCTGGCCAAGTCCCGGGCGTGGATTCTCGCGAACCCGGAGGCGAAACAGCCGTGGGACGGCAAGGGCTATCAACTGCCGGGCGGGACGCCGTCCAACCCGAAAGTCGCGCAGATGCTGGCCATCGCGCCGTCGATTTTGCGCAGCAAGACCCAGGGCTGTTTCCCCGCGCCGGAGAAAATCCTCTGTGCCGCCGTGGAGGGGGCCCAAGTGGATTTCGACACGGCGCACCTGATCGAAACCCGCTACTTCACCGAGCTGGTCACCGGGCAAGTGGCGAAGAACATGATCGGCACCTTCTGGTTCCAGCTCAACGAAATCAACGCCGGCAGCTCGCGGCCCAGAGGTGTTGCGCCCTATGTCACGCGCAAAGTCGGCGTGCTCGGTGCCGGAATGATGGGCGCGGGCATTGCCTACGTTAGCGCCAGTGCCGGCGTCGACGTGGTGCTCAAGGACATCAACCTGGCCGCCGCTGAAAAGGGTAAGGCGCACTCGGCGGCGCTGCTCGACAAGAAGGTCAGCCGTGGGCAAATGACCGCCGAGCAGCGGGAAATCATCCTGGCGCGGATTCTTCCCACTGCCGCCGACGCCGACCTGGCCGGTTGCGACCTGATCATCGAAGCGGTGTTTGAAGACCGTGAACTCAAGGCAAAAGTCTCGGCTGCCGCCCAAAGCGTGGTTGGCGCTGATGCCGTGATCGCCTCCAATACCTCCACGTTACCCATCAGCGGCTTGGCCAAGGCCGTGCCGGATCAAGCCAAGTTCATCGGCCTGCATTTCTTCAGCCCGGTCGACAAGATGCCGCTGGTGGAAATCATCAAGGGCGCCCAGACCAGCGACGAAACCCTGGCCCGAGGTTTTGATTTCGTCCTGCAAATCAAGAAAACCCCGATCGTGGTCAATGACAGCCGGGGTTTCTTCACCTCAAGGGTGTTCGGCACCTTCACCAACGAAGGCATTGCCATGCTCGGCGAGGGCGTGGCCGCGCCGATGATCGAGACCGAAGCGCGCAAGGCCGGCATGCCGGTGGGACCGCTGGCCGTCTCGGATGAAGTGTCCCTCAGCCTGATGAGCCATATAAGGCAGCAAACCGCCAAGGACCTGCAGGCGGAAGGCAAGGCAATGCCGGCACACCCGGCGACGGCGGTGATCGACCTGTTGGTCAATGAATACAAGCGCTTGGGCAAGGCGGCGGGTGGCGGGTTTTATGAGTACCCCAATGGCGGGCAGAAGCACCTGTGGCCGGAGCTGAAAAGCCGCTTTGAACGCGCCGACCAGCAGATCTCGCCGCAGGATGTGCGCGACCGTTTGCTGTTTATCCAGGCCATTGAAACCGTGCGTTGTGTTGAGGAGGGCGTGTTGATGTCCACGGCCGATGCCAACGTCGGTTCGATCTTCGGTATCGGTTTTGCTGCGTGGAGTGGCGGCGCGTTGCAGTTCATAAACCAATACGGGCTGAACGATTTCATCGCCCGTGCGCGTTACCTGGCCGAGCAATATGGCGAACGGTTCAACCCCCCGGCCTTGCTACTTGAAAAAGCTGCCCAGGGCCAGATATTCACCTGACCGAAACGCCATGGCGTGAGCACTACATAACCCCTGTGGGAGCGGGCTTGCCCGCGAAAGCGGTGTATCAGCCAACCTGTTTGTCGGCTGAAATGTCGCCATCGCGGGCAAGCCCGCTCCTACAGGTCGTCGCTTGGCGGACTTGCCTTGAAGGGGTGTTTCAAGGCAGGCTCTGGGGTGTGCATTATTCCCATCACAGTGTCAGGTATTTTTTATGTCGCTACGCGTCTGTATCCTGGAAACCGATATCCTGCGTCCAGGTTTGATCGATCAGTACCAAGGGTACGGGCAGATGTTCAAGCGCCTGTTTTCCAAGCAACCGATTGCTGCTGACTTTGTTGTCTACAACGTGGTGCAGGGCGAATACCCGTCGGACGATGAAGTGTTCGATGCCTACCTGGTGACCGGCAGCAAGGCCGATTCTTTCGGCACCGACCCGTGGATCCAGACCCTCAAGACTTACCTGCTCGAGCGCTATGCGCGTGGCGACAAGCTGCTGGGGATTTGCTTCGGTCATCAACTGTTGGCGCTGTTGCTGGGCGGCAAGACCGAGCGCGCCAGCAAAGGCTGGGGCATGGGCATCCATGATTACAAACTGAACGCCAAGGCCCCGTGGATGAGCCCGGTGGTGGAAGAACTGACCCTGCTGATCAGCCACCAGGACCAGGTCACCACGCTGCCGGACAACGCCACGGTGATCGCTTCCAGCGATTTCTGCCCGTACGCTGCCTACCACATCGAAGACCAGGTGCTGTGCTTCCAGGGCCACCCGGAGTTCATCCACGACTATTCCCGCGAACTGCTGGAAATACTTCAGACAACCCTGGGTGAGAAGGTCTACACCCACGGCGTCGCCAGCCTGGAACGTGACCACCACGGCGCAACCGTGGCGGAGTGGATGATGCGCTTCGTGGCCCACAAACCCGAAGCCACAGCTTAAGCGCGATGGCGGTCGTGCGTCGGCAACGTTTTACAACCACCCCGACCGCTTGAAACTGGCCCACAAGCCCGTACAGCCCACCGCAATAAACCCGAGCACCGCAAAATAGCCGTAGTGCCATTGCAGCTCGGGCATGTTCTGGAAATTCATCCCATAAATCCCCGCCACTGCCGTGGGGAACGCGAGGATCGCCGCCCACGCGGCGAACTTGCGCTGCACCACGCTCTGGCGCGAAGCCTCCAGCAGCACACCGATCTCGATGGTCTGGCTGGCGATGTCACGCAGGGTGGTGAGGTCTTCCATCTGGCGTGTCACGTGGATCTGCACATCACGGAAGTACGGGCGCATGTTCTTGTCGATGAACGGGAAGCTCAGCTTCTGCAATTCCTGGCTGATCTCCACCATCGGCGCCACATAACGCTTGAGCCGCAACACGTCGCGGCGCAGGCCGTGGAGGTTCTGGATATCGTTTTCGTTGAGCGAGTTGCACAGCACGTTGCGCTCCAGCTCGTCGATCTCGGCGTGGATTGCCTCGCTCACCGGCTGGTAGTTTTCGGTGACGAAATCCAGCAGTGCATACAGTACGAAATCTTCCCCATGTTCCAGCAGCAGCGGTCGCGCTTCACAACGCTGGCGCACGTAGCCGTAGGACGCCGAGTGGCCGTTGCGTGCGGTGATGATGTAGCCGTTGCCGGCAAAGATATGGGTTTCGATAAACACCAGCTTGCCGTTCTCGCGCACCGGTGAGTAGGTGACGATGAACAGCGCATCACCGAAGGTTTCCAGCTTCGGCCGGCTGTGTTTTTCCAGGGCATCTTCGATGGCCAGTTCATGCAGGTTGAACTGGCGTTGCAGGTTGGCCAGCTCCTGGGCGTTGGGTTCTTCCAGGCCGATCCATACAAAGTGGTCGGGTTTGGCGGCCCAGGCCGCGCCTTCGTCCAGGGTGATATCAGTGACTTTCTTACCGGCGCTGTAGACGGCGGCCGCAACAACTCTACCCATGGTGCAGATCGCTTCTTATTAGGGGGACAGGTGTCTGGCAGCTTAGCCCGAAGCGAGTTCAATTGTTACAACCTGTAGTGAGCGAGCTTGCTCGCGCCGGCCCACTTATCTCCCTCCAATCTCAAACAACCCGCGCCTCACAACTCTCCCGCGCAACACTCGCATCCATCTGCGCAATACATTCCGCCATCTGCACCTGACACGCCTGCAGCAGAGCGGGAATGTCATCCGACGTCATCCCGTTGGTAGGAATCGGCGGCAAAGAACGTATGAGCACATCACCACTGTTCCAGCGATTGAGCTGCATGTGATTCACATAGTTGCTCACGCACACCTGCACGATGGGCACACCGGCCGCAATCGCCATATGAAACGCGCCTTTCTTGAACGGCAGCAGGCCCTTGCCCAGGTTGCGCGTGCCTTCGGCAAACACCCAGATCGAGGTGTCTTCATGCTGCAAGGTGTGAGTGGTGGTGAGCATCGCGCGGCGCGCCTTGTGCGCATTGCCGCGGTCGATCAGCACATTGCCCGCCAGCCAGAACAATTGGCCGAACAGCGGCACCCATTTCAGGCTTTTCTTGGCAATGCATACGGTGCGGTGGGGCACCACGGTGCCGAACACAAACAGGTCATAGTTGGACTGATGGTTGGCGATGACGACGCACGTGCCGGGCTTGTTGCGCAGCGAATCCACATCGGCCTTTACGTTCAGCCCGAGTATCCACATGGCCGGCAACGCATACAGGCGCGCGCACAGGCGGCTGTTATCCGGGTTGAACGGCCGGCACACGCCCAGCAGCACGCCCAACACGCCCGCCACCATAAAGTGCAAGCCCATCAACAACATACGTAACAGAAAAAGCATCGACACGGCCCATCGGGACAAAAGGTGGCGCAGTGTACGGATGTGCACTGTATTCGGCAATTGCCCCTACAGACGTAGGAGATAGGCGATGTTTGAGCACATGTTTCAACATGTGCCGATATGGCCCGGCTAGAGCGGCTAAGGAAGGATCAGGTTTATTTGTAAGAAAAAGCCCGACGCAGGGCCGGGCTTTTGCTGTGATTGCAGTAGGGGCTTAGCTCAGGATGTGGCCCTGGTCCTGAATGATCGCGTCATCCAGTGCGTCCAACAGCGCTTTGCGTACTTTCAGCTTGGTGTGCTTGTGGGCGTTCATGTTGATCTTCTTCAACTGCCGCGCGGCTTCCAGGGCGGCTGCGTGCAGCTCCTCGGGGGCGACCACCTTATCGAGGAAGCCGGCGCCCACGGCACCTTGCGGGTCAAACATCTCGGCATTGATCACCGAGCGCTGGAACGCCGCCTTGCTCAGGCGATCCCGCGCCAGCTCGATCCCTGCGTGGTGCATGGTCATGCCGATCGCCACTTCATTCAGGCCAATGCTGAACGGGCCTTCCACACCGATCCGATAATCCGCCGACAACAGCAGGAACGCCCCCTTGGCTACCGCATGCCCAGTGCACGCCACGATCACCGGGAACGGGTGCGACAACAAGCGACGTGCCAGCGTCGAGCCGGAGGTCACCAGGCCGATGGCTTCTTTAGGGCCGGCGGTCATCACTTTCAAATCATACCCACCGGACAGAATGCCCGGCGTGCCGGTGATCACCACCACCGCGCGGTCTTTCTCCGCTTGGTCCAGCGCTTCATTGAACGCACTGACCACCGCCGGAGAAATGGCATTCACCTTGCCGTTGCTCAAGGTCAGGGTCGCGATACCGTCTTCGAGGTGGTAAGCAATCAACTCACTCATGACGCGGTTCCTTGTAGGACTTGTTATAGAGACATAGGCGCAGACGTTACCCACCACGCCTGCCCGGGTAAAGCGCCGTGACTGACTACCCAGTCAGACTTTTCCCGCCTGCTCGCTGCCAGACAGCCTAGGGCAGGGCCCAACAGCCGCCCCAGACGCGTGCCACACAAGCCTGAGAATGGCAGAATCACCGCCACTTGCCGGGCGTACGCCGGCATAACCTGCTAACCGCATGAAAATTCTGAAAAAAACCTTTGCCATCAGAAAGGCTTTCGACTACATTAGCGCGCCTCGACAGACTGAACTGGTTTGACGAGATACGGTGAAGTGTCCGAGTGGCTTAAGGAGCACGCCTGGAAAGTGTGTATACAAGAAATTGTATCGAGAGTTCGAATCTCTCCTTCACCGCCACATTAAGTAAACACGAACCCCCGATTTTCCTTGAGAAGATCGGGGGTTTGTGGTTTCTGGCGTCCGGAATGCCTCCCCCCATATCAACGCCATTCCCCTATCCAGCAGTCACCGACTCCTGGAAATCCCCCCCACCATATACTCATTCAAATCCCGAAAATCCTTAACCGTCCACGCGAACGGCGCCACCTTCACCCCATTCTCCCGCAACGTCCTCGGAATCAAGTCCCCATTGGGACGAAGTATCACCGACGAAACAATCACCCCCGGGTAGTCATTCAGCCGCTGCTTGAACGCAGGCGTCGTCAGGTTTGGCGTCGGTGGGTTGCTCTTATTGGCCAGCGGCCCTGTGCCCTTGATATCGGCACCGTGGCACATGGCGCAGCGCTGCAGGTAGATCGTCTTGCCATTCAGGTTGTCTGCAAAGGACAGTGAAGGTTGGGCCAGTGACATAAGCCCCAACGAAGCGGCGAACAGTATTTTCATTGTTATAAGGTCTTGTGAATAAGCCGAAGTTGAATCGAGAAAAAGCGCCTCAATGCCGATGCCGATGATGCACATCCGGAAAATGCGCATGACTGTGCCGCAACGGGCTGTGCACGTGCACATGGCTGTGGGGCTGCGCCGGGTCCCATTCAAACCCGTGTTCATGTTGATGATGTTCGTCATGCACATGCCGATGGCCATGTTCCGTAGCGTCGTGTTGGTGTTCATGGGCATGTCGCTCGGTCAGGTGCAGCCACACCCCCACGGCCATCAGTGCCGATGCAATCCAGAACGCCACGGAAACCGACTCACCCAACACTAGCAAGGCCACCGCAGCGCCGAGAAAAGGGGCGGTGGAGAAGTAGGCGCCGGTGCGCGCGCTGCCCAGCCCGCGCAGTGCCAATACGAACATGACCAGGCTGATGCCGTACCCCAGAAAGCCCACCAGCAGGAGCGGCAGCAGTTGCGCCGTCACCGGTATTTGCGCGCCGAGGTAGTGCGCCAGGCTGGTGTTCACCAGCCCTGCGATCAGGCCTTTGGCGCCGGCAATAAACAGGGCGTCTGACGCCGAGACCTTGCGCGTCAGGTTGTTATCGATGCCCCAGCACAGGCAGGCCAGGGCCACGGCAAACGGGCCGGTCCAGTCATGGCTGTTGCCGCCGCCGTCGGACCAGGACAGCACCACGCCGCCCAATATGATGGCGAGCATGCCAAGCACGATGCGGCGGTCGGCGTTTTCCTTGAAGACCAGCCAGGCGATGACGGCGGTGAGTACCGATTCAAGGTTGAGCATCAGGGAGGCGGTGGCGCCTGCGGTACGGGTGAGGCCGACCATCAGCGCGACGGGCCCGAGGATGCCGCCGAAGGCAATGGCGCCGAGTAGCCAGGGCCATTCGGAGGGCGTCAGTCCGGTGGGTTTCCAGCCGCGATCCCGCAGGAGGCGTACGCCGGTGAGCCCGATGCCGCTGCCCAGGTAGAGCAGGCCGGCCAAGAGTATGGGGGAGAGGCCCAGGCCAAGGCTTTTGGCCAGTGGGGTGCTGGCGCCGAACAGAGCGGCGGCTGCGAGGGCGTAAACGATGCTGAGGTTCATGGGCCATCCTCGAGAGTCATAGCCCATGATACGTCGCTTGCCGGGGTTAAAACCCTGGCGGCGGTCTATTTATTGCGCGGTTTTCAGTTTGATCACATCACCGGAAATCTTGGTGGTGTAACCGCTGAGTACCCAGGCCCAGAACCAGTTTTCCTGCACTTGGGTGTTGATCAGCGCATCGCCGCCCTTGGCCTTGATGGCGGCGTCTTGAGCGCGCACGAAACGGCTGTTCTGGCCGATCGGGATGATGCCGAACAGCATGATACCGGTGGCGCTTGCTTCACTGTGGCCCAGAACGGTGTATTGGTTGCTGTCGTACTGCGGGGACTTGATGGCGGTGCCGGTGCAGCCAGCGAGGGCAAAACCAAGAACGGCGGCTGCAGCGACTTTACTGATGTACTTCACGGGTAACTCCATGGGCAAAAAATCGAGATCCAATTCTCGAAAGCGCGCCACTTTAATCGCCGAAGTGGCAGATTGAAATCATTGCCCCGAAAGTTTCATCTTCACGCCTTCACGTACACCCAGGCCGTGAGCCCCGATGCCAACGGCACGGCCACGCGCTTGTAGTCCGATACTTCATAGGCATCGGCTGCCGCCAACTCTTGGGCGGTGATCTGAAACACCATGCCTTCGACGCTGGCGCCTTGCTCGTGGGTGGGTGCCACGATCGGGTGGTGAGTCTTGCCACTGGTGGCCAACACGGCGGGGTCGGTGATTTCTACCCAGCTTTGTGCGTAGCCCAGCATCGCGTCTTGCTGCCCGGCCAGTTCGCGCCCGAAGTTGGCGAGTTGTACGGCCTTGTCCTGCAAGGTGCCGTAGGAAAACAGCAGTTCGGGGTAGGCGGTGGAGCGTTCCATTTCTATTCCTTAAGCGAGGAGGTCTTCGTAAAAAGCGCCGTAAGGCTTGCTCGGGTGGGCGATCTGGATTTCCAGGATCCACAGCCCTGCATTCGGGTAGTACTCGAAATCACCGAGGTCGCCGCCACGGTGGATCGCATGGGGGAAGTCGCTGACGCGGTGGCCCTTGATGTCCAGGTTCAGTTGCCAACCCATGGCCTGGGCTTGCTCTTGGGCGTAGCGGTAGAGTTCCAGGCCGACCACTTGCTGGTTTTTCCAGCGCGATTGCACGCGGTCGAACAGGGTCTTGGCGGCGCTGGCGCAGGCGATCATTTCCGGGTCGTTGCCGGTGGTGAAGGTTGCGCCGGCATCGCCTTCGTGGCCTTGCCACACGGCACCCATGTCGATGAAGAAGATATCGTTGTCGCCCAGCACCGGGTCACCTTCGGAGCGCTGGTTGAAGGCCTTGAGGGTGTTGGCGCCGAAACGCACCAGCAACGGGTGCCAGATGCGTTGCATGTCGAGCTCGGCGAGCACCTGCTTGCCCAGCTCGCGGGCTTCGGATTCGAGCATACCCGGGCGGATGCGTTGGGCGAGGTGGTCGATGGCTTTCCAGGTCATGGCCTGGGCGAAGCGCATGGAGTCGATACTGTAGGCGGCGCCCACGGCTTCTTTGGGTTGTGCAGTCACCGATGGTTCCTCGCGTTGGGCTGGGTTTTTCGTTATTCATTTTACTATATAGCGATGTAAGAAAGAGCCCAACTCCTGAACGCGAAAACGCACCTGTAGGAGCCGGCTTGCCGGCGATTACGGTGGGTCAGGCAACATCCCTGTTTGCGGTACCGTCGCTATCGCCGGCAAGCCGGCTCCTACATAGCGATGTAAGAAAGAGCCCAACTCCTGAGCGCGAAAACGCACCTGTAGGAGCCGGCTTGCCGGCGATTACGGTGGGTCAGGCAACATCTATGTTTGCTGTGCCGCCGCTATCGCCGGCAAGCCGGCTCCTACAGTTACGTGGGGAAACGTGCAGCAGAACGTGGGTTGGGTTAGATGTGCAACCAGGCCAGGCTGCCCAGGACGACTGCCACACCGGCGGCGGTGTAGGACATTCGTTTTAGCCACTCTCGTCTGGTCAGCAACGTAATCGCCGCCAGCGAAATCGCGATCTGGATCGCGGTCATCGCCTGGGCCCAACGGTGATGCTGGTGCAGGGCCTCTTCGGACTTCTGGTCCCATTCCTTCGACGTGGCTTCCAGCTTCTCGGCCTGTTTGCGCACGTCTTCCTTCTGGCCTTTGTAGCGCTCGATCTCATCCTTGTAATGCGCGGCATCCACGCCCGGGATGTGGGTGGCGAGTTCCGCCAGGTTCTGCCGGCTGGATTTGGCCTGGTAGTAATTCCACTGGTTGGCGGCTTCGGTCTTGATGATGGCGGCGTTGTTCTTGTCCATCGCCGCTTCGCTTTCGGTGGAGCCGGCCTGATAGCTGAGCATGGCGCCGAGGGTGGCCATCAAGGCGGTCATCACCGCAATGCGGCTGGCGAAATTGTCCCCTCGGCCGTGGGCATGTTCGGTGGTGTGTTCGATGTGTTTTTCGTGGGGGCTGGGGACTTCGAAGGCTTCGGACATGGGGGCGTCTACGAACGGATTGAGGGAGACTGATTCTTTACCAGTGAAGCTGTCTCAATCCTGTACGTAACGCTGCAAACCCTCCACCAGCGCATCGAACATCACCCGGCAGCGAGGGCTGTTGCGCAGGTCTTCGTGCATGGTCACCCAGGTGTCCAGCTTGATCGAGAACCCCGGCGCCAGCACCCGGCGCAGGCGCGGGTCGCGCTTGGCCAACAGCACCTGGCAGCCGCCGATACCGGCACCGGCGCGGATCAGCGCCAGTTGCGCCAGGTCGCTGTCACTGCTCAGGGCAAAGGCACTGCGTTCGAAGCCTTTGATCGCCAGGCTGCGGATAAAGGCGTTCTCCTGGTCGAAGCCGATCACCGAGTGATGGGCCAGGTCCTGCATCTGCTGGGGCGTGCCGTGTTGTTCCAGGTAATCATCGCGGGCATGCAGGCCCACTTCGATCAGGCCTACGCGCCTTGCCAGCAATTGTTCCTGGCTCGGTCGGACCATGCGCACGGCGATATCGGCTTCCAGTTGCAACAGGTCGCTCAGGCGATTGGTCAGGGTCAACTCGACCTTGAGGTGAGGGTGGTGTTGGCGCAATTGGCTGAGGATCGGCGGCAGCACTTCCACGCCGACCACTTCACTGGCCGACACCCGCACCACGCCGCGTACGTCGTCGCCCTGGGCCGAGGCCGCCCGTTCCAGGGCAGCGGCGGTGCGAGCCATGGTTTCGGCGTGGCCGCGCAGGGTGTGTGCCATCGCCGTCGGCAACAAACCGGTGGGCGAGCGGGTGAACAGCACCACGCCCAATGCCGATTCCAGCGCGGCAATATGCCGACCGACCGTGGGCTGCGTGATGCCGAGCAGCCGTGCGGCCCCCGACAACGATCCTTCCTGGAGTACGCCGAGGAACGACCGGTAAAGCTCCCATCCGATATTCAATGCCATGCATAAATGTATAGCGACTCAGCAATCTTCGGCAATTTATCTATAGCCGGGGCACGCACACACTGGCGCCAACAATAGACAAAGGTGGGAGGCGGTGATGAGCAAAGTGCTGGTATTGGGCGCAACAGGTGGAGTTGGCGGTGAAGTCGCGCGGCAGTTGAAAGCGGCAGGTTGGGACGTGTGTGCGTTGGCCCGTGACGTAGAAAAGGCATGCAGCCAGAATGCGGCATTCACCTGGCTCAAGGGCGATGCGCTGAACCGTGATGAGGTGCTGGCCGCTGCCCGTGGTTGCGAGGTGATCGTTCACGCAGTGAACCCACCGGGTTATCGCAACTGGGCAGAACTCGTACTGCCGATGATCGACAACACCATCGCCGCCGCCATCGCCGAAGGCGCAACCATCGTGTTGCCCGGCACGGTCTACAACTACGGGCCGGATGCCTTTCCCGTGTTGCACGAAGACTCGCCCCAGCACCCGCAAACGCGCAAGGGCGCGATCCGTGTGCAATTGGAGCAACGCCTGCAAGAGGCCTCTGGTCATGGCGCTCGCGTCTTGATCCTGCGCGCCGGGGACTTTTTTGGTGGCCGCGCCGCGAACAGCTGGTTTTCCCAGGGCCTGGTCAAGCCCGGCAAGCCGGTGCACACCATCAGCTATCCGGGCGCCCCGGGCCTGCTCCATCAATGGGCGTACCTGCCGGACGTGGCACGCACGATAGTCGAGTTGCTGGCCCGCCGTGCCAGCCTCGCTGCCTTTGCGCGTTTTCATATGGCCGGGCATACCGACACCGACGGCACGCAGATGACGCGGACCATCCAGCGCGTGGTGTTGCGCAGGACAGGCCAGCAGCCCCGCGTAGGCAGTTTCCCTTGGTGGCTGTTGAAGCTGGCGGCGCCCTTTGTGGTGACCTTCCGCGAACTGCAGGAGATGCGTTACCTGTGGCGCACCCCGCTGCGCATGGACAACACATGCCTCGTCGAGGTGCTTGGCAAAGAACCGCACACCCCGTTGGAGCAGGCAGTCGAGGCCACCTTGAGCGGCCTGGGCTGCTTGCCTAAGGCCGTCTGATCAGGCGCACATACACCGCGACGTTGATCAGCAACACCACGGCCCCGAGCACCAGCTGAATGTTCGGGGTCAGCCCGGCCGGGTAGATCATCGCGAGGATGTAGTGCTCGATAAAGCCGCCGCCATAACCGTCCTGGCCGGCCAGGTGGCGAAACAGGTTTTCCCAACGGGTGAGCGGGCAGGGCAGGTGGAACACTTCCACGGCCACGCCCCAGGCAGCGGCGGGCAGGTGCAGCCACATCACGGGCCGCCATTTGAGGGCCAGCAGCCCGCCAAACAGCACGAACAGGATGAAGCACAGGTGGAACAGCACCAGACCGTCGGCGGCTAATCGATAGAGCATGTCGGGGCTCGCTGTTGAGGTCGGCCGGGCATCAGGCGTTGAGTTCTTGTTGCAGGTAGTCGATGAACACGCGCAGTTTTTTCGGCGTGTTGCTGCGATTGAAGTAATACAGGTACAGCGCGCTGTGGGTGATCCAGTCGCCCAGGACTTCCACCAGCTCACCGGATTGCAGGTAGGGCTCGACACTGGAACGCGCTACATAGGCAAAACCGAAGCCATCCAGTGCGCCACGGATCATCAGCTCGATGTCGTTGGTGGCCAGCCGGCCCTTCACCGTCACGCGCAGCGGCTTGCCGTCCTTTTCAAAATCCCAGCGGTGCAGCAGGCCGGTTTGGGCGCTGCGATAGTTCACGCATTCATGTTCAAGCAAATCATGCGGGTGGGTGGGGACTGTGCGGCCTTGCAAATAGCCCGGGGTGGCGACGATCACAAAGCGCAATTGCCGGGCCACGGGGATCACCACCATGTCCTCGGCCAGCACGTGGTCGTAGCGGATACCCGCATCAAACCCTTGGGCGACGATGTCCACCAAAGCGTTATCCACGGCCACTTCCAGGTTGATCCCCGGGTGTTTGCGCAAGAACCCTTGCAGCAGCGGCTGCAACACCATGCGGCTGGCGGTGGAGGGCACGTTCAGGCGCAAGGTGCCGCTGGCCTCGACGGTGGCGGCGGCGACGCTGTGCAAGCTGGTGTGCAGTTCTTCGAGCAGCGGGGTGATGCGTTCAACCAGTTGCGCACCGGCTTCGGTGAGGCTGACGCTGCGGGTGGTGCGGTTGAGCAGGCGCACGCCCAGCTGTTTTTCCAGGGCGCCGACCCGCTGGCTCACGGTGGAAACCGACAGGCTCACGGCATCGGCCGCCTGCGTGAAACTCTTGGCGTGGGCGACCTGCAGGAACAGGCGCAATTGCTGGAAATCCGGCGTGTCCATTGTGTGGTTTTTCCGAAAGGGGCTTTTGGATTATGCATCTTTTTCACATTAACGCCCGCGCGCATACTTTTTTCACACCCCACGAGGAAAGCCCCTTCATGACCCATTCCACCGCAAAACCTGTCTGGTTTATCACCGGTTGTTCAACCGGTTTCGGGCGCCAGTTGGCCCTGCACACCCTCAGCCTCGGCTACCCGACGGTGGTCACCGCACGTAACCCGCAACAGGTGCAGGACATCGTGGCCGGCCATGAACACAACGCCTTGGTATTGGCGCTGGACGTGACCGACCAGGCCCAGGTCGACGCGGCAGTGCAGGCGGCTCAAGCGCATTTCGGGCACATCGATGTGCTGGTCAACAACGCCGGTATTGGTTACTTCGGCGCGTTGGAGGAAAGTGACCTGGCTGAAGTGCGCCGCATGTTCGACATCAACTTCTGGGGCCTCAGCGCCATGACCCGTGCCGTGTTGCCCGGCATGCGGGCTCGGCGCTCGGGCAGCGTGGTGAATATCTCCTCGGTGGGCGGGATTGCGGCGTTCCCGTCCCTGAGTTTCTACAATGCCACCAAGTTCGCGGTGGAAGGGTTGTCTGAAGCCCTGGCAGGGGAAGTCGCGCCGCTGGGGATCAAGGTGTTACTGGTAGAGCCGGGGCCATTCCGCACCGACTGGGCCGGGCGCTCGGCCAATGAGGCCGCTCACACCATCGACGACTACCGCGACACGGCGGCGGCGCGGGCCAGTCGCGTACGCAGTTACAGCGGAAAACAGCCCGGCGACCCGGTGCGCGCCGCAATCGCCATCGTCAAGGCGGTGGAAGCCGAACAACCGCCGTTGCGCTTGCTGCTGGGCAAGGCCGCGCTGGGGTTTGCACGCACCAAGGTCGAGGCATTGAGCGCTGACTTCGACGCGTGGGCTGAGGTGACTGAGGGGGCGGATTTCCCCGAGTAAGGTCTTGGGAAACAGCACATCGATGGTCACAACGGTTGCTTGCAAGAGAGCCGGGCCGTTATTGTGCTGAATCCTTTTAGTCCTTCCCCCCAAGGATCTGTTGTGATGAACGCACCGCGTACCGCCGGCCCGATCAAGGCCGTGATTTTCGATATGGACGGTTTGTTGCTGGACACAGAAGGCATCTACACCGAAGTCACGCAGATCATCGCCGAACGCTACGGCCGTACCTATGACTGGGGGATCAAGCAGCACATCATCGGGCGTGGCGCCCAGGACCTGGCCGACTACGTGGTCAAGGCCCTGGACCTGCCGATCACCCCGGCTGAGTTCCTGACCATCCGCGAACCGCTGATGAGCGAACGTTTCCCCAAGGCCTTGGGCATGCCCGGCGCTGAAGCGTTGGTGCGGCACTTGAAGGCGCACAACATTCCGATTGCCGTGGGCACCAGTTCGTCGCGCAATTCATTCGGCCACAAGACCACCTTGCACCGCGAGTGGTTTGGCCTGTTCGACACCATCGTCACCGCTGACGACCCGGAAGTCGGCGCGGCCAAACCCGCTCCGGACATCTTCCTCACCGCCGCCCGCCGCCTGGGCGTTGCGCCCGAGGACTGCCTGGTGTTCGAAGACTCGCCGTTCGGCGTCACCGCCGCCAAGGCCGCCCACATGACCGCCATCGCCGTGCCCGATGAAGCCATGGCCGACAGCAAGTACCACCACGCCGACCAGATCATCCGCAAACTCGCCGACTTCGACCTGGCGGCCTACGGCTTGCCACCGCTTCATTGATACCCTAAAACCGTAGGAGCCCGGCTTGCCGGCGATAACGTCCTTAATACCGGCATCGCCGGCAAGCCGGGCTCCTACAAGGGCCATGCGCTGGTCGTAAAAAATGTGGGAGCTGGCTTGCCTGCGATAGCGATCTTGAGGGCGCCATCGCAGGCAAGCCAGCTCCCACATTGGGTTTTGCAGTGTTCCTGAAGTATTAGGCGCTGAAGCCGCCATCAATGGTCAGGCTGGCACCGGTGATGTAGCCGGCCTCCGGCCCTGCCAGGTAGGCCACAAAGCTGGCAATCTCCTCCACATGCCCATACCGCCCGACCGCCATCAACCCAATCAAACTCTCGGCAAAATCACTGTCCGCCGGGTTCATGTCGGTGTCCACCGGCCCAGGCTGCACGTTGTTGATGGTAATGCCCCGTGGCCCCAGGTCCCGCGCCAGGCCCTTGGTCAATCCCACCAGCGCGGCCTTGCTCATCGCATACGGGCCGCCACCGCCAAAGGGCATGCGCTCGGCGTTGGTGCTGCCGATGTTGATTACGCGGCCTCCGTCACCCATGTGCCTGGCCGCTTCCTGAGTAGCGATGAACACGCTGCGCACGTTGATCGCCAGGGTCTGGTCGAAGTCTTCCAGCTTGAAGTCTTCCAGCGGCGCGATGGCCAGCACACCGGCGTTGTTCACCAGGATGTCCAGGCGACCAAAGGCTTCGACGGTTTTGTTGACGGCGTTGCGAATCGCCTCGGCATCGGCGCTGTCGGCACGAATCGCCAGGGCTTTACCGCCTTCGCTGATCACGCTGTTCTGCAATTCCTCGGCCTTGGCGGCCGAGCTGACGTAGGTAAAAGCAACCGCTGCACCTTGCGCGGCGAGGCGCTTGACGATGGCGGCGCCGATGCCGCGGGAACCGCCTTGAATCAAGGCGACTTTGCCGCTGAGGTTATGTGTGGTCATGTCGATCTCCTAGCTGTTCAAGGCGGAATGCCTTGTTGATGGCGCCGAGTATCAACCTCACCCCGGTACACCGGTAGACCGCGATTGCTATAGTCTGTGTAAACCAAAAGTTTAGAGTGGGCGTTATGGAGAGCTTTGGCAGTATCGAATGCTTTGTGCGCAGTGCCGAAGGCGGCAGCTTCGCCGAAGCAGCCCGGCACCTGAGCCTCACCCCGGCAGCGGTGGGCAAGAGTGTCGCCAAGCTTGAGGCGCGCCTGGGTGTGCGGCTGTTCCAGCGTAGTACACGGCGCCTGACCCTGACCGAAGCTGGCAAACTGTTTCTGGAAGAAGTCAGCGGCAGCCTCACCACCATCCAGAATGCCGTGGCCAACCTGGCCAGCGCCGAAGGTCGGCCGGTGGGGACGCTCAAGGTCAGCATGGGCACGGTGTTCGGCAACCGTTACGTGGTGCCGCTGCTGGGTGAGTTCATGGGACGGTTTCCGGACATCAGCCCGGACTGGCATTTCGATAACCGCCAGGTGGATCTGATTGGCCAGGGTTTCGACGCCGCCATTGGCGGAGGCTTTGAATTACCCCAGGGGGTGGTGGCGCGCAAACTCACTCCGGCGCACCGGGTGTTGGTGGCCGCGTCGAGCTATTTGGCAAAACGCCCGCCAGTCAACACACCGGAAGATCTCGCGCACTGCGCGGGCATCCTGATCCGTTCACCGCAGACCGGGCGCATCCGCACGTGGCAACTGACCGGCCGTGATCGCGAACAGCGCCCGCTGGTGCTCAAGCCCGGCATGACCATGAGCGACTCCGAAGCCGCCTGCTGCGCCAGCGCCCAGGGTTTGGGCATCGCGCTGGTGAGCATGCCCATGGCGGTGCCGTTTCTCGACAGCGGCGCGGTGGTGCGGGTGTTGCCCGACTGGTATGTCGACGATGGCAACATTTCCATTTACTACGCCGAACACAAACTGCTGCCCGGCAAGACCCGGGCGTTTGTGGACTTCATCATCGAGCAATTTGCCGAGCAGCAGTTGGGTCAGCGATTCAGCGCGGTTTGATCATGGCCGTAGACCGCGGTGCGGCCATCGCAGGCAAGCCAGCTCCCACAGGGAAATGCGATCCCCTGTGGGAGACGGGCTTGCCCGCGATGCAGGCGACTCGGTCTACCGCCCGAACTGACCCGGCCAGCCAATGACTTTCTTCGGCCTCGGCGTCGCATAGGTGCGGATCTTCGACGTCGACAACCCCAGCCGCACCAACGATTCGGCAATGGTCACCGCCGCCGTCACCCCATCCACCACCGGTACGCCGGTGCGCTGGCGAATCTGTTCATCCAGCCCGGCCATGCCGCCGCACCCCAGGCAGATCACCTCGGCCTTGTCCTCGCTGATGGCCAGCTCCGCCTGGCGCACGATGGCTTCCATGGCGGCCAACGGGTCTTCTTCCAGCTCCAACACCGCCATGCCACTGGCCCGTACCGAAGCGCAGCGCTGGTAGAGCCCAGCCAGTTTCAGGCGGTCTTCGATCAACGGCACGGTGCGGTCCAGGGTGGTGACCACGGAGTAGGCGTGTCCCAGGAACATCGCCGTGCTGGCGGCGGCTTCGGTGATGTCCACCACCGGCACGTTCAGCAACTCCTGCAGGCCTTCGCGGCCGTGCTCGCCGTAGCCGGCCTGGATCACCGCGTCAAACGGCTGGTCGTAGGCCATCACCCGGTCCATCACGGCGATGGCCGCCAGGTAACTTTCAAAATTGCCCTCCACCGATTCCGCGCCGAAGTAGGGGGTAAGCCCGACGATCTCGGTCCCCGGCGCAGCCACGGCCCGCGCTTGCTGGGCGATGGTGTCGGTGATGGATTCGGTGGTGTTGACGTTGACCACGAGGATACGCATGGAAAATCCTTGATTAGTGACTGACGTTATCGACTGCAATGCTCTCGCCGCTGACATCGGCGTAGTACGGCTGGCGCTTGGCGATCAGCAGGTACAACAGCCCTGCAATACCGGCGCCAAACATCCAGGAAAACGGTGCGACGCTGGCAAAGCCCGGCAACAGCGCCAGCAGAATGGCGATCACCGCCGCTGGAATGAAGGCTGCCACCGCACGCAGGTTGATCCCACGACTGTAGAAATAGTCGCCATGGGGGTCTTCGCTATACAGCTGCAGCACGTTCACCCGGCTTTTACGGATCAGCCAGTAGTCGACCATGATCACCCCGTACAACGGCCCCAGCAGTGCGCCCAGGCCGGAGAGGAAATACACGATCACCAGCGGGCTGTTGTAGAGGTTCCACGGCAGGATCAGCACTGCCAGGGTCGCGCTGATCAACCCGGCGCGGCGGAAGTTCAGGTACTTGGGCGCCAGGTTGCTCAGCACAAAGGCCGGGGCGACGAAGTTGGCCATGATGTTTACCGCCACGGTGACGATCAAAAAGGCCAGGCAGCCGAGCACGAGGAAGAAGGTATTGGGGATGGCCGCGATGATTTCAGTCGGGCTTTCGATCACCCGGCCATTGAGCTGGAACTGCCCGCCACACAGCAGCACGGTGATGGCGGCAAACACCAGGATATTCACCGGCAGGCCCCAGAAGTTGCCGACCTGGATGGTCTTGCGGCACGGCGAGGAGCGGGCGAAGTCGCAGAAATTGAGGATCAGCGTGCCGTAGATGGTCAGCCACAGTGCACCACCGGCGAAGATGTTGCGCCACATCTCGCCGCCGCTCAGCGGTTCGCGAACCGACCAGGCAATGTTGCCCCCCACCTGGAAGTACATCCAACCGGCCAGTGAAGCCACCGTCACCAGAATCACCGGCCCGGCGAAGGCTTCATAACGGCGCACCATTTCCATGCCGTAGGCCAGGATCGCCAACTGCACGAACCAGATCGTCACGAAACACGCCCAACCCAAGGTCGACAGGCCCAGGATCGAGTTGTGGTCATAGTCGGCAAACCCGGGGTGAATCGCCGACAGCAATACGCGGAAAACTACCGAAGCCAGGTAGGTCTGGATACCGAACCAGGCAATCGCGATCACCGCACGAATCAACGCCGGAATCTGCGCGCCATGAATACCGAAACTGATCCGGCTGATCACCGGAAACGGCACGCCGGTCTTTTGCCCCATATACCCGGACAAGTTCATGAAGAAATACACCAGCGCCGCGCCGATGCCTAAAGACAACAGAATCTGCCAACCGCCCAGGCCCAATGCATATAAGCCAATGGCGAAGGAATAGTTGGCAATGTTGTGCACGTCATTGGTCCACAACGCGAAGATGCTGTAGCGCCCCCAACGCCGGCCTTCCACTTTGGTGGGCGCCAGGTCCTTGTTGTGCAGGCGTGGGCTGAGCACCAGCGGGCCGGGGCTGATGGCCTCGGGGTTCAGGGCGGAGGAGGGCAGATCCAGTGCGAGGTTCGATAGGCTTGTACGCATTCCGGCAAGCTCCAGCGCATCTGCAGGCGAGCCGCGGATGGCAAAGTGTATGTATGTTTTGTATTTATTGTATACAAAGCGCATTTCACCTTAAGCCACATGCGTGCCAGTTTTCGATCTATGAAAATATCGGTTAATTTCGTTTTTGTAGGTGTGTTTAATAACAGGCTGAATTAGAAGAAATATAAATTGACCGATTGAACAGGTATTTATTTTTCAGCGGGAAGATGACGGTTTACACGAGGAGATATAGACGGGAGAAGGTGTTACGTAATGGTGCGGTCGAATATAAATTGCACACATAAATGGCACCGATGGTTACATCTATGTGTACATTCTTAATGCCCAACACAAAACAAATGTGGGAGCTGGCTTGTGTGGGAGCTGGCTTGCCTGCGATAGCATCACCCCGGTATCACTGATACACCGAGGTGCCTGCATCGCGGGCAAGCCCAGCTCCCACACAAGCCTGCTCCCACATTGTTTACCGCATCAGCTTCAAGCCTTGCTGATGATATTTCCCGCATGCAACCCACACTCTTTCTGCGTGGCTTCCTCCCACCACCAGCGGCCTTCGCGCTCGTGCTGGTTGGGCAGTACCGGGCGGGTGCACGGTTCGCAGCCGATGCTGATGAAGCCGCGCTCATGCAGGCTGTTGTACGGCAGCTCCAGCATGCGGATGTAACCCCAGATCTCCTCGCTGGTCATCTGCGCCAGCGGGTTGAACTTGTACAGGGTGCGTTCCGGAGTCGAGAAGGCCGTGTCGATTTCCAGCGCCGCTACCTGGCTGCGGGTGCCGGGGCTCTGGTCGCGGCGCTGGCCGGTGGCCCAGGCGCGAACGCCCGAGAGCTTGCGGCGCAGCGGCTCGATCTTGCGCACGCCGCAGCATTCGCCATGGCCGTCCTTGTAGAAGCTGAACAGGCCTTTCTCTTTGACGAAGGGCTCCAGCTTGCTCTGGTCCGGCGAGATCAGCTCGATGTCGATCTTGTAGAAGTCGCGCACCTGCTCGATGAACCGGTAGGTTTCCGGGTGCAGGCGGCCGGTGTCGAGGCTGAACACCTTGACGTTCTTGTTCAGCTTCCAGGCCATGTCCACCAGCACCACGTCCTCGGCACCGCTGAAGGAAATCCACAGGTCATCGCCGAACTGGCTGAACGCCAGCTTGAGGATGTCCTGGGCAGATTTGTTGGCATAGGTCGCGGCGAGTTCAGCGACGTCGAAGGCTTGGTTCATCAGGACGGTTCCTACAGGTCAGTGGCGCTGAGCGCTCTATAGGGGAGCGATGGTATCAAAATCCGCCCTGCGTTGCGGCGGCGAGCTTGAATCGCTAGAGTTCGGCAGTCCTTTTGCTCGCTCAACTAACAACATCCAATGGGAGTGTCTTGTGGAAATTGCCTGTCTCGACCTGGAAGGGGTGCTGGTTCCGGAAATCTGGATCGCCTTCGCCGAAAAAACCGGTATTGAATCCCTGCGGGCCACCACCCGTGACATTCCCGACTACGACGTGTTGATGAAGCAACGCCTGCGCATCCTCGACGAACATGGCCTGAAACTCGCCGATATCCAGGAAGTGATCGCCACCCTCAAGCCCCTGGACGGCGCCATCGAGTTCGTCAACTGGCTGCGCGAACGCTTCCAGGTGGTGATCCTGTCTGACACCTTCTACGAGTTCTCCCAGCCGCTGATGCGCCAGCTGGGCTTCCCGACCTTGCTGTGCCATCGCTTGATCACGGATGAAAACGACAGGGTGGTGAGCTACCAACTGCGCCAGAAAGACCCCAAGCGTCAGTCGGTGCTGGCCTTCAAGACCCTCTACTACCGTGTGATCGCGGCCGGTGACTCCTACAACGACACCACCATGCTTGGCGAGGCCGACCGTGGGATCCTGTTCCACGCGCCCGAGAACGTGATCCGCGAATTCCCGCAGTTCCCGGCGGTGCACACGTTTGAGGACTTGAAGAAAGAATTCATCAAGGCCTCGAATCGGCAGTTGAGCCTGTAATTTTTTGGTGGGGCTGGTGGCCTCATCGCAGGCAAGCCAGCCCCCACACTTGAATGGGTTCACACACCAAAATGTGGGAGCGGGCTTGCCCGCGAAGAGGCCAGCCCAGTCACTACAAACCTTCCAGCGTCTCCAACAACACCCGCACCTTCGTCAGCGACTCCTGATACTCCGCCTCCCACTCCGAGTCGGCCACGATCCCGCCGCCGCCCCAGCAGCACACCTGGCCATCCTTGACCAGCAAGCTACGGATGGCGATGGAGCTGTCCATCTCGCCGCGCACGTCCAGGTACACCAGCGAGCCGCAGTACAGGCCGCGTCGGGTGGGTTCCAGTTCGTCGATGATCTGCATGGCGCGGATCTTCGGCGCGCCGGTAATGGAGCCGCCGGGAAAGCTGCCGGCGATCAGGTCGAGGGCGTCCTTGTCGTCGGCCAGGGTGCCGACAACGCTGCTCACCAGGTGGTGCACGTTGGGGTAGCTTTCCAGGCTGAACAGCTCCGGCACGCTCACCGAGCCGGTGCGGCAGGTGCGGCCGAGGTCGTTGCGCAGCAGGTCGACGATCATCAGGTTTTCGGCGCGGTCCTTGGGGCTGGCCAGCAGTTCGGCGGCGTTGGCGGCGTCCTCTTCGGGCGTCAGGCCACGAGGGCGGGTGCCTTTGATGGGGCGGGTTTCAACGCGGCGTTCGCTGATGTGCACGAAGCGCTCGGGGGACAGGCTCAGTACCGCGCCGTCATCGGGCAGGCTCTGGAACCCGGAAAACGGGGTGGGGCAGGCCTCACGCAGGGCGCAGTAGGCCACCCACGGGTCACCGGCGCACGGCGCGCGAAAACGCTGGGCAAAGTTGACCTGGTAGCAATCGCCGGCCTGGATGTAATCCTGAATGCGCACGATGGCCTGGCGGTAGGTCTCGGCGCTGAGGTCTGGCGCCATGGGGCCCTGCAACTGGAAGCTGGCGCTCGACTCAGTGGCAGGCGTGCTGAACAGTGCAATCAGGCGTTGCCGTTCGCCCTCGGCCAGGGTGGGGTGAAACACCAACTGGCTGGTCTGGGCCTGGTGATCACTGATCAGTGCCCAGGCATACAGCCCGAAGCGTGCGTCCGGCAGGTGCAGGTCGTCGGCGGCCAGAGTGGGCATGTGTTCCAGGTGCCGGCCAAAGTCGTAGCTCAGGTAGCCGATCAAGCCGCCGGCAAACGGCAGTTCATAGCCGGCAGGCAAGGCCGCGTCACCCAGCAGCGTGAGGTTTGCCCGCAAGCGTTGCAGGAAACCACTGCCGCTTTCGTCAGGCGACACCGTCAAGGTTGCGTTCGGCCAGGCGCTGAGCACGTCATAACGCCCGCGTTCGGCGGCCGGGCGGCCGCTGTCGAGCAGCACCGCGCCAGGGGCGTGACGGATCGCCGTGAAGTACGCGGCGGGGTTGGCCCGGTAGGGCAGCGGGTGTACGGAACAGGTCGACATGCGGGGTGGATCAGCTAATGGCGCGGGGGAGGGGATTGTAGTCCCCTGTCGGTTCTGGTCCTAGAGGGGATGTCGGGGATAAGCAGATTGAGGCCTTATCCTGAGTATAGGGTTGCCTGTCAGGACGCTATCGCCGGCAAGCCGGCTCCTACAATGGAATGCGGTCAATCCAATGGAATGCGGTCAACCTGTGGGAGCTGGCTTGCCTGCGATGAGGCCGTCAGCCTTCCACCGCTGGAATGTGCCCAAACATTTCCTGCACAAACTTCACCCGCTCTTCCGGGGTTTCCGTCACCCCCGCAGCCTTCAATTCTTCCAATCGCGCTTCCACCGCGTGGGTGCGCAAGGTCAGGCCGCAGTCGTTGGCAATCTGGATATTCAGCCCGGGCCGCGCATTCAGCTCGAGGATCAGCGGGCCTTTTTCCTGGTCCAGCACCATGTCCACGCCGATATAGCCCAGCCCGCACAACTCGTAGCAACCCGCCGCGAGCTTCATGAAACCGTCCCAGTTGGGCAGTTGCACGCCATCCACCGCGTTGGTGGTGTCGGGGTGTTTGGTGATGATGTTGTTCAGCCAGGTGCCGCGCAGGGTCAGGCCGGTGGCCAGGTCTACGCCCACGCCAATGGCGCCCTGGTGCAGGTTGGCCTTGCCGCCCGACTGGCGCGTCGGCAAGCGCAGCATGGCCATCACCGGGTAGCCCATCAGCACGATGATGCGGATGTCCGGCACGCCTTCGTAGCTGATGCTCTTGAAGATCTGGTCGGGCACCACACGGTATTCGATCAGGGCGCGGTCACGGTGGCCGCCCAGGGAATACAGGCCGGTGAGGATGCTGGAGATCTGATGCTCGATCTCTTCATGGCTGATGATCTTGCCCGACACCGTGCGATAGCGCCCCTCGAAACGGTCCGCTACCACCAGGATGCCGTCACCGCCGGCGCCCTGGGCCGGCTTGATCACGAAGTCGCTGCGCCCACCGATGATGTCGTCGAGCTTGTCGATTTCCTTCTCGGTGCTGATCACCCCGTACATTTCCGGTACGTGGATGCCGGCCGCCATCGCCCGTTCCTTGGTGATGATCTTGTCATCCACGATCGGGTAGAGGCTGCGCTTGTTGTACTTGAGCACGTAGTCGGCGTTACGCCGGTTGATGCCCATGATCCCCCGCGCTTCCAGGGCCTTCCAGGTCTTCCAGAAGCCGAACATTACTGGTCAGCCTTCAAGAAGGCCTTGAAACGCACCAGCTCGGTCAGGCGGTAGCCGCGATAGCGCCCCATGGCCAGCATGAAGCCCACCAGGATCAGCAGGATCGCCGGGAAGGTGAACACGAAGTAGATCAGCTCCGGCACGCTCATGATGATGTGCGCCAGCGACGCCGCGAACAGCGTGCCAATTGCCACTTTCAGCGCATGGTTGGCGCCGCGTTCTTCCCAGGTGATCGACAGGCGTTCGATGGTCATGGTCAAGATCACCATCGGGAACAGCGCCACCGACAACCCGCGCTCCAGGCCCAGCTTGTGGCTGAACAGGCTGATGGCCGCGATCAGCACCACCACGAAGGTCAGCACCACCGACAACCTCGGCAGCATCTGCAATTTCAAGTGTTCCAGGTAGGAGCGCAGCAACAACCCCAGCGCCGTGATGATCGTAAACAGCACAATCCCGAAGCCCAGCTGCGTTTCGCGGAACGCCAGGGCGATCAGCACCGGGGTAAACGTGCCCAGGGTCTGCAGGCCGATCAGGTTGCGCAGGATCAGGATCACCAGCACGCCAATCGGGATCATCACCATGATCATGAACGTCTGCTGGGTCTGCAGCGGCAGGCCGTACAGCGAGTATTCGAGGAAGTTGGCGTCGGTGTTCTCGTCGGTCAGCTTGGCCAGGCGGATGGCGTTCATCTCGCTGTTGTTCAGGCTGAAGGTCACCATGGCCTTTTTGCCGCCATCCACCGTGATCAGGTTTTCATCGCCGGTCCACCACAGCAGGCGGTCGGCCGGCAGGCCTTGCTCGCCGGTTTCCGGGTTGAAGTACAGCCAGTCATTGCCGTTGAAGCTGCGCAGCCACAGTTCCGGGGTTTGCGGCTGGTCAGCGACGAGGCGGATGGTGTGAACTTTTTCCACCGGTACGTGGGCGATGGACAGCAGCAACTCGACGATCTTGGCCTTGTGCGGCGTGGACGGGTCGCCCGCCAGCAGCAGCTTCACGTTGTCGTCGTTGAGGTTGTTGGTGCGCTTGATGGCTTCGCTGATAAAGGTCTCGACGTCGGCCGAGTGCTGGCGGATCGGCGCCAGCAGGGCTTCGGCGGCGATCTTCTCGGGGCCTTCCACGGCGATGCTGTCGCGGAAGGTCGGGCCTTTGACCTTGATCTTTTCACCGCTGTAGCGCTTGGTCAGCACCAGGCGGTAATACAGGGTCTGGTTGCCCTTGGCGCGGCGTGCCGACCAGGTGACCTTGCGGTTGCCGTCAGTGCGGTTGACGCTCACGCCGTAGTTGTTGGAGATGAAGCTCTCGTTGAGGCTGACGAAGTCGCGGCTCAGGGGCGGCACGAACATCTGGATCTTCACCGGGTCTTTCGGGTTGGCGACGAACTCGACCTTGGCGTCGATGTTCCACAAGTCGTCAGTGGCGTCCTCGGTAACGGGGATCCCCAGCACGAAGATCTGATAGGCGGTGACCGAAATACCCAGCACCACCAGGATGGTGATCAGGATTTTCAGGTGCAGGGTCAGAGAGCGCATTCGGTTTACTCGGCGGTATGAGCGTCGGCGGCGCAGGCAGGTTTGCCTGCTGCGTATTTAAGACTGGGGTCGACCAGCGCATCAAAGCGTTTGAGCGCTTCGGAGCCGATCAGCAGCGGGTATTGGAATGCGCTACGGTCAGTCAAGTTCACTTCGATGCTGCGTAAAGCGGTGCCCATGCAGATATCCAGCGCAATCACGGGGCGGGCGGTGTAGTTCTTGTCCTCATCGGGGTCGTAGTCACCGGCGCGGCGCTTGATCTTGCTGACACGGGCCAGGGGGCGTTCGATGGGGTGGGAATGGGCGGTGTCGATGGCCAGGTAGAAGCGCACCCAGGATTCACCGTTGCGCTTGAAACGCTTGATGTCACGGGCACTCAGCGAGGCGGTCTTGGCGCCGGTATCGAGTTTGGCCGCCACTTCCAGGTCGATGCCCGCCAGTTGGGCGTATTCGTTCAGGCCGTACACAGTCTTCTCGGCGGCAAGGCCAAGGCTCGGGAGGGCCAGCAGGCAGAACAATAGAAGGAGGGGCTTGAGTGTCATAAATCCTGAGGCAGTGCAGTGCAATGTTCAATTCATGGCGACTGGCATTGCTGCGCAATCTCGGGTGCGCCGTTTCATCCAATGATGTCAGGCAAAAGCGGCCGCATTCTAACATGATGCTTTTTTGGCGCCAGCGCTGGCAGGCGGCCATGCCCCGATAAAGTGCAGCAGGGGTTATTAGACGATTGTCGACAATGTGTATTTATTCTTTGACTCGCAACCGCTTATTGGCTAGTTTTTGCGGAATTGCTTTTGAAGGTGTCGACAATATGCTGGATCAATCGGAAGCCTTGGTGGCTACGACGGACGAGTCCCAGACCATGTCCGAGAACGTCTTCCGCCGTATCCAGGCCGCCATCGTCAAGGGCGAGATCGCCCCCGGCAGCAAGATCTCCGAGCCAGAACTGGCGCGCACCTACGGCATCAGCCGTGGCCCGCTGCGCGAGGCGATCCACCGCCTGGAAGGCCAGCGCCTGCTGGTACGCGTCCCCCATGTTGGCGCGCGGGTGGTGTCACTCAGCCATGCCGAGCTGATCGAACTCTACGAAATTCGCGAATCCCTCGAAGGCATGGCCTGCCGCCTGGCGGCCGAGCGCATGACCGACGCCGAAATCGAAGAATTGCGCCAGGTGTTGCACACCCATGAGCGTGACGAAGCGTTCCAAGCCGGCCTCGGTTACTACCAGCAGGAAGGCGACTTCGACTTTCATTACCGGATCATCCAGGGCGCAGGTAACCGTACCCTCACCCAAATGCTCTGCGGCGAGCTGTACCAGTTGGTGCGCATGTACCGCATCCAGTTCTCCGCCACCCCCAATCGTCCACGCCAGGCCTTTGCCGAGCACCACCGCATACTGGACGCGATCGCCGATCGCGACGGTGAACTGGCCGAACTGCTGATGCGCCGTCATATCGGCGCGTCCAAACGCAACATTGCCCGTCATTTCCCCGGCGGCGCCCCTGAAAGAGGTGAGTCATGAGTTCCTACAATAAAAGCACACCCGGCCAGCGTTTCCGTGATGCGGTCGCCAGCGAGCACCCTTTGCAGGTGGTCGGCGCGATCAATGCCAACCATGCGCTGCTGGCCAAGCGTGCCGGGTTCAAGGCGATCTACCTGTCGGGTGGCGGGGTAGCGGCGGGTTCCCTCGGGGTGCCGGACCTGGGCATCACCGGCCTGGATGACGTGCTGACCGACGTGCGCCGCATCACCGATGTGTGCGACCTGCCGCTGCTGGTGGACGTGGACACCGGTTTCGGTTCCTCGGCCTTCAACGTGGCACGCACCGTCAAGTCGATGATCAAGTTCGGCGCGGCCGCCATCCATATAGAAGACCAGGTAGGCGCCAAGCGTTGCGGCCATCGCCCGAATAAAGAAATCGTGTCCCAGCAGGAAATGGTCGACCGCATCAAGGCCGCCGTGGATGCGCGCACCGACGACAGCTTCGTGATCATGGCGCGCACCGACGCCCTGGCCGTGGAAGGTTTGGAATCGGCCCTGGAACGTGCCGCCGCCTGCATTGAGGCCGGCGCCGACATGGTGTTCCCGGAAGCCATCACTGAACTGGAGATGTACAAGCTGTTTGCCTCCCGTGTGAAAGCGCCGATCCTGGCCAACATCACCGAGTTCGGCGCGACGCCGCTGTACACCACCGAACAGTTGAAATCTGCCGATGTTTCCATCGTGCTGTACCCGCTCTCGGCCTTCCGCGCCATGAACAAGGCGGCCGAGAATGTCTACACCGCGATCCGTCGCGATGGCACCCAACAGAACGTGATCGACACCATGCAGACCCGCATGGAGCTTTACGATCGCATTGACTACCACACCTTCGAGCAAAAGCTCGACGCGTTGTTTGCCGCCAAGAAATAAACGCCTTACCCATAACTGTAGGAGCCGGCTTGCCGGCGATTGGCCCTTGAGGGCTGCGCCAGTTTCGAAGGCGCCATCGCCGGCAAGCCGGCTCCTACAGGGCCGCGATTAACCAAGGCCTCCCTATAAATACAAAATTGGAGAAGAACCATGGCTGAAGCAAAAGTACTGAGTGGCGCCGGCCTGCGTGGCCAGGTCGCCGGGCAGACCGCACTGTCCACCGTGGGCCAGGCCGGTGCCGGCTTGACCTATCGCGGCTACGACGTGCGCGAACTGGCCGCCGATGCGCAATTTGAAGAAGTCGCCTACCTGCTCTTGTACGGCGAGCTGCCGACCCAAGCCGAATTGGCCGCCTACAGCGCCAAGCTGAGCAAACTGCGCGACCTGCCCCAAGCGCTGAAGGAAGTGCTGGAACGCATTCCTGCCGACGCCCACCCGATGGACGTGATGCGCACCGGTTGCTCGTTCCTGGGCAATATCGAGCCCGAGAAAGACTTCAGCGTGCAGCGCGATGTCACCGACCGTCTGCTCGCCGCCTTCCCAGCGATCATGTGCTACTGGTACCGCTTCAGCCACGACGGCAAGCGCATCGACTGCGTGACCGACGAGCCCAGCATTGGCGGCCACTTCCTGCACCTGTTGCACGGCAAGAAACCAAGCGAGCTGCACGTAAAAGTGATGAACGTCTCGCTGATCCTCTACGCCGAGCACGAATTCAACGCCTCCACCTTCACCGCCCGCGTGTGTGCGTCGACCCTGTCCGACCTGTATTCCTGCGTGACCGCCGCCATCGGCTCCCTGCGCGGCCCGCTGCACGGCGGTGCCAACGAAGCGGCGATGGAGATGATCGAGCGTTTCGGTTCGGCTGAAGAAGCCGTCGAAGGCACTCTCGGCATGCTGGCGCGCAAAGACAAGATCATGGGCTTTGGCCACGCGATCTACAAAGACAGCGACCCGCGTAACGAGGTGATCAAGGGCTGGTCGAAAAAGCTCGCTGATGAAGTGGGCGATAAGGTGCTGTTCCCGGTCTCCGAAGCCATCGACAAGACCATGTGGGAGCAGAAGAAGTTGTTCCCCAACGCCGACTTCTATCATGCCTCGGCGTACCACTTCATGGGCATCCCGACCAAGCTGTTCACGCCGATCTTCGTGTGCTCGCGCCTGACCGGCTGGGCCGCGCACGTGTTCGAGCAGCGCGCCAACAACCGCATCATCCGTCCAAGCGCCGAATACATCGGCGTAGAACAGCGCAAGTTCGTGCCAATCGAACGTCGCTGAGTGGGATGAGCTGAGCACACGGGCAAATGTGCTTTTCTGTGGGAGCTGGCTTGCCTGCGATGGGATCAACTCGGTGTACCTGTCACACCGCAGTGATGCCATCGCAGGCAAGCCAGCTCCCACAGAAAGCAAAGCCAGTGTCGACAGTTCTCCTTTTGTAACTACCGTGACCGAGTCCTGACGATGAACACTGAATTTCGCAAACCGCTCCCCGGCAGCCGCCTGGATTTCTTCGACGCCCGTGCGGCAGTCGAGGCCATCACCCCCGGCGCCTACGCCACCTTGCCCTACACCTCCCGCGTACTCGCCGAAAACCTGGTGCGTCGCTGCGACCCGGCCACCCTCAACGCGTCCCTGAGCCAACTGATCGAGCGCAAGCGCGACCTCGACTTCCCCTGGTTCCCGGCGCGCGTGGTGTGCCACGACATCCTCGGCCAGACCGCCCTGGTCGACCTTGCCGGCCTGCGTGATGCGATCGCCCAGCAAGGCGGTGACCCGGCGCAGGTCAACCCGGTGGTGCCAACTCAACTGATCGTCGACCACTCCCTGGCCGTCGAGGCCGGTGGTTTCGACCCGGACGCGTTCGAGAAAAACCGCGCCATCGAAGACCGTCGCAACGAAGACCGTTTTCACTTTATCGAGTGGACCAAAAAGGCCTTCAAGAACGTCGACGTGATCCCGCCGGGCAACGGCATCATGCACCAGATCAACCTGGAGAAAATGTCGCCGGTGATCCAGGTGCGTGACGGTGTGGCCTTCCCCGACACCTGCGTCGGCACCGACAGCCATACCCCGCACGTCGATGCGCTGGGCGTGATCGCCATTGGTGTCGGAGGCCTTGAGGCCGAGAGCGTGATGCTCGGCCGCGCCTCATGGATGCGCCTGCCAGAAAGTGTTGGCGTGGAACTCACCGGCAAGCTGTTGCCGGGCATCACCGCCACCGACATGGTGCTGGCGCTGACCGAGTTCCTGCGCAAACAGAAAGTGGTTGGCGCCTGGCTGGAATTCTTCGGTGAAGGCGCCTCGGCACTCACCCTGGGCGACCGTGCAACCATCTCCAACATGGCCCCGGAATACGGCGCCACGGCGGCGATGTTCTACATCGACCAGCAGACCATCGCCTACCTCAAGCTCACCGGCCGCGAAGACGAACAAGTCACCCTGGTCGAGCAATACGCCCGCCACACCGGCCTGTGGGCCGATGACCTCAAAGGTGCGCGATACGAACGCGGCCTCACCTTCGACCTGTCCAGCGTCGTGCGCAACATGGCCGGCCCGAGCAACCCGCACGCCCGCGTCGCCACCAGTGACCTGGCGTCCAAAGGCATCAGCGGCCAGTGGGACGAAGTGCCCGGCCAGATGCCTGACGGCGCGGTGATCATCGCGGCCATCACCAGTTGCACCAACACCAGCAACCCGCGCAACGTGATCGCCGCAGGCCTGCTCGCGCGCAATGCCAACAAGCTCGGGCTGACCCGTAAGCCGTGGGTCAAATCGTCCCTGGCCCCGGGTTCGAAAACCGTGGCCATGTACCTCGAAGAAGCCGGCCTGGGCCACGAGCTGGAAAAACTCGGCTTCGGCGTGGTGGCCTTTGCCTGCACCACCTGCAACGGCATGTCCGGCGCGCTGGACCCGGTGATCCAGCAGGAGATCATCGACCGCGACCTGTACGCCACCGCCGTGCTGTCCGGCAACCGCAACTTCGACGGGCGTATTCACCCGTATGCCAAGCAGGCCTTCCTGGCGTCGCCGCCACTGGTGGTGGCCTATGCGATTGCTGGCACCATCCGTTTCGACATCGAAAAAGACGTGCTGGGCCTGGACGCCAACGGCAAGGAAATCCGCCTGCAGGATATCTGGCCGAGCGACGAAGAAATCGATGCGGTGGTCAAGGCGTCGGTCAAGCCGGAGCAGTTCCGCAAGGTCTACATCCCGATGTTTGCCATCCACGAAGACACGGGCCCCAAAGTTGCGCCGCTGTATGACTGGCGCCCGCAAAGCACCTATATCCGTCGCCCGCCGTACTGGGAAGGCGCACTGGCCGGTGCGCGGCCGCTCAAGGGCATGCGCCCGCTGGCGGTGCTGCCGGACAACATCACCACGGATCACCTGTCGCCGTCCAACGCGATCATGCTCGACAGCGCCGCCGGCGAATACCTGGCGAAAATGGGCCTGCCGGAGGTCGACTTCAACTCCTACGCTACCCACCGTGGCGATCACCTGACCGCGCAGCGCGCCACCTTTGCCAACCCGAAACTGTTCAACGAAATGGTGCAGGAAAACGGCAAGGTCAAGCAGGGCTCCCTGGCGCGTATCGAGCCTGAAGGCCAGGTGACGCGGATGTGGGAAGCCATCGAAACCTACATGGAGCGCAAGCAGCCGCTGATCATCATTGCCGGCGCCGACTACGGCCAGGGTTCGTCCCGCGACTGGGCGGCGAAGGGCGTGCGCCTGGCCGGTGTGGAAGCGATTGCCGCCGAAGGTTTCGAGCGCATCCACCGCACCAACCTGGTGGGCATGGGCGTGTTGCCGCTGGAGTTCCTGCCGGGCACCGACCGCCACACCTTGAAGATCGACGGCAGCGAAACCTATGACGTGGTCGGCGCGCGTACCCCGCGTGCGCAGCTGACCCTGGTGATCAATCGCAAGAATGGCGAACGTGTCGAAGTGCCGGTGACCTGCCGCCTGGACACCGCCGAAGAAGTGTCGATCTACGAGGCGGGCGGCGTGTTGCAACGTTTTGCCCAGGACTTCCTGGAATCGGCGGCAACGGCCTGAGGGGACACCATGGCACACGTAGCGCAAATCAAGATCCCCGCCACCTACATGCGTGGCGGCACCAGCAAGGGCGTGTTCTTCAGCCTCACGGACCTGCCCGAATCGGCGCAAGTACCGGGTGCTGCCCGTGACGCCTTGCTGTTGCGGGTGATTGGCAGCCCCGACCCCTACGACAAGCAGATCGACGGCATGGGCGGCGCCACCTCGAGCACCAGCAAGACGGTGATCCTGGCCAAGAGCACCCGTGCCGACCACGACGTGGATTACCTGTTCGGCCAGGTCTCCATCGACAAGCCGTTCGTGGACTGGAGCGGCAACTGCGGCAACCTGTCGGCGGCGGTCGGTTCGTTCGCCATCAGCGCCGGCCTGGTCGACCCTGCCCGCGTGCCCTACAACGGCGTGGCCGTGGTGCGCGTGTGGCAGGCCAATATCGGCAAGACCATCATCGCCCACGTGCCGATCACTGAGGGCGCGGTGCAGGAGACCGGCGATTTCGAACTGGATGGCGTGACCTTCCCGGCCGCCGAGGTGCAGCTGGAGTTCATGGACCCGGCAGCGGAAGAAGAGGGCGGCGGTGGCTCGATGTTCCCCACCGGCAACCTGGTGGACGACCTCGAAGTGCCCGGTGTGGGCACCTTCAAGGCCACGCTGATCAACGCGGGCATCCCGACCATCTTCATCAACGCCGAAGACCTCGGCTACACCGGCACCGAGCTGCAGGGCGCGATCAACAGCGACCCCAAGGCCCTGGCGATGTTCGAAACCGTGCGGGCCTACGGCGCGCTGCGCATGGGCCTGATCCAGCAACTGGACGAAGCTGCCCAGCGCCAGCACACGCCGAAGGTGGCGTTTGTGGCTAAGCCTTTGGATTACGTGGCGTCCAGCGGTAAAGCGATCAAGGCGGGGGATGTCGACCTGCTGGTACGCGCGTTGTCCATGGGCAAGTTGCACCACGCCATGATGGGCACGGCGGCCGTGGCGATTGGCACGGCGGCGGCGATTTCCGGCACCTTGGTCAACTTGGCGGCCGGTGGCGTGGAGCGCAACGCGGTGCGCTTCGGGCACCCGTCCGGCACCTTGCGCGTCGGCGCCGAAGCCAGCCAGGTCGACGGTGAATGGGTGGTGAAGAAAGCCATCATGAGCCGCAGTGCCCGCGTGCTGATGGAAGGCTTCGTGCGCGTGCCCGGCGACGCCTTCTAATGCGTTACACCGATCCAAACCTGTAGGAGCAGGGGGGGGGGGGGGGGGGGGGGGGGGGGGGGGGGGGGGGGGGGGGGGGGGGGGGGGGGGGGGGG
>NZ_JBWKRS010000027.1:0-92129 GCF_059419385.1 Pseudomonas sp. GW821-FHT05H12 | reverse complement strand
CGAGTGTTGGGGCAAGAGCCCTTTGCTTACTTTGGGGCTTTTCCAAAGTGAGTCGCCGTAAGGGCGAAACCATACTCCGCCATCACCCAAATAACGGATATGCCCACCACCAACCCCAACCCTTTTCGCCCAGCGGACTGCCGCTCCCCCCCATTTCCCGTTATACTCGCCGGCTTTCAAAAGTTCGCCAACGAGTGCTGCCCGCCATGGAAATCAACCCGATCCTTAACACCATCAAGGACCTGTCCGAGCGCTCCGAAACTATTCGGGGGTATCTTTGACTACGATCAAAAGCATGAGCGTCTGACCGAAGTCAATCGCGAGCTTGAAGATCCTGCTGTCTGGAACAAACCCGAATACGCCCAAGAGCTGGGCCGCGAGCGCGCTGCGCTGGCGCAGATCGTCGACACCCTCGACGAACTGAACACCGGTCTGGCCGATTGCCGTGACCTGCTGGACATGGCCGTCGAAGAAAACGACGAAGGCGCAGTGGGCGATGTCGTCGCCGAGCTGGCCCGTCTCGAGGAAAACCTCGCCAAGCTTGAATTCCGCCGCATGTTCAGCCATGAAATGGACCCGAACAACGCCTACCTGGACATCCAGGCCGGCTCCGGTGGCACCGAGGCCCAGGACTGGGCCAACATCCTGCTGCGCATGTACCTGCGCTGGGCGGACAAACGCGGTTTCGACGCGACCATCATGGAACTGTCGGCCGGTGAAGTCGCCGGTATCAAGGGCGCGACCGTGCACATCAAGGGCGAATACGCCTTTGGCTGGCTGCGGACCGAGATCGGCGTACACCGTCTGGTGCGCAAGAGCCCGTTCGACTCCGGCAACCGTCGCCACACGTCGTTCTCCGCCGTGTTCGTCTCGCCAGAGATCGACGACAAGGTGGAAATCGAGATCAACCCGGCTGACCTGCGGATCGACACCTACCGTTCCTCCGGTGCCGGTGGCCAGCACGTAAACACCACCGACTCGGCCGTACGTATCACCCACGTACCGACCAACACCGTGGTCAGCTGCCAGAACGAACGTTCCCAGCACGCCAACAAGGACACCGCCATGAAAATGCTGCGGGCCAAGTTGTACGAGCAGGAAATGCAGAAACGCAATGCCGCGTCGCAAGCGCTGGAAGACACCAAGTCGGACATCGGCTGGGGTCACCAGATCCGCTCCTATGTGCTCGATGCGTCGCGGATCAAAGATCTGCGCACTAACATCGAACGCAGCGACTGCGACAAGGTGCTCGACGGCGACATCGACGAATACCTGGAAGCCAGCCTGAAATCAGGCCTGTAACACCCCCTGTAGGAGCCGGCTTGCCGGCGATCCCCGGCCGCAGGCCGGGGGCAACGAACCTGATGGAAAATCTAAAGACATGAGCGACCAACAACTCGACCCGCAAGCCCTGCAACAGGAAGAAAACTCCCTGATCGCCCTGCGCAAGGAAAAGCTTGCTGCCGAGCGCGCCAAGGGCAATGCCTTCCCCAACGACTTCCGCCGCGAAAACTACTGCGATGCCTTGCAGAAACAGTACGCGGACAAGACCAAGGAAGAGCTGGCAGAGGCTGCGATCCCGGTCAAGGTGGCAGGTCGCATCATGCTCAACCGTGGCTCGTTCATGGTGATCCAGGACATGACCGGTCGCATCCAGGTCTACGTCAACCGCAAGACCTTGTCCGAAGAAACCCTGGCCTCGGTGAAAACCTGGGACATGGGCGACATCATCGCGGCCGAAGGCACCCTGGCCCGTTCCGGCAAGGGCGACCTGTACGTTGAAATGACCAGCGTGCGCCTGCTGACCAAGTCCCTGCGCCCACTGCCGGACAAGCACCATGGCCTGACCGACACCGAGCAGCGCTACCGCCAGCGCTACGTTGACCTGATCGTCAACGAAGAAGTGCGCCAGACCTTCCGCGTACGTTCGCAAGTGATTGCCCACATCCGCAGCTTCCTGATGAAGCGTGACTTCCTGGAAGTGGAAACCCCGATGCTGCAAACCATCCCCGGTGGTGCCGCAGCCAAGCCGTTCGAGACCCACCACAACGCGCTGGACATGGAAATGTTCCTGCGTATCGCGCCAGAGCTGTATCTGAAGCGTCTGGTGGTTGGCGGCTTCGAAAAAGTGTTCGAGATCAACCGCAACTTCCGTAACGAAGGCGTTTCGACCCGTCACAACCCAGAATTCACCATGTTGGAGTTCTACCAGGCCTACGCCGACTACGAAGACAACATGGACCTGACCGAAGAACTGTTCCGCGAACTGGCACAGCTGGTCCTGGGCAGCACCGACGTGCCGTACGGCGACAAGGTGTTCCACTTCGGCGAGCCGTTCGTGCGCCTGTCGGTGTTCGACTCGATCCTCAAGTACAACCCTGAGCTGACCGCTGACGACCTGAACGACATCGACAAGGCTCGCGCCATTGCCAAGAAAGCCGGCGCCAAGGTGCTGGGCTTCGAAGGCCTGGGCAAGCTGCAAGTGATGATTTTCGAAGAGCTGGTGGAGCACAAGCTGGAACAGCCGCACTTCATTACCCAGTACCCGTTCGAAGTGTCGCCGCTGGCCCGTCGCAACGACGACAACCCGAACGTCACCGACCGTTTCGAGCTGTTCATCGGCGGCCGTGAAATCGCCAACGCCTACTCCGAGTTGAACGACGCGGAAGACCAGGCCGAGCGCTTCATGGCCCAGGTGGCCGACAAGGACGCCGGTGACGACGAAGCCATGCACTACGACGCCGACTTCGTGCGTGCCCTCGAATACGGCATGCCGCCAACGGCCGGTGAGGGGATCGGCATCGACCGACTGGTGATGTTGTTGACCAACTCGCCGTCGATCCGCGACGTGATCTTGTTCCCGCACATGCGGCCACAAGCGTAACCGTAGCGAAATCCGAAGCCGCCTTTTATAAGGCGGCTTTTTTATGTGGCGTTTATAAGCGTCAAGCGAACAGCGCCAGGTTTTGATCTATTCAAGGATGTGTGTCGTGAACCGCGTAATGGCTCAAGAAGGCGCCGCCGGCATTGCGGCTGCCGTGGCTGAAAGTGTCCAGTACCAGGGCCGCAAGGCCAGTCGCCGGGGCAGCGAGCAACGCAGGCAAGACATTCTCGACGCGGCCATGCGCATTGTGGTCCGTGAAGGTGTGCGTGCGGTGCGCCACCGGGCGGTGGCGGCGGAGGCGGGGGTGCCGCTGTCGGCCACCACCTATTACTTCAAAGACATCGATGATCTGCTCACTGATACCTTCGCCCAGTACGTCGAACGCAGTGCCGCCTTCATGGGCAAGCTGTGGGTGCGCAACGAAGGGCTACTGCGCGAGATGGTCGCCTACGGTGATGGCAGCCCGCAGTCACGCTCGCAACTGGCCGATGACATTGCGCGCCTGACCGCCGACTACGTGATGCGCCAACTGACCAACCGCCGCGAACACCTGATGGCCGAGCTGGCTTTTCGCCAGGAAGCCCTGCTGAACCCGCGTCTGGCGGAGTTGGTGCGCTCCCACCAGCAAATCCTGCTGCAGGGCACCGGGCAGTTTTTCCAGGTATTGGGCTCCCGAGAGCCGCAGCAGGATGCCAAAGTGTTGACGGCGATAATCAGTCGGATGGAATATCAGGGCCTGCTGGGCGGCGCAGAGCCTCTGACCGGTGAAGAGATGCTTGAGATCCTCAAGCGTTACATGCATTTGGTGTTGGCCTCGGTCTAGCCAAACCCGCGTGCGATCCGCTTTATGTGGGAGCTGGCTTGCCTGCGATAGCATCACCTCGGTTTACCTGAAGCATCGAGGTGCCTGTATCGCAGGCAAGCCAGCTCCCACACTTGATGGGGAATGTAATGAAAACCTGGCGCGTCGCGGTAATTGCCTTATCGTTCCTGCTACTGAGCGGTTGCCTGGTGACCTTCAAGGACCCGCTGCCGGCCCACGAAGCCGCGCCGCCCGGGCTGATCGGCCAGTGGGCCAGTAAAAACGCCTGGGGCGAATCGCTCAACCTGCAGATCACCCGCGCCGGGGACCACCGTTACAAAGCCGTGAGCTACCCTACAGGCAAACCCGGCCAGCGCGATGAGTACCTGTTTACCGTGTCGCGCCACGGCAGCCGCTGGTATTTGTCGGCACCGTTGCCGGCAAAACTCGGTGGGCATTACATCCTGGCCGGCTTTGAGTTCGACGAAAAACACGAATTGGTGGTCTACAACCTGGATCTGGAGCAGATCCACCAGGCCATCGGCCAAAAGGCCTTGCACGGCTCTACCGTGGACACCGTCGAAGGCGCCGGTGTCGTGGTCGACAGCCCCATGGACCAGGTGTTTGCCTACCTGGATGACCCGGCCAATGCCGATGTGTTCGTTGAAGCCGTGCGCTACCAGCGCACGGGCAAATAACGTTTAAAGAGGAAGTACCGGGTGGACGATTACCAGCAGACGATACGCACCTTGTCTGATCGCATTGTGCTGGCGCAAACACCGATTCGCGTCCTCGACGCCGTGAAGTGGGACGAGAACATTCGCCAGGGATTCCTCAAGGCCAAGGGCAAGGCACTGCCCGCCGTGGACCGCGATTACTACCTGAACCGGCCGCTGTCGTTCGATTCCAGTGCAGTGAAGCTGGAGTTCCAGAACATCGAGCGCGATATCACCCGCCGCCTCGGCCAGTTCAGCCCCGTGGGGCAGATCATGCGCCGCATGTGCCGCGAATACCGCATGGTGGTGCGCATGCTGGAAGCGCGTGGCACCGAGGATTTCGGCCTGATTTCCCAAGAGCTCTATGGTGCCGCGTCCGATGCGTTCCACGCCGGTGACCCGACCCTGGCCGACCTGGGCCTGATGCTCTCTGACTACCTCAACAACATCGACGGCCGCGGCGACTTGAAGGATGAGGCCAAGACCCTCACCGCCAAGGACGCGGTCAGCTTGCTGCAAACCCGCCTGAACAAGGTGTTTGGCGAGGCTGAAGAGACCATTCGCGTGTTCGAGTCTGACGGTATCGTCGCCGACGCGGCGGCGGGCGCCGACTACATCAAGATCCGCGCCGATGCGATGTTCAACGAGCGCGATGTGCGTGCGCTGGAAGTGCATGAAGGTCTGGTGCATGTCGGTACCACCCTCAATGGCCAGAACCAGCCGATCTGCACCTTCCTGTCCAAGGGCCCGCCGTCGTCCACCGTGACCCAGGAAGGCCTGGCGATCCTGATGGAGATCATCACGTTCGCCTCCTACCCGAGTCGCCTGCGCAAACTCACCAACCGCACCCGCGCCATCCATATGGTGGAGGAGGGCGCCGACTTCCTGCAGGTGTTCGAATTCTTCCGCGAGCAAGGCTTTGAAATGGCTGAAAGCTACGGCAACGCCAGTCGCGTGTTCCGTGGCTCGATACCGACCGGTCTGCCGTTTACCAAGGATTTGTCCTACCTCAAGGGCTTTATCATGGTCTACAACTACATCCAGCTGGCTGTGCGCAAAGGCAAGCTGGAACAAGTGCCGCTGCTGTTCTGCGGCAAGACCACTTTGGAAGACATGCGTACCCTGCGCCAATTGGTGGATGAAGGCCTGGTGGTGCCGCCCAAGTACCTGCCGGAACAATTCCGCGACATGAATGCGTTGGCGGCCTGGATGTGTTTCTCCAACTTCCTCAACCACCTGAGCCTGGACCGGATTGAGGCGGATTACTCCAATATCCTCTAACGGCACCCCATGACCCTGTAGGAGTCGGCTTGCCGGCGATAGCGGTGCATCAGCCACCACTGTTTTAGCTGAAAAAACGCCATCGCCGGCAAGCCGGCTCCTACAGGGTTAATGGTTGTGGCCGACGAAACCGAACCAAAAATGTGGGGTTTGGTGGTGATGGCTGACGAAACCGGGTCAAAAATGTGGGAGCTGGCTTGCCTGCGAAAGCGGTCTTTCAGCTAATACAATGCCGGCTGGTACCGCGCCATCGCCGGCAAGCCGGCTCCTACAGGTGATCTCCTGTGCTCTTAATTACGAGGCTTCAACGGATGAGAATCCTCGGCATTCTATGCCTGCTACTCACTTTGAACGGCTGCAGCTCCCTGCTGTTCTACCCCGAACCCGGCCTGCCGTTCACGCCGGAAAAAGCCCACCTGGCCTACCGTGACGTCACCGTGGTCACCGCCGATGGCGTGAAGCTGCATGCCTGGTGGCTACCGGCCAAACCCGGCGTTCCGCTCAAGGGCACCGTGCTGCACCTGCACGGCAACGGCGGCAACCTGGCCTGGCACCTGGGGGGCAGTTGGTGGTTGCCGGAGCAGGGTTATCAGGTGTTGCTGCTGGACTATCGCGGGTATGGCCTGTCTGGAGGCAAACCCTCATTGCCGGCGATCTACCAGGACATCGATGCGGCCTTCAACTGGCTCGACAAGGCGCCTGAAACCCAGGGCCAGCCATTGGTCATCCTCGGCCAGAGCCTGGGCGGCGCACTGGCGGTGCATTATTTGGCGGCCCATCCCGAACGCCAGGCGCAGCTCAAAGCTTTGGTTCTGGACGGAGTGCCAGCCAGTTATCGTGACGTAGGACAATTCGCCCTCAGCACCTCGTGGTTAACATGGCCCTTCCAGGTGCCCTTGTCCTGGCTGGTGCCGGACGCCGACAGCGCGATCAATGCCATGCCGCAACTGACCGGTGTGCCGAAGTTGCTATTCCACAGCCTGGACGACCCGATCGTGCCACTGTCCAACGGCATTCGCCTGTACCAGGCTGCGCCGCCGCCCAGGGTCCTGCAATTGACCCGTGGGGGGCATGTGCAGACCTTTGCCGACAAGACCTGGCAAACCGTGATGCTGCGTTACCTGGATGACCCGCAGCATTTCAACGGCCTGCGCCGCCTGGGCGAGATTCCGAACTACCCCATTCCCAAAGTTGATTCATCAGAGAGCCCGCAATGAGCGAAGAACGCAACATGATCCCGCTGATCCTCACCGGCATCGGCACCATCATCGGTACTGTCGGCTGCCTGTGGTACTACGGTTACCTGCACTTCGCCAAGCCGGAAGATGCGTTGCTGCTCAGCGACTTCACCATGCTCAAGACCATCCCCGGCGAGGACTACAAGATCTCCCTGACCCCGGCCGCACAGGTGGCACAGTGCGTCGACGGTGTGCTGGTGATGTTCGACACCGAGCAAAAAGGCTTGAGCGGCGTGCTGGTGAACAACAAGAAACAGGCCGTGCGTTGCATGGGCCAGGAAACACCGCAATTGGAGCAATAAAGCCGCATCCTCGAAATATTTGGAACCGTATTCCCTCAGACGCCACAGATTCCCTCGTAACTTAGGCAGAACGGGGCAGGGACGGTGGCGATAACCATTGGTGCGATACGCAACATGCTGGACATGGCCAGAGGGCAAGAGGCGCTGGAGCGCCAGGACGCGCAAGCGAATGCACTCAGCCAGCTACTGGAGAGGCTGTCGGATAATGCTTATGGCGTGAAGGCCATCAAGCTGCCAGACGATAACGACAGTCCAATCACCTTTGGCTAGCCAAAAAAAACCCACCATACGGTGGGTTTTTTCATGCCGCTTGAATCACTCAGTTAGCAACCGAAGACCGTGGCTTGACCGGCTGGTTGTCGTTGGAAATGGTCACTTCCACACGACGGTTCATGGCACGGCCCGACACGCTGCCGTTGTCGGCAACCGGGTATTCCTTGCCATAACCCTGGGTCACGATGCGCGAGATATCCACGCCCTGTTGCGCCAGTGCACGTTGCACAGAGGCTGCACGGCGCTCCGACAGGCTCTGGTTGTACGAGTCGGAACCGGTGCTGTCGGTGTAGCCTTCGACGATCACTTTACGGTCCGGGTTGTCGCGCAGGAACTGCGCCAGCTTGGTGATGTTCACCAGGCCGCTGGACTTGAGGTCAGACTTGTTGGTGGCAAACAGCACGTCACCAAAGGTCACCAGCGTACCGCGATCGGTTTGCTTGGCATTCAAGCTGTCTTGCAGTTGCTTGATCTGCGCGTCGCGAGCTTGCAGCAGCGCGCGGGCACGTTCGTCGCCAGCGTTTTTCAGCTTGGCTTCGGATTCGCGCAGCACGATGGTGTCCTTGGCCACTTCAACGCGCTGGTTGGTCAGGTAGGCCAGTTGGTCGACCTTCTTCTGGTCTTCCTTGTCGCGGTAGGCTTTGTCAGCCTTGTCCAGCCATTCGCTG
Source organism: Pseudomonas sp. GW821-FHT05H12 (assembly GCF_059419385.1). Classification (NCBI taxonomy): domain Bacteria; kingdom Pseudomonadati; phylum Pseudomonadota; class Gammaproteobacteria; order Pseudomonadales; family Pseudomonadaceae; genus Pseudomonas; species Pseudomonas sp. GW821-FHT05H12. Next base: position 83,965 of record NZ_JBWKRS010000027.1, on the reverse strand, counting down.
GCGTCCTTGGTTTCCAGCGCCGCGAGCTTGGTGGCCTGCGGGTTGGTCTGCAGGGACGAGAAGTTGGTCCGTGCGTTTTCCAGGTTCGCGTTCGGCGGGGTGGAGCAGGCCGCCAGGGCAACGCTCATCGCCAGCAGGGCAGGGATCATCAATTGTTTACGCATAGTCGTGTCGTCCTTTCAATTCGATATCGGGTGCAATGCAATCAGGGGCGGCGGCTTATTGCTGTGGGATAACAGCCGGGCGCATGCCTTCCTGACGCAGCTCCTGAACAGCTTTCTGGGAGTCCTTCACAGCCTGTTCAGCCTTGGCGGCCTGGGACTTGCGTTCGGCTACGCGAGCATCCCACTCGGCTTGTTCGGCCAGGCGGCGGGCTTCGTCATAGTTCTTGTCGTGCATGGCGATTTCGGCTTGCTTGAGCTTGTCCTGGGCCGACTTCATTTCCACGGCGGCGTGCTCGGTACCGCCGGCGCTGACAGCGCTGTTGACCGCCGATTGAGTCACCGCGTATTGCTCGGTCGGCGGGTTACCGGCGCAGCCCGCCAGAACGAAGCTGGTGCCGATTGCCAGCGCGGCCAATTTGAGCCCGCGCAGGTGGTTAAACGAGGATTTGGCAGTGCTGGTCTTCATCGTCTTCAACTCCATTGGATAACTCCTGAAAAACATCAACATCCATCTCAGGTGGTCAGCGGCTAAGGGCCCGGCAGTGATGCGCATGGCGCCTTTCAAACGGCTGTTCCAAGTGATGGCTTACTCGGTGTGACCGGAGGCTTTTTTGAATAGTTCAGAGAAGATGGCGATTTGCCTAAAAAAATATCTGACTGTTTGGTCAGCGTATAAAAGTTGGAACTTTCAGAGAGCGCGGCGGTACACCGAGCCTCTGCGAGGCCCGGAATACGCGGGTTGGGTGGGATTCAGCGGATGTTTATCAATGCTTCTTCTCGTCGGCACTGGCTGACAAATCATGCAGATAGCGCCGCGACAATGTCAGGAAGCGCGGGGTAGGGCCGACGTCTTCGTACAGCGGGTCGCCCTCTTCATCGGTGGCAATCACCTGTTGCCCCTTGATGTAGGGAAAGCTCGCTTCAAGCTCTTCCAGGGCGGCGCCGATCAGCTCGCCGAGCAACTCTTCGGTGCGGCGCTTGGGGTACATTTCGGCAATCGCCGCCAGCCGCGCGGCGGATTCCACGTCCAAATGGATCGCGTATTCAGTCTTGGTCAGGCGACCCTTGGCGTTCTCTTCCCACTGTTGGGCCAATTCTCGAATTTTCATGGCAACCTCAGTAAAGCCCGCGGTAGCAGGCGGTGATGAGTGACCCGCCGCCCGCGTGGATAAACACAGGCGACTTAATGTTGAGACTAGCTGCAACCCACAAGGTTTAAAGTCTTGTCATAAATGGATGCTGGCGGCACTCTGGAAACCCTGCGCGTCCCGGATTTCTGGCTGGAGATTGGCTGATGAGTGATATCGATGCACGCTTGCGTGAGGATGTTCACCTGCTGGGTGAGCTGTTGGGCAACACCATTCGAGAGCAGTACGGCGATGAGTTTCTCGACAAGATCGAGCAGATTCGCAAAGGTGCCAAGGCCGACCGGCATGGCGCCGGTGATGAACTAAGCGCCAGCCTCAACCAGTTGCAGGAAGACGAACTGTTGCCCGTGGCCCGGGCGTTCAACCAGTTCCTCAACCTGGCCAATATCGCCGAGCAGTACCAACTGATCCATCGACGCGATGAGTCGCAACCGGCACCGTTTGAATCCCGTGTATTGCCCGAGTTGCTGGCGCGCTTGCAAAGCGAAGGCCACAGCAACGAATCCCTGGCCCGCCAGTTGGCGCGGCTGGACATTGAGCTGGTGCTCACCGCCCACCCCACCGAAGTTGCCCGCCGTACCCTGATCCAGAAGTACGACGCGATCGCTGCGCAACTGGCGCTGCAAGACCATCGCGACCTCACCACGGCCGAGCGCACGCAGATCCGCGAACGCTTGCAGCGGCTGATCGCCGAAGCCTGGCACACCGAAGAAATCCGCCGCATTCGGCCCACCCCGGTGGACGAAGCCAAGTGGGGATTCGCGGTGATCGAGCATTCGCTGTGGCACGCCATCCCCAACTACCTGCGCAAGGCTGACCAGGCGCTGCACGCCGCGACCGGCCTGCGTTTGCCTCTGGAGGCGGCGCCGATTCGCTTTGCCTCGTGGATGGGTGGCGACCGTGATGGCAACCCGAATGTCACCGCGCCCGTCACCCGTGAAGTGCTGTTGCTGGCGCGCTGGATGGCTGCCGATTTGTACTTGCGTGATGTCGATCACCTGGCCTCGGAGTTGTCCATGCGCCAGGCCAGTCCGGCCCTGCAGGCCAAGGTCGGCGACAGCGTCGAGCCTTACCGCGCGCTGCTCAAGCAGTTGCGCGAACGTCTGCGCGCCACGCGCCAATGGGCGCACACGGCGTTGACCTCCAACACCGTGGCGCCGGCTGACGTGCTGCAAAACAACCGCGATCTATTGGACCCGCTGGAGCTGGTCTACCAATCGCTGCACGAGTGCGGCATGGGCGTAATTGCCGACGGCCCGTTGCTCGATTGCCTGCGCCGTGCGGTGACCTTTGGCCTGTTCCTGGTGCGCCTGGATGTGCGCCAGGATTCCAGCCGCCATTGTGCGGCGATGACCGAAATCACCGATTACCTGGGCCTGGGCCGCTATGAAGATTGGGATGAAGAAGCGCGCATCAGCTTCCTCACCCAAGAACTGGCAAACCGCCGGCCATTGCTGCCGGGTTACTTCAAGCCGTCGGCAGACACGGCTGAAGTCTTGAATACCTGTAAGGAAATTGCCGCCGCACCGGCCGCTTCGTTGGGGTCGTACGTCATCTCCATGGCAGGAGCGGCGTCGGACGTATTGGCAGTGCAACTGTTGCTTAAAGAGTCGGGTGTGCAACGGCCTATGCGCGTGGTGCCGCTGTTCGAAACCCTGGCCGACCTGGACAACGCCGGGCCGGTGATGGAGCGCTTGCTGCAATTGCCGGGTTACCGCGCGCGCTTGCAAGGCCCGCAGGAAGTGATGATCGGCTATTCCGACTCGGCCAAGGACGCGGGCACCACCGCAGCGGCCTGGGCACAGTACCGCGCGCAGGAACGCCTGGTGGATATCTGCCGCGAGCAGCAGGTGGAACTGCTGTTGTTCCACGGCCGCGGCGGCACCGTTGGCCGCGGCGGCGGCCCGGCCCACGCAGCGATCCTGTCGCAGCCACCGGGCTCGGTAGCGGGGCGTTTCCGCACCACCGAGCAGGGCGAGATGATCCGCTTCAAGTTCGGCCTGCCGGACATTGCCGAGCAGAACCTCAACCTTTATCTCGCCGCCGTATTGGAAGCCACGTTGCTGCCACCGCCCCCTCCGGAGCCGGCCTGGCGCCATTTGATGGATGAATTGGCGGCAGACGGTGTCAGCGCCTATCGCGCCGTGGTGCGGGAAAATCCGCAGTTCGTCGAGTACTTCCGTCAATCCACCCCTGAGCAGGAACTGGGGCGCTTGCCGCTGGGCAGCCGTCCCGCAAAACGACGTGCCGGTGGGATTGAAAGCCTGCGTGCGATCCCGTGGATCTTCGGCTGGACTCAAACTCGCCTGATGCTGCCGGCCTGGCTCGGCTGGGAAGCGGCGCTGAGCAAGGCGCTGGAACGCGGCGAAGGTGATCTGCTGGAGCAGATGCGCGAGCAGTGGCCGTTCTTCCGCACCCGCATCGATATGCTGGAAATGGTGCTGGCCAAAGCGGACGCCGACATCGCTCAGCTCTATGACGAACGTTTGGTGCAGCCAGACTTGCTGCCGTTGGGTGTGCACTTACGCGACCTATTGTCGCAGGCGTGCAGCGTGGTGCTTGGCCTGACTGGCCAGTCGCAACTGCTGGCCCATAGCCCAGACACCCTGGAGTTCATCCGCCTGCGCAACACCTACCTCGACCCCTTGCACCTGTTGCAGGCCGAGTTGCTGGCGCGGTCACGTCAGCAGGAAGCGGCGCAGGACAGCCCTCTGGAACAGGCGCTGCTGGTGTCTGTGGCCGGTATTGCCGCCGGTTTGCGCAACACCGGTTGAGGTTTCTTGCGTGTTCTCAATAGCTTGCAGATGAACCACACAGGCCGTCCCGAGAGGGGCGGCCTGCGTTTGCAGGGCGGGGTTGCACTCAGGCGCACCCTTCCTATGGCGCATGCCCGACGAGGGTTCCTGCGACTTTTGGCGGCTTGTATGGTGAGGGCCCGCTGTGTATCTTGATCAGCCTTTGGCCGTTTGATTGGCCTAGACCCATATTTCTACGAGATTGGCCCCACGCGGCGAATCCGAGCGTCATCTCTATAAAAAATTGAGGAGCACATCGATGCGCGTCATTCTGCTGGGAGCTCCCGGGGCCGGTAAAGGTACTCAGGCAAAGTTCATCACTGAAAAATTCGGCATTCCACAAATCTCCACTGGCGACATGCTGCGCGCTGCCGTCAAGGCCGGCACCGAGCTGGGCCTGATCGCCAAGAGCGTGATGGACAGCGGTGGCCTGGTTTCCGATGACTTGATCATCAACCTGGTCAAGGAACGCATCAGCCAGGAAGACTGCAAGAACGGTTTCCTGTTCGACGGTTTCCCGCGCACCATTCCCCAGGCTGAAGCCCTGGTGAAAGCTGGCGTCGAGCTGGACGCTGTGGTTGAAATCGCCGTTGAAGACGAAGAAATCGTCCAGCGCATTGCCGGTCGCCGTGTTCACGAAGCCTCGGGCCGTGTGTACCACACCGTCTACAATCCGCCAAAGGTTGAAGGCAAGGATGACGTCACCGGCGAAGACCTGGTGCAGCGTAAAGACGACACTGAAGAAACCGTACGTCATCGCCTGTCGGTCTACCATTCGCAGACCAAGCCGCTGGTGGATTTCTACCAGAAGCTGTCTGCCGCCCAAGGCAAGCCGAAGTACAGCCACATCCCTGGCGTTGGCTCGGTAGAAGCCATCACCGCCAAGGTGCTGCAAGCGTTGAGCTGATCCTTCGGTCGGCTTCACAGACAACGGCCCGCTTGCGGGCCGTTGTTGTTTATACTGGCGCACTTTTTTTCGACCTGGACACCCGCACCGATGAGCACCCTGTTGGCCCTGGATACCGCGACTGAAGCTTGCTCCGTTGCCCTGCTGCACGATGGCAAGGTCACGAGCCACTACGAGGTGATCCCGCGCCTGCACGCGCAGAAGCTGTTGCCGATGATCAAACAACTGCTGGAAGACGCCGGCACCACCTTGTCGGCAGTCGATGCCATCGCCTTTGGCCGTGGCCCGGGCGCGTTTACCGGTGTGCGCATTGCCATCGGTGTGGTGCAGGGGCTGGCGTTTGCGCTGGAGCGTCCGGTGTTGCCGGTGTCCAACCTAGCGGTGCTGGCGCAGCGCGCTTTGCGTGAACACGGCGCCAAGCAAGTGGCAGCGGCAATCGATGCACGCATGGACGAAGTCTATTGGGGTTGCTACCGCGAAACGGCAGGTGAGATGCGCCTGGTAGGCGAGGAGGCCGTGCAGGCACCGGAGGCGTCGGCACTGCCGCAGGATGCCAGCGGTGACTGGTTCGGTGCTGGCACCGGTTGGGGGTATGGCCAGCGCATCGGTGTTAAAACGGTTGGCCAGGACGCCACGATGCTGCCCCACGCTGAAGACTTGCTGGCCCTGGCACGCTTTGCGTTCGAACGCGGCGAGGCCATCCCGGCCGACCAGGCGGCACCGGTTTACCTGCGCGATAAGGTGGCGCAGACCAAGGCCGAACGCGGGATTATTTGACGCCAAAAATGCTGGCATTTTGGTGTGAATTTCACCAATCGTCAGAATTTGCCCGTGTGTTTAAACCTTTTTCAAATTATGTGTTCTAGTTATCACCAGAGCATTTGCGCACTACGGACAGTGCTGCCAAAATGCCATTACTGATAGCGAGTTCGCGCCCATGCGTATTGATGGCTTTTCCTCACAGTCGTACCCGATCAAGCGCAAGCCGCGTAAGGCCAGCGCTACGGTGGACGATTCCGTCGAGGATTCGCCGGACTTCATCGAAGTCCAGTCCGATGCGCAAGCCAATGGCCAAGCGCGTATCAGCGGTCTTCCCGCCCGTCAGCAAGACATGGTCTTCCCCCGCTCCATGAGCAAAAACGTCGCCACCGCCCTGGCCAGTTACCTGACCACCGCCGGTTTTGTCGAATGGGATATGGAAGTGCTGGGTCTCGACATCCACATCTGATGCGCCTGCCTTACTACATCGGCTGCCCGTCCTGGAGTGAAAACGCCTGGCGCGAGTACCTGTACCCCGCCGATGCCCGCTCCAGCGATTACCTTGGCCTGTATTCCCAGGTCTTCAACGCCGTTGAAGGCAACACCACGTTTTACGCTCGCCCCTCGGCCGCCACGGTGCAGCGCTGGGCCGAAATCATGCCCGATGATTTTCGGTTCACGGCCAAATTCCCGGGTGATATCAGCCATGGTGGCGACTTGCGCGAACAGTTGCCGGCTGCCGAGAGTTTTGTCGGCTTGATGAGCCCGTTGGGTGAGCGTGTTTCGCCACTGTGGCTGCAACTGTCTGCGAGTTTCTCGCCGCAGCGCCTGGGCGAGCTGGCCGGGTTTATCGACGGCCTCGAGCGCCCCTTGGCGGTAGAAGTGCGCCACCCGGAGTTCTTCGCCAAGGGGGATGCCGAGCGCATGCTCAACCGCTTGCTGCGTGATCGGGGTGTGGAGCGCATCTGCCTTGACCCGCGTGCGTTGTTCAGTTGCACCTCGACCTCGGCGGCGGTGCTGCACGCCCAATCGAAAAAGCCCAAGGTACCGCCCCGTCCGGCAGCGCTCACTCAATTCCCACAGGTGCGTTTCATTGGCCACCCGGAGCTGGAAGCCAACGATCCGTTCCTGATCCCCTGGGTTGAAAAGATCGCCACCTGGATCGAAGAGGGGCGCACGCCCTACGTCTTTTTGCACACCTCGGATAACCGCCTCGCAGCGCAACTGGCGCTGCGCTTTCACGACAGGCTGATGGCGCGCCTGCCCGGTTTGCCAGCGTTGCCGACCTTGCATCGGGAACCCGCTGCGGAGCAACTGGGGTTACTCTAAGGCTCCTTTTTCGCCTGGAGTCAGCCATGGATGCCCAAACCCTTCGCGCCGAAACCTTCAAGGCCCTGCATGAGCGTGATCGTGCCTTCGTGATGCCCAACCCGTGGGATGCGGGTTCCGCGATCATGCTGGCGAGCGTTGGCTTCGAAGCCCTGGCCACCACGAGTGCGGGCTTTGCCTTCAGCCTCGGCCGGCCGGATGCAGAAGGCGCGCTGTCCCTCGAAGACACCCTGGGCAACGCCGGCACCATCGCCCGCGCGACTTCGCTGCCGGTGGCGGCGGACCTGGAAAACGGCTTCAGCGATACCCCCGAAGGTTGTGCCCAGACCATTCTGCGGGCGGCGGCCACGGGTATTGTCGGTGGCTCTATCGAAGATGCCACCGGCATTGCTGCTGACCCGATCTATCCTTTCGATCTCGCCGTCGAGCGCGTAGAAGCAGCCGTCGCCGCCGCCCGCAGCTTGCCATTCCCATTCACGCTGACGGCGCGTGCGGAAAACCTCCTGCATGGTCGCCTGGATTTGCCCGACACCATTCGCCGCCTGCAAGCCTACGCCGAAGCCGGTGCCGACGTGCTGTACGCGCCGGCGTTGCGCAATGCCGAAGAAGTGCTGGCGGTGGTCAAGGCAGTCGCCCCCAAACCGGTGAACGTGTTGATGTCCGGTGGGCTGAACCTCAGCGTGGCGCAATTGAGCGAGATGGGGGTGCGGCGTATCAGCGTCGGTTCGGCCCTGGCCTTGGCAGCCTATGGCGAGTTCTACCGTGCAGCGCAGGAGGTGTTTGAGTTGGGCACGTTCACGTTTACCGAACGCAAGATGCCCTTTAGCCAGGCCAACGCCTTTTTCAAGGGGTGAGTCAGGCTGCCAGGCGCAGGTTCTGAGTGACCAGCGGGCGGGCCCAGTAGTAGTCGAAGTCCAAGGCCTTCTGTTGTGCCACCAGCTCTTCGGTGGGATACGGCGTCGCAGCCGGTGGCAGGAGGTCCAGTTCGAACTCGGCAATCGGCAAGTGCAGTGGGCGCGGGTCGGGGGCCGGGCCTGGTTCTGGCAGGGGCTGGCCTGCGTTCAATACGAGCGGGCGGACCCATTCGCTGTCGAAATTCTGTTGGCGTTGTTGCGCGACGATTTCGTCTGCCGGGAATGGCGTCGCGGCCGGTGGCAGCAAATCGGTTTCGAATTCGGCGATCGGCAGGAACAGCGGCTCAGGCGGAGCGATTTCGGTGTCGGTCACGTCGCACTCACGCTGGGTGAGGATCTGCGACAGCAGGTCGGCGCCTTCGCGCGGTTCTACCGTTGGGTCTGCCGGTGCAGGCGCCTTGGCGGCGAGCGCGTCCGGCGTTTCGCCAAGCTGCTCGGCCAGCGCACGGGCGAAGAAGTCCTGCCACACATGGCTCACCCCGGCCAGCGCTTGGGTATTGCGCAGGCCGTAGTGGTTGTGGGTCGGCAGTACACCGATGGTTAGGGGAAGAATGTCTGACATTTTTCTCGGTCGACGCTCAGCTCTGGCAAAATACCTGACTGTTATTTTTATCGGCCGTTGTTTGCCGATCCTTAATATTTTTGAGCGTAGCGATTGATGAGCGAACAACCAGCGGCCAGCCGCATTCAGGTCGAAGCCTTGGCCGAAGGTTTCCAGGCCCTTGCCGAGCAGTGGGCGGCGCGACTTGGCTTGCCGTTAGCGCTGGCAGACGCGGACTTTTCCCTGCAGGTCGGCGAACAAGGCCTGCAGTTGCAACAGCTCGGGCCTGACGCGCCGGGGCCGGTGCGGGTGGACTTTGTTGAAGGTGGCGCGGCCCATCGGCGGTTGTACGGCGGTGGCAGCGGGCAGATGATTGCCAAGGCGGTCGGCATTGCCCAGGGCGTGCGCCCCCGGGTGCTGGATGCCACGGCGGGGTTGGGCAAGGACGCGTTCGTGCTGGCCAGCCTGGGCTGCGACATGAGCCTGATCGAGCGCCAGCCGCTGATTGGCGCCTTGCTGGAGGACGGCCTGGCGCGCGGTGCCGACGATTTTGAAGTGGCCCCCATTGTGGCGCGCATGAAGCTGCTCAAGGGCAATTCCATTGAGGTGATGCGCAACTGGGAAGGTGAGCCGCCCCAGGTGATCTACCTCGACCCGATGTTTCCTCATCGTGAGAAAACCGCCCTGGTGAAGAAGGAAATGCGCCTGTTCCGGCCCTTGGTGGGCGATGATCCGGATGCCCCCGCCTTGCTGGCTGCGGCGTTGGCATTGGCCAGCCACCGGGTGGTGGTCAAGCGCCCGCGCAAGGCGCCGTGCATCGAAGGGCCCAAGCCGAGCCATGCGCTGGATGGGAAATCCAGCCGGTATGACATTTATCCGAAGAAGGCGCTCAAGGCCTGACTCTTCATTGGCCTTTAGGGCCCTATCGCAGGCAAGCCAGCTCCCACATTGGAATGCATTCCCCTGTGGGAGCCGGGCTTGCCCGCGATGGCGTCCGCCCAAGCAATGAAATATTCAGGGGCGATACGCCCGCATAAACAACCCCACCACATCCTGCACATGCGCTTCGGCGGCTTCCTCACTCAGGTGCCCGCCACAGCCATACAGCAGACAGAAATTTGCCGTGCCCTTGAGCAGGCAGAAGAAGTGCTCGGCTGCCGTAAATGGCTTGTCGATGCTCAGGGCGCCGCTCTGGTCGATCCGGCTGAGCAGGCGCTCCATGCCTTGCAGCATGCGCATCGGGCCTGCCTCGAAGAAGATCTGCGAGAGTTTCACGTCCTGGTTGCCGGTGGTCATCATCAGGCGATGCAGGTTCACCGACTCTTCGCTGTTGATCAGCCGATGGAACCCCCGCGCAATATTCAGCAGCACCGTTTCCACGGGCATGCCTTCGGGCAATTCGAAATACATCACCGGTAACTGTTCCTCGCACGTCGCCACGACGGCCGCGGTGAACAAGGTCTCTTTGTCGGTGAAGTGGCTGTAGACGGTCAGCTTCGACACGCCGGCTTCCAGCGCCACGGCATCCATGCTGGTGCTGGCGTAGCCATTGCTCAAAAACAGGATTTTCGCGGCTTCGAGGATAGCCTGGCGTTTTGCCATGTCCTTGGGACGCCCGGGGCTATTGGTGTTGGTGGGATTGTCGGACATTTTCACCTTTAATACTGGACTGGTGAGTTTGGTATTAATAACATACCCGCCAGTATAATTATTCCTAGCTCCATTTGCGAAAGGTCCTTCAGCATGCGCAGTACTTTCCTGCCCCTTGCGTTGCCTGCCAGCCTGGTCTTCCTCTTGGCCGCTTGCGGCCATGAAGAAGCGGCCCAGACCACCGTCCGCCCGGCCATGGTGGTGCAACCACAGCCGTCGGCGCAGGCGATGGACAGCTACCCGGGCGAGGTGCGCGCGCGTTACGAGCCGGACCTGGCTTTTCGCATCGGTGGCAAGGTCAGCAAGCGCCTGGTGGAAGAGGGTGAACGGGTCAAGGCCAACCAACCGCTGGCTGAACTTGACCCTCAGGACGTACGCCTGCAACTGGAAGCCACCCGCGCCCAAGTGGCCGCCGCCGAGGCCAACCTGAGCCTGGTGCGCGCCGAGCGCGACCGCTACAAGACCCTGATGGACCGTCAGATGGTCAGCCGCTCCCAGTACGACAATTCCGAAAACCTCTACCGATCCGGTGAAGCACGCCTCAAGCAGATCAAGGCCGAGTTCGACGTGTCCAGCAACCAGGCCGGCTATGCCGTGTTGCGGGCGCCCCAGGACGGTGTGGTCGCCAAGCGCGCGGTCGAAGTGGGCCAAGTGGTGTCCGCTGGCCAGACCGTATTCACCCTGGCCACCGATGGCGAACGCGAGGTGTCTATCAGCCTGCCCGAGCAAGGCTTCGGCCGTTTCAAGATCGGCCAGCCGGTGTCGGTGGAGCTGTGGAGCCAGCCGGACCAGCGTTTTGCCGGGCGCATCCGCGAGCTGTCGCCGGCCGCAGATCCCAAATCCCGCACCTTTGCCGCCCGTGTGGCCTTCACCGGTGGCAAAGTCCCCGCCGAGCTGGGCCAGAGTGCCCGCGTATTCATACAAGCCGACGGCGTGATTCCGTTGTCGGTGCCGTTGTCGGCCCTCAGCGCGGAGAACGGCGCGTCCTACGTGTGGCGCGTGCAACCGGACAACACGCTCAAACGCACCCCGGTGCGCATCGGTGCGTTTGGCGAGAAAACCGTGCCGGTGCTCGAAGGCTTGAGCCCCACCGATTGGGTGATCGCAGCCGGTGTGCATGTACTCCATGAGGGGCAGCAAGTGCGCCCGGTGGATCGCTCCAACCGAGTTGTGAATCTGGCGGCCAAGGAGTAGTCCCCGATGGGTTTCAATCTTTCCGAATGGGCGTTGCGTAATCGCCAGATCGTACTGTTCCTGATGATCCTGTTGGCCGTCGTCGGCACCTTGTCCTACACCAAACTGGGGCAAAGCGAAGATCCTCCCTTCACCTTCAAGGCCATGGTCATCAAGACCAATTGGCCGGGGGCGACGGCCCAGGAAGTCTCGCGCCAGGTCACCGAGCGAATTGAAAAGAAGCTGATGGAAACCGGCGAGTACGAGCGCATCGTGTCCTTCTCGCGCCCGGGGGAATCACAGGTCACCTTCATGGCTCGCGACTCCATGCACTCGGCGCAGATTCCCGAGCTGTGGTACCAGGTGCGCAAGAAGATCAGCGACATCCGCCAGACCTTGCCGCCGGATATCCAGGGGCCGTTTTTCAACGACGAGTTCGGCACCACCTTCGGCAATATCTACGCCCTGACCGGTGACGGCTTCGACTACGCCGTGCTCAAGGACTACGCCGATCGCATCCAGATTCAACTGCAACGCGTGCCGGATGTGGGCAAGGTTGAGTTGCTGGGTCTACAAGACGAGAAGATCTGGATCGAACTGTCCAACCTCAAGCTGGCTACCCTGGGCCTGCCGTTGGCCGCAGTGCAGCAGGCCTTGCAGGAACAGAACGCGGTCTCCACCGCGGGCTTCTTTGAAACCCCGACCGAGCGTGTGCAACTGCGGGTGTCGGGTAACTTCAAAAGTGTGGAGGAAATCCGTAATTTCCCGATTCGCGTAGGCGACCGTACCTTTCGCATCGGCGATGTCGCCGACATCCACCGTGGTTTCAACGACCCGCCCGCGCCGCGCATGCGCTACATGGGCGCCGATGCGATCGGCCTGGCCGTGGCCATGCGTGACGGCGGCGACATCCTGGTACTGGGCAAGGCGCTGGAAGGCGAGTTCGCACGCCTGCAGAAGAACCTTCCGGCCGGCATGGAGCTGCGCAAGGTGTCAGACCAGCCGGCGGCGGTGAAAACCAGCGTCGGTGAATTCGTCCAGGTGTTGGCCGAAGCCTTGGCGATTGTGTTGCTGGTGAGCTTCTTCTCCCTCGGCGTGCGCACCGGCATGGTGGTGGCCCTGGCGATTCCGTTGGTGTTGGCGATGACCTTCGCCACCATGTATTACCTCGGCATCGGCTTGCACAAGATTTCCCTCGGCGCGTTGGTGCTGGCGTTGGGCTTGTTGGTGGATGACGCGATCATCGCCGTGGAAATGATGGCGATCAAAATGGAGCAGGGGTTCGACCGGCTCAAGGCCGCCAGCTTTGCCTGGACCAGCACCGCGTTCCCGATGCTCACCGGCACCCTGATTACGGCGGCGGGCTTTCTGCCGATTGCCACCGCGCAATCGAGTACCGGCGAATACACCCGCTCGATTTTCCAGGTGGTGACCATCGCGCTGCTGGCCTCGTGGGTCGCGGCGGTGGTGTTTGTGCCGTACCTGGGGGAAAAACTCCTGCCAGACCTGGCGAAGATTCACGCGGCCAAGCATGGCACCGACGGCCCTGATCCCTACGGCACGCCGTTCTACCAGCGTGTAAGGCGCTTGGTGGAGTGGTGCGTGCGTCGGCGCAAAACCGTGATCGTCCTGACCCTGCTGCTGTTTATCGGCTCGGTGGCGCTGTTTCGTTTTGTGCCGCAACAGTTCTTCCCGGCTTCCGGTCGCCTGGAGTTGATGGTCGACTTGAAACTGGCCGAAGGCGCCTCCCTGAGCAACACCGCCGATCAGGTCAAGCGCCTGGAGGCACTGCTTAAGGAACACGCGGGCATCGATAACTACGTGGCCTATGTCGGCACGGGCTCACCACGTTTCTACCTGCCTCTGGATCAGCAATTGCCTGCCGCCAGCTTCGCCCAGTTTGTCGTGCTGGCCAAAACCATCGAGGAGCGTGAAAGCCTGCGTACCTGGCTGATCGAGACCCTCAACGAACAATTCCCCGACCTGCGTTCGCGTGTCACCCGTTTGGAAAACGGCCCGCCTGTAGGCTACCCAGTGCAATTTCGCGTGACCGGTGAACACATCGAAGAAGTGCGTGCGCTGGCGCGCAAGGTGGCAGCCAAGGTTCGCGAAAACACCCACGTGGTCAACGTGCACCTGGACTGGGAGGAGCCGAGCAAGATCGTCTACCTGAATATCGATCAGGACCGCGCCCGTGCCCTCGGCGTGAGTACCGCCAACCTGTCGAAATTCCTGCAGAGTTCGTTGACCGGCTCCAGCGTCAGCCAATACCGGGAGGACAACGAGTTGATCGAGATCCTCCTGCGCGGCACCGTGCATGAGCGCACCGAGTTGTCGCTGCTGCCAAGCCTGGCGGTGCCGACCGACAACGGCAAAAGTGTTGCGCTGTCGCAGATCGCCACCCTCGAATACGGTTTTGAGGAAGGCATCATCTGGCACCGCAACCGCCTGCCAACGGTCACCATCCGCGCCGATATATATGGCAAGGAACAGCCGGCCACCCTGGTCCAGCAAATCCTGCCGACCCTGGAAGGTGTGCGCGCCGAATTGCCGGACGGCTACCTGCTGGAAGTAGGCGGCACGGTTGAAGACTCCGCCCGTGGGCAGAACTCCGTCAAAGCCGGTGTGCCGCTGTTTATCGTGGTGGTGCTGACGTTGCTGATGCTGCAACTGCGCAGTTTCTCACGTACCGCGATGGTGTTTCTGACCGCGCCATTGGGCTTGATCGGGGTGACCCTGTTCCTGCTGGTCTTCCGCCAGCCCTTTGGCTTCGTGGCCATGCTGGGCACCATCGCCCTGTCGGGGATGATCATGCGTAACTCGGTGATCCTCGTGGACCAGATCGAACAGGACATCAAGGCCGGCCTGGCCCCGTGGCAGGCGATCATCGAGGCCACTGTCCGACGTTTCCGGCCGATCGTTCTCACCGCCCTCGCGGCGGTGCTGGCGATGATCCCGCTGTCACGCAGTGTGTTCTTCGGCCCGATGGCCGTGGCGATCATGGGCGGCTTGATCGTGGCGACGGCGTTGACCCTATTGTTCTTGCCAGCCCTGTATGCTGCGTGGTTCCGAGTGAGGAAGGACGTCGCGTAATCATGCTGGCCACCGTTTCAGCCCTGCTGTTGTTGCTGCTTGCCCCCGGCCCGACCAATACCCTGTTGTTTCGCGCCGGGGTGTTGTTCGGGTATCGGGCGTCGTGGCGGCTGGTGCTTGTCGAATGCCTGGCGTACCTGCTCCAGGTCTCCGTGTGGGGCGTGGCGCTGCTGTACCTGGCAACCTACTCGCCGTGGGCGTTGAAGCTCACCCAGTTGGTCGCGGCCTGTTACTTGCTGTATGTCTCGTTCAAGTTATGGCAGCGAAAAAGTGGCGACAGCGATCCTGGAAGGGATCGTTTCAGCGGGCTGTACTTTTTCTGGCTGACAGTGATGAACCCCAAAGGCCTGCTGATTGTTTCGTTTATCGCACCGATAAACGCATTTGCCACGCTGCAAGGGTATGCGGGCTTCATGCTGACGCTCGCGTTGGTGGTGATACCGGTAGGGACGGCTTGGATCCTGTTGGGCAGTCGGTTCGAAGGTATTCAGAAGGCGTGGCTGACGCCGTTGAAGATCAACCGCGCGACGTCCGTGGCGATTTGCTGCTTTGCCACACTCATGATGGGCCGGCTGGCCGACTCGGTTTTTCACTGAAGCCGCTTTGTGCGGTTTTACATGCAGATGCAAACGGGCGTCAGGGCGTTCGGAACGTTTGCCCGTGGCACTCCACTCAGACTCGCCTGATGGACAGGCACAGGCCTGGACCTCGCCAGTGGCGAGCCGGCCTATTTCATTGAGTGTATGGAGTATCACATGACGATTTTCAAGGTGATTGCAGAAATCAAAGGCGCGTTTCTCGGGGCCTTGCTTGGGAACAACCTGCCACACAAGGGCTTTGAGCCTGCTAACCCACAGAGGCCTTGGTATGGGGGGCCTGGACATCATCACCGCCCACATCCAACCCAGCCAGGCTACGGTCACGGCCATCACTGCAAGCCTGGTCACGGCAAGCCCTACCCCGATGCCGGGCAGGCCTATCCCCACCGACCTTCGTACCCGCTGTTTTCGATTAATCGCTAAACGGATCGTCTGAAACAACTGCGCCCAGATCCGTGGTCAGCGATCTGGGCGCAGTGAAAGGGTAGGGCGCTTATAGCGCGCCAAACACCTTTTTCGCCAGGCTGGTGGCTGCCGCCGCCGGGTTCTTGCGAATGGTTTCTTCCTGTTGGGCAATCATCTTGAACAGGCCGTCCAGCGCTTGTTCGGTTACATAGTTCTCGACGTTGGCGCTCTTGGCATCCACTGCGCCAAAGGCCGCAGCCTTGCCGGCCAGGGCGTTGTATTGCTGGGCCACGCCGACCTTGTCGGTCGCTGCCTTGACGATGGGCAGGAACTTGGCGCGGATCTCTTCGCGGCTGCTCTTGTTCAGGTATTGGGTTGCCGAGTCCTGGCCTCCGGTGAGGATGCCCTTGGCGTCGGTCACGCTCATGTTTTTCACCGCATTGACCAGGATCGGCTGAGCCTGGGTCACGGCAGATTCAGCCGCCTTGTTCATGCTGGTTTCCAGTTGCGTGACCTGGTCACCCATGCCGAACATCTTCAGCTTGTCGGCCACTTTGCCCAACTTGCCTGGCAGGCCGATCTTCACTTCAGGGTTGTTGCTGAAACCACCGGGCACACCCAGTTGTTTCACGGCGATCTGCGCGCCTTGAGTCAGTGCGTCCTTGAGGCCGCCAGAGGCGTCGCCCTGGGACAGGCTGCCAAGGTCCAGGGCCATGGCGTTGGCACCGAGCAGCAGGCCGGCACACAGGGCAGTGAGGCGAAGGGAGTTACGGAGCATGGGCGCTTCCTTTTGATCGGGTGTACTGGAAAGTGTCAGTGCGCGACGGCGTCAACCCGCAGGCGCAGCGGTTGTGGGTCCTGGCCGTTGAGCTGCACAGCGTGCCGCTCGGTGGTGATAAACAGTAGCTTGCCATCCAGCTCGATGCGAGCGCTCACCGAGTAACTGTGGCCTGGCTTGACCTGGGCAGGGTCGTAGCTCAAGTGAAACGGCAGCGGCACCTGGCCTTTGACCGGGCCTTTCTGTTCGGCGAGGGTCACGGCCGGCGCGTCCATCAACGACACGTCTTGCAGGCTCACGCTCAGGGTGGCCGCGGGTGGCAGGGCGATGCGTTGCAGGTAGAACACTTCGCCGTCGAGGCTGGCTTTCGGCGCAGGGTTCATCGATTGGCAGGCTCCGAGCAGGGCCGTGAGGCCGAGGAGAATGATCTTTTTCATGCTACAGCTCCTTGTCAACGGCGTCGGAAACCGCCCGACGCCTTATTCAATCTAGCGGCTTTCTTCAGGTTTGGGCGCTTCGGGCTCCACCGGCGCTTCGGCAGCACCGTCGACGCGATGCAACGCCACTTGGCGAATCGACAGGCGAATCTCGGCGGGCAGCACGCGTTTGGCCGCGCCTTCGGCCAGTTCGCCGAGCAGGTCGTGGTAGCTCAGCTTGCCGGCTTCATCGCGGCGCAGTACATCTTGCTCCAGCAGGGTCTGGATGAAATGTCGGAAAAGGCTCTTGTCGAAGAATTCCGGCGCGTTCAGGCCATGCAGGATCGACAGGCGTTGGGCCATGATCGTGCACAGGTCTTCCAGCTCTTCGGCACTGATGCTGTTCTGGCCACTGTTGAGCAGCAACGAGATCGCCATGTAGAAGCGTTGCAGGGTCTGGGCAATGCTCTTGGACAGCAGGGTCAGCAACACAAAGTGCCGCGAACTGGGCGCCGGGCGCAGGTACACGTTGTTTTCGAAACGGAGCAGACCTTGCTCGACAAAGGCTTCCAGCCATTGGTCGATCACTGTGTCCAACTCGTCCAGCGACCAGCGGATGAACAGCTCCGATTGCAGGTACGGGTACAACGCGTGGGTGTAACGCAGAATCTGTTCGCGACTCATGCGCGAGCTGCTCTGGAAGAAGCTCGCCAGCAACGCCGGCAGGGCAAAGATGTGCAGCACGTTGTTGCGGTAGTAGGTCATCAGGACGGCGTTTTGTTCGTCCAGGTACAGGATCTTGCCCAGAGCATCACTTTGCTCCGACAGCAGGTCCATGTCCTTCACATGCTTGATCAGCGCCAGGCCATCGCCTTCGGGCAAGGTGGTATGGGGCGAATAGGGCACACGGCGCAGCAGGGCCAGGTACAGGTCAAGCTGGCGCGCCATGGCCTGTTCGTCCAGGGCCAGGCGGGTGGTGGACAGCAGCGCCAGCGCCACCAGGTTGACCGGGTTCACCGCCGCGGCTTCGTTCAAGTGGCGCGCCACCTGTTCGCCGAGGCGGTTGGTGGTTTCATTCAGCCAGGCCGGTTTGTAGTTCGGGCCCAGCTCCTGGGCGCGCCAGTCTGGCTGCTCGGCGTCGAGGAACTCTGCCAGCTTGATCGGTTCGCCGAAGTTGACCGCAACCTGGCCAAACCGCTGCTTGAGGGCGCCGACCACTTTGAAGATATCGAAGATCGATTCTTTCTTCTTGCTCGCGCCCCGCAGTTCGCCGAGATAGGTACGGCCTTCGAGCACGCGCTCATAGCCGATATACACCGGCACGAACACGATGGGCATGCGCGAGGAACGCAGGAAACTGCGCAGGGTAATCGCCAGCATGCCGGTCTTCGGTTGCAGCATGCGCCCGGTGCGCGAACGCCCGCCTTCGACGAAGTATTCCACCGGAAAGCCCTTGGTGAACAAGGTGTGCAGGTATTCGTTGAACACCGAGGTGTACAGCGGGTTGCCCTTGAAGGTGCGGCGCATGAAAAACGCACCGCCACGGCGCAGCAGGCTGCCGATGACGGGCATGTTCAGGTTGATCCCGGCGGCGATGTGCGGCGGGGTCAGGCCGTTCTTGAACAGCAAATAGGACAGCAACAGGTAGTCGATGTGACTGCGGTGGCAAGGCACGTAGATGACCTCGTAACCCTGGGCAACCTTTTGCACACCTTCGATGTTATTGACCTTGATGCCGTCGTAGATCTTGTTCCAGAACCAACTCAGCACCACTTCCAGGAAGCGGATCGCGGTGTAGGTGTAGTCCGAGGCGATCTCGTTGCCGTAGCGCAGGGCCTGGGCCTTGGCCTTTTCCGGGCTGATTTTTTCTCGCTCGGCCTCGTCGGCAATGGCCTGGCGCACCAGTGGCATGTTGACCAAGCCTTTCACCAGGTTGCGACGGTGGGACAAATCGGGACCGATTACGGCGGTTTTCAGGTTACGAAAGTGCACGCGCAGGATGCGCTGGGCCATGCGCACGGTGCGTTCGTGGCCTTTATTGTGCTCGATCAATTCACGCAGGTTGATAGGCGCAGAGAATTGCACGCGGGTCTTGCGACCCAGAATCAGGATGCTCAACAAGCGGCGCAGACGCCCGGTGACGGCCCAGCTGTCGGCAAACAGCAGCTTCCACGGGCTGGACTCGCTTTCGGGTGACTGGCCCCAGAACACACTGACCGGAATGATTTGTGCATTCTCTTCGGCGTGCTCGGTCAGGGTGTTGACCAGCCGGGTCAGGGTGGGCGGTGCGCCGCGTTTGTCCTGGCGGCCGAGCCAGTCGGGCTCCGGCGTGAGGTAGAAGAACGCCGCCGGTTCCATCAACGGGCCGACTGACACCGGCAACACCGGGCGCGGCAGGCCGGCCTTGGTGCACTCGGCATCGACCACCGCCAGTTCGGTGAGGGAGGGCGATTGCAGGACGTAGAACACCGGCCGGCTGCGGTCCAGGTTAAGGGTTAGGGACGACTGGTTGATCGTCTCCGAGCGAACCCAGAGGTACAACAGTCGGCGCAAGGTGCCAAACACCAGACGGCGGAACGGGGAGCGGGTCATAGGCGTGCTGCTTCAAGTGGAAAAAACCGAGCAGATGCTCGGGCGGGTAGTGTGCCGTATTCGCCGAAAATCGGCAAAAAAGCGGCTAAATAAACTTGAGTTGAAGCTTTTTGAGCCTGTCATATACTCGGCAGTTCAATGCGACTGACTCAACAATAAAAAGCATGTGGGAGCAAAACAGATGGCAACGCGCGAAACCGGCAATGTGAAGTGGTTCAACGATGCAAAGGGCTATGGCTTTATTCAGCGCGAGGATGGCAAGGATGTGTTCGTGCACTACCGCGCCATTCGCGGTGAGGGCCACCGTTCCCTGGCTGAAGGCCAGCAGGTGGAGTACGCCGTGGTGACCGGCGAGAAGGGCTTGCAGGCTGAGGATGTGGTGGGGCTGTAAGGCTAACCAAATTCTACTGTGGTAACCCAATCAAACTGTAGGAGCCGGCTTGTGTGGGAGCTGGCTTGCCTGCGATAGCATCACGCTGGTCTGCCTGACAGACCGAGGTGCTTGCATCGCGGGCAAGCCCGGCTCCCACATTGATCGGCTTTGTGGTGTCAGGTCAGGCCGTTTTCCAGGTGATCTGCTCTTCACCGTCGGCGCTGATGCGAACCCAGGTGTCGGCGCTTTCTTCACCTTCTTCCTCGACCCAGGTCCCCGGCGCGCAACGCACTTCAACGTTCAGCGCAGCAAACGCAGCGCGGGCGCAGGCGATGTCGTCGTCCCACGGCGTCTGGTCGCTTTCCAGGTACAGGCTGTTCCATTTGCCTACCGCTTTCGGCAGCCAGGTGACGGGCACGCTGCCGGCCTTGCACTTGTAGGTCTGGCCTTTCTGGACCCAGTCGGAGCACGGGCCCAGAGCGGCGCCCAGCCAGGCGGCAATGGCCTTGTGGTCGACGTCGGCGTCCTTCAGGTAAATCTCGATATCAGGTTGGCGCATGGATGTTCCTCGTTGCGGGATTCGAAAATCCATTCGCGGAAAAGTCGGTTATTGAAGCACGAAATAATCGTAGCGCATCGACACCGTGACCTTCAGTGGTTCGGCGGCCTCGATCACTTCGTTGCGGCGCTCGGCGCTGGCCCGCCAGCCGTGGGGCGTCATGGCCAGCAGGTTGGCGCGGTCTGCAGGCTCGGCCAGGCTCAGGGTGAACTCTAGCGTCTCGCTGTGAGCCAGGCTCATGCCCTCTGGGACCAGGGCCAGGTGCTTGTCGTCGGTGTACTCGCGCACTTCGTCGTACAAACGCTCGCGCAGTTCCATCAGGTGGCCACTGGTCGGGCCGACCTTCATCAAACCACCGCCAGGGCTGAGCAGGCGTTTGGCCTCTTCCCAATCCAACGGGCTGAACACGCTGGCCAGAAACTGGCAACTGCCTGACGCCAACGGCACGCGGGCCATGCTCGCAATCAACCAGGTCAGCGCCGGGTTGCGCTTGCAGGCCCGCTTGACCGCTTCCTTGGAGATGTCCAGCGCGTAGCCATCGGCCTGGGGCAGGGCGTCGGCGATCTGGGCGGTGTAGTAACCCTCGCCACAGCCGATGTCGACCCAGCGCTGCGGTGCGCGTTCGGCGGCCAGTTCCGCCAGGCGTTGGGCCACCGGGGCGTAGTGCCCGGCGTTGAGGAAGTCGCGGCGCGCCTCCACCATCGCCAGGTTGTCACCCGGGTCGCGACTGTTCTTGTGCTGCACCGGCAACAGGTTCAGGTAGCCCTGGCGCGCGCGGTCGAAACGGTGCCCGGCCGGGCAGGCCACACCGTTGTCCACCGCGTTGAGCGGGGCGCTGCAAAGGGGGCAGGCGAGCATCAGGCGAGCAACTTGATCAGGGTCTGGTAGTAGATTTCGGTCAGCACATCGAGGTCGCTGGCCAGGATGCGTTCGTTGACCTGGTGGATCGTCGCGTTGACCGGGCCCAGCTCGACCACTTGGGTGCCGAGGGTGGCGATAAAACGCCCGTCGGAGGTGCCACCACTGGTGGACGCCTTGGTTTCACGGCCGGTGACCGCCTTGATGCTGGCCGAAACGGCGTCCAGCAGGGCACCGGGTTCGGTGAGGAACGGCAGGCCCGACAGCGCCCACTCCACGTGCCAGTCCAGGTTGTGCTTGTCGAGAATCGCCGCAACGCGTTGCTGCAGGCCTTCGACGGTGGACTCGGTGGAAAAACGGAAGTTGAACACCGCCGTCAGATCGCCCGGGATCACGTTGGTCGCGCCGGTGCCGGAATTGAGGTTGGAGATCTGAAAACTGGTTGGCGGGAAGAAGGCATTGCCGTCATCCCAGTGCTCGGCCGCCAGTTCAGCCAGGGCCGGTGCAGCCAGGTGGATCGGGTTCTTCGCCAGGTGCGGATAGGCCACGTGGCCCTGCACACCGCGTACGGTCAGGGTAGCGCCGAGGGAGCCGCGACGGCCGTTCTTGACCACATCGCCCACCAGTGTGGTGCTCGATGGCTCGCCGACGATGCACCAGTCCAGGCGCTCCTTGCGGGCTGCCAGGCGTTCGATCACGGCTTTGGTGCCATGGTGCGCCGGGCCTTCTTCATCGCTGGTGATCAGGAACGCGACCGAACCGCGGTGGTCCGGGTAGTCGGTGACGAAACGCTCCGACGCCACGAGCATGGCCGCCAGGCTGCCCTTCATGTCTGCCGCGCCACGCCCGCAGAGCATGCCGTTTTCATCGATCAGTGCGTCGAACGGGTCGTTCTGCCAGGCCTTGACCGGGCCGGTGGGCACCACGTCGGTGTGACCGGCAAAGCACAGCACCGGGCCTTCGTGCTTGCCGTGGGTGGCCCAGAAGTTGTCCACGTCTTCAATGCGCATCGGCTCGAGCGCAAAACCGGCGTCGCCCAGGCGCTGCATCATCAGCTTCTGGCAATCGGCGTCGATCGGCGTGACCGAGGGGCGACGGATCAGGTCGATGGCAAGTTGAAGGGTCGGCGAAAGGTCGGCATGGGCCGTCATGGAAAGCTCCGGAAGCGTGTAATGGGCGCAGGACGCATGTGGACTTGAAACAACGCAGATCCAATGTGGGAGCTGGCTTGCCTGCGATAGCATCGCCACGGTCTACCTGCCAAACCGCGGCGTTTGCATCGCAGGCAAGCCAGCTCCCACAGAGAGCAGCGCTCGGCTAAGACCCACAAAACGGCCGTTATCTTATAGCAAAACGGCGGCCAGAGGCCGCCGTTTAGTGCATTGCGCAAGTTTTTACACGGCCGGTTCAGGCGCCGGCGTCGCTGCGGGTTTGGGCAGCGACGAAAGGAACGCCATGATCAGCGCCGCCACGTACGGCAGCGACTGCACCAGCAGCATCACCACCCAGAAGCGGATGTCATTGCTGGGCAGGCCTTGCACCAGGTAGATCCCCAGTGCCGCGCCCCAGAGCAGCAGCATGATGAACATCTCTTCCCGGGCTTCGGAAATCGCGACCCAGAAGCCGTGGTTGTCGGCGTTCTTCGGTGTACGGAAGAACGGAATGCTACTGGTGAAGAAGCCGTACAGCACCGCCTTGGCGATGGTGTGCGACAACGCCAGGCCCGCCAGGGCCGCGCAGAACGCGTCCTTGAGGTTCACGCCCACGGCGCGGCGGTACAGGAAGATGATCTTGCCCACCTTGAACACGAACAACGCCAAGGGCGGGATCGCGAAAATCAGCAGCGGCGGGTCGACCCGCGTTGGCACGATGATCATCGCCGCCGACCACAACAGCGCGCCCACGGTGAAGAAGATATTCATGCCGTCCGCCACCCACGGCAGCCAGCCCGCGAGGAAGTGGTAGCGCTGGCCACGGGTCAGCTCGGTGTCCTTGCCGCGCAGCAGGCTGGCGGTGTGGCGCTTGATGATCTGGATCGCGCCATACGCCCAGCGGAAACGCTGTTTCTTGAAGTCGATAAAGGTATCCGGCATCAGGCCTTTACCGTAGCTGTCGTGGTAATACGCCGCCGACAGGCCTTTCTCGAACACGCGCAGGCCCAGTTCGGCGTCTTCGCAGATACACCAGTCGGCCCAGCCCAGTTCCTCGAGCACCGAGCGACGGGTCATGGTCATGGTGCCGTGCTGGATGATCGCGTCCCGGTCGTTGCGGGTGACCATGCCGATATGGAAGAAACCCTTGTATTCGGCGTAGCAGAGCTTCTTGAAGGTACTTTCGTTCTGGTCGCGGTAGTCCTGCGGCGACTGCACCACGGCGATTTTCGGGTCGGCGAAGTGCGGCACCATGTGCTTGAGCCAGTTCGGCGACACGCAGTAGTCCGAGTCGATCACCGCGATCACTTCGGCATCCTTGGCGGTGTGCGGGATCAGGTAGTTCAGCGCGCCGCCCTTGAAACCGGCCAGGGGCGAGACGTGGAAGAACTTGAAGCGCGGGCCGAGGGTTTCGCAGTAATCACGCACGGGTTCCCAAACAGCCGGGTCCTTGGTGTTGTTGTCGATGATCAGGACTTCGTAGTCCGGGTAATCGAGTGCTGCCAGGGCGTCGAGGGTCTGTTTGACCATCTCCGGCGGCTCGTTGTAGCACGGCACGTGGATCGACACTTTCGGGCGGTAATCCGAATCCCCTTCAACCGGCAGGAATTCACGCCGGCGCTTGTGGGTCCACACCGCCTCAGCCAGTTCATGGGCTTCGGTCAACAGCACGATAAACACGCCGAGGGCGCCGAGTGCCAGCAAGATACCCACGGTCACGCTGAACCAGGTGCTGTATTGCTGGCTGTAGTCGTAGCCGATCCACACCAGCACCGAACCGCACAGGAACGCGATAAAGGTCAGGAAGGTACGGCCACGCTGGCGCAGGGCCGAGCCGTCGATCATCAGCAGGGTCAGCGACAGCAGTGCCAGTACCACCGAGCCGATGGCCAGTACGCGCCATTGCGGGATCGCAACCACCGGGCCTTCAAAGTTGAATTTCTGCTGGCGCGCGGCGTTGTACACGCCCCAGTAGGCGCCGGCAGAACCTTCGTCGCTGACCTTCCACGGCTGGTCGAACGCTTCGATCACGAAGTAGTTGTAGCCCTGGCGGTTGAGCTTGTTCACCAGCGTGCGCAGGTAAATGGCCTGGTCGGCTGGCGACGTTTCGTTCCCACCGCGCATACGGCCGTTACTCGGCCAGCCCACTTCCGACAGCAGCAAGGGCTTTTTCGGGAACAGTTTTTTCAGGTCTCGGGCACGGTCGAGTACGTATTGGCCGGCCTTGTCCATCGGGATGTATTCCCAGAACGGCAGGATGTGCGCGGCGATCAGGTCGACGTGCTTGGCCAGTTGCGGGTTCTTTTCCCAGATGTGCCATTGCTCGGAGGTGGTCACCGGCACTTTCACGGCGGCGCGCACCCGGTCGAGCAGCACGATCAGCGCTTCGGGGGTGATCTCTTCGCGGAACAACGCTTCGTTGCCGACCACCACCCGCACCACGCTGCGCGAGCTGTTGGCGATTTCGATGGCGCGCTGGATCTCACGTTCGTTGCGTTCCAGGTCCGGGCTGATCCAGATCCCCAGGGTCACTCGCAGGCCGAATTCTTCCGCCAGCTTGGGGATGTCCCCCAGGGTGCCGTCAACCGAGTAGGTACGGATGTTGTCCGTCAGCTTGCTCATGATCGCCAGGTCCTGGCGCATCTGATCGTCGGTCGGGTATTGGTCTTTCTGTGGGAACTGGCCTTGTTGGAACGGCGAGTACGAAAACCCGGAGATCTGTTCAGGCCAGTTGGGGGTGGTGACCGGGCGGTTGATCAGCGCCCAGAAGCCGGTGAACAGCGCGGCGATTGCCAGCACGATCACCAGGTTGAGTCCAAATTTACGCGATGCCATGGCTATTTCGGGTTCCAAAGGGTGTGGAACGAAAAGAGGTGTCGGCCTGCGCCGAACGGCGCGCATCCTACACCGGCCCTTCCCTGACCGTACAGCAAGCAGAGAAAAACCGGACATTAGTCAGCGAAAGGCCATCTAAGTTCTTTACTTGTAGCTTGTCGCTTCGAACTTGTCGCTCTGTAGTCCATAATGCGCGCCGGTTTTTGGGGTAATGGTCATGAGTACAGAAGATCCACGGTTTGCAGGCGTCGCCCGCTTGTATGGCATTGAAGGCCTGGAACGCTTGAAAGCGGCCCATGTGGCGATCGTCGGCGTCGGCGGCGTGGGCTCCTGGGCGGCGGAAGCCATGGCCCGTTGCGGGGTGGGCGAGATTTCGCTGTTTGACCTGGACGACGTCTGCGTCAGCAACAGCAACCGCCAGTTGCATGCCCTGGACAGCACCGTGGGCAAACCCAAGGTCGAGGTGATGGCTGAGCGCCTGCGCGGCATCAACCCGGATTGCACGGTGCACGCGGTCGCGGACTTCGTGACCCGCGACACCATGGCCGAATACGTCACGCCAGACATCGACTGCGTGATCGACTGCATCGACGCGGTCAACGCCAAGGCGGCGCTGATTGCCTGGTGCAAGCGCCGCAAGATCCAGATCATCACCACCGGGGGCGCCGGCGGGCAGATCGACCCGACGTTGATCCAGGTGTGTGACCTCAACCGTACCTTCAACGATCCGTTGGCTTCCAAAGTGCGCTCAACCCTGCGCCGCGACTACGGCTTCTCGCGCACCGTGACCCGCCATTACAGCGTGCCGTGTGTGTTTTCCACCGAGCAACTGCGCTATCCCAAGCCGGATGGCAGCATCTGCTTGCAGAAGAGTTTTGTCGGGGATGGGGTGAAGCTGGACTGCGCGGGTGGGTTTGGCGCGGTGATGATGGTGACGGCGACGTTTGGCATGGTCGCGGCGACCAAGGCGGTGGACAAGATCGTTGCCGGGGTGCGTAGGCCGTCGGAGCGAACCAAACCCGCTTAGATTTCGCTGCCCTGCACATATTCAAAATGTGGGAGCTGGCTTGCCTGCGATTGCAGTATGTCAGTCACTGAAAATGTTGACTGATCCACCGCTATCGCAGGCAAGCCAGCTCCCACATTTGTTTTTATGTATGGCCCAACGCTCGCATGCGCTGCAGGACCGCGTTAAGGCCATTGCTGCGGGACGGCGACAGTTGGCGGGAAAGCCCCAGCTGGTTGAACCAGTCCGGCAGATCAACAGCCTGCAACTCAGCGGCCGTCAACCCATTGACCCGCGCCAGCAACAGCGCCACCAACCCGCGAATCATCCGTGCATCGCTGGCGGCAGCAAACTGCCAACGGCCATCCTGCAAGTGCCCCACCAACCAGACCAGGCTTTCACAGCCCTGCACCAGGTTGGCGTCGACTTTATCCCCGTCGGCCAGGGCCGGCAGACGTTCGCCCCATTGCATCAGCATCCGCGCGCGCTGTTCCCAACTGCCGACAGCCTGGAAGGCTTCAAGCGCTGCCACTGCATCCACCGGCAAACTCATCGCAGCATATCCAGCGCTTGATCCAGCGCTTCAAAGAAACGCTCCAGATCGTCGGAGTCGTTGTACAGCGCCAGGGACACACGAATCGCCCCCGACAGCTGCATCGCCTTGAGCAACGGCATCGCACAATGATGACCGGCCCGCACGGCAATGCCTTGCTCAGTCAGCAGGTGGGCGAGATCAGCGTTGTGCACGCCCTCGACCACAAAACTGACCAAGGCCACCTGTGGCGCTCCGAGTACCTGCACGCCATTGCGCGCTTTGAGCCCGCGCAACAAATAGTCGTGCAAGGCGGCTTCGTGGGTGATCACTGCGTTTTGGTCCAGCGAACCCAGGTAGTCCAGGCTGGCCCCCAGGCCGATTACGCTGGCGATCGGCGGCGTGCCGGCTTCGAAACCCAGGGGCGCCGGGCGAAAGCTGGCGCTGTGGTAGTCGGCCTGTTGCACCATCTCGCCCCCGAACTGCCAGTGGCGCAGGTGATGCAGGGCTTCGTTGCGACCAAACAGCACGCCGACGCCGTCCGGCCCGTAGAGTTTGTGGCTGGAGAAGACATAGAAGTCGCACCCCAGGGCCTGTACGTCGTGACGGCCATGGACGATGCCCTGGGCACCGTCAATGATGGTCAGTGCGCCATGTGGCTGGGCCAGCGCGAGCAGGGCGTCGAGTGGCTGCCAGGCGCCGAGCACGTTGGACAACTGGCTCACCGCCAGCAGGCGCGTGCGCGGGCCGATCAGTTCGGCGGCGGCGGCAAGGTCAATCACGCCGTCTTCACCCAGGGGCAATACCACCAGGTTCAGCGCGCGGCGTTTGGCCAGTTGCTGCCAGGGCAGCAGGTTGGCGTGGTGCTCCAGGGCGCTGATGACAATCTCATCGCCCGCATTGAATAAGTGCTCAAGGCCATAGGCCAAGAGGTTCAGCGACGACGTCGCGCCGTGGGTGAACACGATTTGCCCGCTGTCACCTGCATTCAACCACTGCGCGACCTTGCTGCGGCTGTCTTCAAACGCCTGAGTCGCGTGAGCCCCTGGCAAATGCTGGGCACGGTGCACATTGGCTGCGCCATTGGCGTAGTAATGGCTGATGGCATCCAACAGGGCTTGGGGTTTTTGTGTGGTGGCGGCGTTGTCCAGGTAGGTCTGGTCTTGCCGTTGCAGGGTGGCGATGGCCGGAAAGTCGGCGCGCCAGGGAGAGGGCACAAGCATGGTGATAAAGACTCGTATAAGCGAGCCCCGGGGTAGGGGCCCGCTAGTGGCATCGAGTGGCTGCTTAGTTGTGAGCGTGCAGCGCTTCGTTCAGTTCGATGGCCGATTTGTGGGTTTTGCACTCCACAGCACCGGTCTCGGAATTGCGGCGGAACAGCAGGTCCGGCTGGCCGGCCAGTTCGCGTGCCTTGACCACCTTGACCAGTTGGTTCTGCTCGTCCAGCAGCGCAACCTTGGTGCCAGCGGTGACGTACAGGCCCGATTCCACGGTGTTGCGGTCGCCCAACGGGATACCGATACCGGCGTTGGCGCCGATCAGACAGCCTTCGCCCACCTTGATCACGATGTTGCCGCCACCCGACAGGGTGCCCATGGTGGAGCAACCGCCGCCCAGATCCGAGCCCTTGCCGACGAACACGCCAGCCGATACACGGCCTTCGATCATGCCCGGGCCTTCAGTGCCGGCGTTGAAGTTGACGAAACCTTCGTGCATCACGGTGGTGCCTTCGCCCACGTAGGCGCCCAGGCGCAGACGCGCTGCGTCAGCGATACGCACGCCGGCCGGAACCACGTAGTCGGTCATTTTCGGGAACTTGTCCACCGAGAACACTTCCAGCAGCTCGCCACGCAGGCGCGCTTCCAGTTGGCGTTCGGCCAGTTCGCTGATGTCGATGGCGCCCTGGCTGGTCCAGGCCACATTCGGCAGTTGCGGGAACACACCGGCCAGGCTCAGGCCGTGGGGCTTGACCAGGCGATGGGACAGCAGGTGCAGCTTGAGGTAGGCCTCCGGCGTGGAGGTCAGTGCGGCGTCTTCGGCCAGCAGGGTGGCGACCAGTGGCGTGTGGCTTTCAGCCAGGCGATTGAGCAGCGCGGATTGGGTCGCATCGACATTCTTGAGCGCATCAGCCAGTTGCAGTGCTTGGCTGATGGTGAAGGTGATCGCCTGGTTGCCTTCGGTGTAACCGAGGATCGGTGCAATGGCGGCGATGATCTCGGCCGATGGGTTGAGCAGCGGTTGTGCGTAAAACACTTCCAGCCAAGCACCTTGGCGGTTCTGAGTGCCGACGCCGAAGCCCAGGCTGAACAGGGAATTGGACATGCTGTTACCTCTACAAAATGGAAAGGGCTGGCCTACTTGAGGGCCGCCGAATAACTATCTGGCTTGAAGCCAATCAGGGTTCTGTCACCGAGATCAAGCACCGGGCGCTTGATCATCGAAGGTTGCGCGAGCATCAATTCAATGGCTTTCGACTGATCGAGATCGGCTTTGCGTTCGTCTTCGAGTTTGCGAAAGGCGGTGCCCGCACGGTTCAAAACCACCTGCCAACCGTGCTCGTTGCACCATTGGGTCAAGTGTTCGCGGTCGATACCGGCTGTTTTGTAGTCGTGGAACTCATAGCTCACAGCGTGCTCATCGAGCCAGGTGCGGGCCTTTTTCATGGTGTCGCAGGCTTTGATGCCGAAAAGGTGCAACGTTTTGCTTGAAGCGGTCAAGGAATTGCCCCCTTTGAGCGTGTGAAAACGGAAGGTCACGGATTATGCCACGACCAGCGGGTTTGGGTGCCGCTCGTCATGCCGGCGTGCGACTTATGTGCAAATGTCAGGCTACAGCCAGGTGGGTAACATAGCTGGGTTATATGGCACTTCAACGGCGAGTTGTTGCCGTATGTGTGTCGTTGCACGTCGATTGTCCGGGAAACCCGCGTTATGCAAACCGCCTACACCGTTCTTATTCTGCTGATGCTGGTCAGCGTTTCGCGTCTGGTCGGGCGTGTCATTCCTCTGCCGTTGCCCCTGGTGCAGATTGCCGCCGGCGCCTTGCTGGCGTGGCCTACGCTGGGGTTGCACGTGGCACTGGACCCGGAGCTGTTCCTGTTTCTGTTCCTGCCGCCGTTGTTGTTCTCCGATGGTTGGCGCATGCCCAAGCGAGAGCTTTGGCGGCTGCGCGGGCCGATCCTGACGCTGGCGGTGGGGCTGGTGCTGTTCACGGTGGTCGGTGCCGGTTATTTCATTCACTGGATATTGCCTACGATCCCGCTGCCGGTGGCCTTCGCCCTGGCGGCGGTTTTGTCGCCGACGGATGCTGTGGCCGTGTCCGCCATTTCCCAGAACCGTTTGCCTACTCCGCTGATGCACATGTTGCAGGGCGAGGCATTGATGAATGATGCGTCGGGCCTGGTGACCTTCAAGTTCGCCCTGGCGGCGGCGTTGACCGGGGTGTTTTCCCTGGCCGATGCCAGCCTCACGTTTGTCTTGGTGGCCGTCGGTGGCCTGGCCGTGGGGGTTGCGCTGAGCTGGCTGGTGGGCCGTTTGCGTGCGTGGATGATTGCCCGGGGTTGGGATGACCCGGCGACCCACGTGGTGTTCATGTTGCTGCTGCCGTTTGCCGCTTATGTGTTGGCTGAGCGTTTGGGCGCGTCGGGGATTTTGTCGGCGGTAGCAGCGGGCATGATGCAAAGCTGGCTCGACCTGCTGCCGCGCCAGACGAGCACGCGTTTGCTCAACCGCAGCGTCTGGTCGTTGTTGGAGTTTGCTTTCAACGGCTTGATCTTCCTGCTGCTGGGCCTGCAGTTGCCGGACATTATCAAGGCGGTGGTCAGCCATGAGCCGACACTGTGGCCAACTCTGTTTTATCGCTGCCTGGATGTGGTCGCGATCTTCCTGGTGCTGGTGGTGCTGCGTTTTATCTGGGTGCAGAGCATCTGGCGGCTGTCGGGTTTACTGCGCAGGTTGCGTGGGAAAAGTGAATTGACGCTGGTACCGACCGCCCGTTCCTGCTGGCTGTTGACGGTCGGCGGCGTGCGCGGTGCGGTGACGTTGGCGGGTGTGATGTCGGTGCCGTTGTTGCTGGCGCCTGGACAGGTTTTTCCTGAACGTGACTTGCTGATTTTCATCGCGGCCGGGGTGATTCTGTTGTCGCTGATTGCCGCCTGTATCGCTTTGCCATTGTTGCTGCGAGGCATTGAGAAGAGCCCGGACGAAAAACGCCACAAGGAAGTGCGCGAAGCCTGGAAGAAGACTGCCGTCGCGGCAATCCATGCGCTTGAGGCAGAAGAGCCCGCAGACGCCGAAACTCAGGACGCCGCCCAAGCCGCGCTTGCCACTGAGCTCAAGGCACGGCTGATGTCGGAATATCGTCATCAATTGGACGTGTTCAACGACTCCGCCGAAGCCCAGGCGCTGGCACAGCAGATGGACCTGTTGGAGCGAAAATTGCGGCTCAAGGCCCTGCGGGCGCAGCGGTTGGAGTTGTACAGTCTGAGTCGTCATCACCAGATTGGTGATGACGTGCTACGTGAGGTGCTGGCGGATCTGGATATGAGTGAGGCGAACCTGGGCAAGATCAGGTGACTGGCGACTCAGTTGGCTGTTCTTTGGGGTAGGCTTTTTTCGCCCAGGCAATATCGCCGTCACTCAACGACCAGGTTTCGGACTGGCCCCAGCTCCCATCCGTAACGTCCGGCTTGATTTCATAGTGCATGATAGAGTCTCCGTCATAGGGAAGCAGGTCGTATTTCGGCCGTTTGGGCAAGGGGAGGACATTGTTGTCTACTTCAGACTTACCCATGTTGTGGGTTTTCTTGTAGTACTCGTAGGTCTTATCTCTGTTCCACGGAATGTTCGAGTCTGGATGTTGGTGGGCGTGATGAGCCCCCAGCATATGTCCAAACTCATGCATGACAACGTATGCGAACCTGGGGTGCTTGTGGTCTGTCGGTAGTGTCATGGACGGGATCGCCTGGCCCATGCGATTCGACGTTTTGCCGATGACTGAGTGGCCGGCGCTGTTTCTGACGGCTTCAATTCGAACATCGCCTTTGTTGCCTGCCACGAATTCGAATTTGAGATTGATATGGGGCAACCACTCGCTCGCGGCTGCTTTGACCGCCTTCGCATATTCACTGTCCGGGGCGTGTTCGAATAGGGCGATTTTGATCGTGCTGTTCTGCGGCCAGTACTTGCGAGGCTCACCAATGTTGCGCCGATGCCTTGAAAGAGCGGGCGCGTCGGTGGTGGGGTCAGCGCTTTGAGTGGTGGCTGGTGAGTAGCGAGTAGCTGGATGAGCGGCTGCACTGATCATGGTTGTTCCTGTGGTCAGGTAGGACGAAGGTATTGGTTTATTCGTCCAGACCACAAGAACGTTCCTGATCATGCTGTGTGAGAGTGTAAGCCCATGTATGTGTGGAGCGCGTGGGCTCGGCCTTTCATCGTCTGCGTTGAATAAAGTCGCGAATCCGCTCCGCTGCTTCCACGCACTCCGCCAACGGCGCGACCAGTGCCAGACGTACACGACCGGCGCCTGGGTTAAAGCCGTCCACCTCGCGAGACAGGTACGAGCCCGGTACCACGGTCACGTGTTCTTCCACGAACAGGTCGCGACAGAACGCGGTGTCGTCGCCCTTCACATTCGGCCACAAATAGAAGCCGCCATCCGGGCTCTCTACGTCCAGCACCGGCTTGAGAATCGCCAACACAGCGTCGAATTTTTCGCGATACAAGTCACGATTGTCGAGCACGTGGGCTTCATCCTGCCAGGCTGCAATGCTGGCCAGTTGCGTCTGCACCGGCATCGCGCAGCCGTGATAGGTGCGGTACAGCAGGAACGCCTTGAGGATGTCGGCGTCGCCGGCCACAAAACCGGAGCGCAGGCCTGGCAGGTTGGAGCGCTTGGACAGGCTATGGAATACCACGCAGCGCTTGAAGTCCTGGCGGCCCAGCTCGACGCAGGCGCTCAACAGGCCCGGTGGTGGGGTTTGTTCGTCGAAGTACAGTTCGCTGTAGCACTCGTCGGCGGCGATGACGAAGTCATGTTCGTCGGCCAGGGCGATGAGTTTTTTCAGGGTATCGACCGGGATCAGCGCGCCGGTCGGGTTACCCGGGGAGCACAGGAACAGGATCTGGCAGCGTTTCCAGATGTCCGGCGTCACGGCATCGAAATCCGGGTTGAAGCCGTTGGCATCCAGGCAAGGCAGGTAGTGTGGCTTGGCACCGGCCAGGAACGCCGCGCCTTCGTAGATCTGGTAGAACGGGTTCGGGCTCACCACCAGGGCGTCGTCACCGCGATTGACCACGGTCTGGGTGAAGGCAAACAGCGCCTCGCGGGTGCCGTTCACCGGCAGGATGTTGCGCGCAGGGTCCAGCCAGCCCTTGGGCACGTTGAAACGGCGTTCGCACCAGGCGCCAATGGCCTCGCGCAAGGCCGGGATGCCCAGGGTGGTCGGGTACACCGCCATCTGGTCGAGGTTGTCGGCCAAGGCCTTGGCGACGAACTCCGGGGACGTGTGCTTGGGTTCGCCGATGGACAGCGCGATCGGGCGCTTGTCCGGGTTGGGCGTGACGCTGCCGAGCAGGGCGCGCAGTTTTTCGAACGGGTAGGGCTGGAGCTGGTTCAGGGCGTTGTTCATGTAAGCCTCTATCACGGTAAACACAGACCCTGTAGGAGCTGGCTTGCCAGCGATGGCATCGCCTCGGTACACCTGAGGCACCGAGGTGGCCGTATCGCCGGCAAGCCGGCTCCTACAAAAGGGTGTGTTCACAAAGTTGAAAATTCAAAGGGTCAGGCGCGTGAGCTCGACGCCGGGTTCCTGGGTCACGCTCAACTGCTGCACGATGGCTTCCTGCAAGCGCAGGCACAGCTCCGGGTCGGACAGCGGTTGGTTATCGGCGTCGGTGATGAAGAACACGTCTTCCACGCGCTCGCCGAGGGTCGCAATCTTGGCGTTCTGCAACGACAGGTCGAACTCCAGGAAAATCCCGCCGATGCGTGCCAGCAGGCCCGGGCGGTCCGGTGCGCTGAGTTCCAGCACGGTCACCGGCCGTTGGGCGTCGTTGGAGATGGTCACCTGGGGCGCAAACGCAAAGTGCTTGAGCTGGCGCGGTACCCGGCGCTGGATGATGGTCGGGTAGTCGTCAGGGTTGCGCAGGGCCTCGGTAAGGCCTTCGCGGATCTTTTTCACCCGCACCGGGTTGTCACCGATCGAGTCGCCGTCGGTGTCGAGCACAATGTAGGTGTCGAGGGTGAACTGACTGCTGGAGGTGATGACCCGTGCGTCATGAATGTTCAGGTTGAGCTGGTCCATGGCGGCCACGGTCACGGCGAAGAAGTCGTGCTGGTCCGGCGCATAGATGAAAATCTGCGTGCCGCCTTCGAATTCGCGCTGGGTGGTTTCCTTGATCAGCACCAAAGGCCCGCCATCGGCCGGCTGCTGCAGGATCGCGTCACTGTGCCAGGCCACATCGCCGGCGGTGTGGCGCAGAAAGTAGTCGTCGCCCAGTTGCGACCAGAGTTGCTCGACATCGTCCGGGTCGTTGCCGCCACGCACCAGGATGTCCAGGGCTGCGCTTTGGGTGCGGCGGATCTGCTCTTCGCGGTCCACTGGGTTTTCCAGGCCACGGCGCAGGGCGCGCTTGGTCTCGGTGTAGAGCTGGCGCAGCAGGCTGGCGCGCCAGGAGTTCCACAGCGTGGGGTTGGTGGCGTTGATGTCGGAGACCGTCAGCACATACAGGTAGTCGAGGCGGGTTTCATCGCCAACGATGCCAGCGAAGTCGTGGATCACCTGCGGGTCGGACAAGTCCTTGCGCTGGGCGGTGGTTGACATCACCAGGTGGTTCTGCACCAGCCAGACGATCAGGCGGCTGTCCCACAGCGGCAACTGGTGGCGCTGGCAGAACGCCTCTGCGTCGACGGCGCCGACTTCGGAATGATCGCCATGGCGGCCCTTGCCGATGTCGTGGTACAGGCCGGCGAGGTAGATCAGCTCGGGCTTGGGTAGCTTGGCCATGAGTTTGCTGGCCAGCGGGAATTTCTCTGACACCTGGGTGTACTGCAGCTTACGCAGGTGCTTGATCAGGTTCAGGGTGTGGGCGTCCACGGTGTAGATGTGGAACAGGTCGTGCTGCATCTGCCCGACGATAAAGCCGAACTCCGGCAGGTAGCGCCCGAGGATGCCGTAGCGGTTCATGCGCCGCAGGTTGCGGTGGATGCCGATCTTGCACTTGAACAGCTCGATGAACAGGCTGGTGTTGCGGATATCGTTGCGAAAGTCATCGTCGATCAGGTGACGGTTTTCCCGCAGCAAACGGATGGTGTCGGCGCGCACGCCCTTGATTTCCGGCTGCTGGGCCATCAGCACGAAGATTTCCAGCATGGCGAACGGGGTGCGTTTGAAGACGTTGTCGTTGCGCGCCTCGATATAGCCGTCGTGCAATTGGAAGCGTGAGTTGATCGGCTGAGGTGGTGCTTCGTCCTCAGGAGCGAGGATCACTTCTTCGAAGTGCTGGATGATCAGGTCGCTGAGCTGGGCAATGCTCATGACCACCCGGTAGTACTGCTGCATGAAGCTTTCGATGCTGGTCTTCGCGTCTTCGCCTTCAAACCCCAACAGGGTGGCGATGGAGCGTTGGTGGTCGAACAGCAGGCGGTCTTCGGAGCGCCCGGCGAGCATGTGCAAGGCGTAGCGCACTTTCCACAGAAACTCCTGGGAGGCGGCCAGCAGGGCGTTTTCGCTTTCCACCAGGAAGCCTTCGCCCGCCAGGGCACGCAGGTTCAGGGTGCCGTACTGGCGACGGGCAACCCACAAAATCGTCTGGATATCCCGCAGGCCACCGGGCGAGCCTTTGACGTTGGGTTCCAGGTTGTATTCGGTGTCGTTGTATTTGTGGTGCCGGGCCTTCTGCTCGGCGCGTTTGGCCAGGAAGAAGTCCTTGCTCGGCCACATGTGCGCGGTGCTGGTGACTTCGAGCATGCGCTGGCGCAGGCGTTCGGGGCCAGCGATGGTGCGGCTTTCCATCAGGTTGGTGATGACGGTCAGGTCGGCGCGGGCCTCTTCGGCGCATTCGTCCACCGAGCGCACGCTCTGGCCAACTTCCAGGCCGATGTCCCACAGCAACGTGAGAAAACGCTCGATGGAATCGCGAAAGATCTCATGGTCGGCGCTGTCCAGCAGGATCAGCAGGTCGATGTCGGAGTAGGGGTGCAGTTCGCCGCGCCCGTAGCCGCCGACCGCCACCAGAGCGATGTCGGCGTCTTCGCTCCAGCTGAACTGCTCCCAAGCCTTTTGCAGGATGTTATCGACGAACCAGGCGCGGTCCTCGATCAGCCTGCGGATGTCCCGGCCACTGCGAAAGCGCTCATCGAGCACCTCGCGGGCCTGGCGGATAGCCTTCTTGAAGGCGGCGATGGGGCTTGCCTTCAACGCCAGTTCGGCCTGGAACTGGCCACGGTCGAAGAGTTCGGGATCCACCTGGGGCATCGATCGGCTTTCCTTTCTATCTATCAGTCAGTCACAACACAGTGGGGGAAAACCTAAGCAAGCTTTACGCCGAAGCCGCACCCGACGTGCGCGGGATCGTGTCGTCGGCGCGCAGGGTGAAGATCTCGTAGCCGGTTTCGGTGACCAGCAAGGTATGTTCCCACTGGGCCGAGAGCTTGCGGTCCTTGGTGATGGCAGTCCAGCCGTCGCCCAGCACCTTGGTGTCGGCCTTGCCCTGGTTGATCATGGGCTCGATGGTGAAGGTCATGCCTGCTTTCAGCTCCATGCCGGTGCCGGCGCGGCCGTAGTGCAGGATCTGTGGCTCTTCGTGGAACACGGTGCCGATGCCGTGGCCGCAGAACTCGCGCACCACCGAGAAGCCGTTCTTTTCCGCGTGCTTCTGGATCACTTCACCGATGTCGCCCAGGCGGCAGCCGGGTTTGACGATTTCGATGGCCTTGTACATGCATTCCTGGGTCACCTGGGACAGGCGCTCGGCCCAGACCGGCACAGTGCCGACATGGAACATGCGGCTGGTGTCGCCGAAGTAGCGGTCCTTGATCACGGTGACGTCGATGTTCAGGGTGTCGCCGTCCTTCAGGGGTTTGTCGCCCGGGATCCCGTGGCAGACCACGTGGTTGACCGAGGTGCAGATCGACTTGGGGAAACCCTTGTAGTTCAGCGGGGCAGGGATGGCCTTTTGCACATTGACTATATAGTCGTGGCAGATCTGGTTCAGGGTGTCGGTGGTGACGCCGGGCTTGACGTGTTCGGCGATCATTTCCAGCACGTCGGCAGCCAGTTTGCCGGCGATGCGCATGCCGGCGATGTCTTCGGCGGTTTTCAAACTTACGGTCATACAGGCTCTCTCTAGCGCGACGCGCTGAAATCAATACGGTTTACGGGCGTGCGACAAAAGGTTACAGAATTCGCACAAGCCACAAAAAACGCGATTCTAACAGACGATGGCGTCAAATCATGAGCCTCTGATAATCGCTTCTCTCTATAAGGTAGGGGGTTGTGGGCTCTATTCAAGGGCTTGCGTGAAAGCGGTCGACGGCAGATGTGATTGCGGGTTTCGTTTTCGTCGATGCTGTGGTATAAAATGCGCCGCTTTCCGGGGATACCCCGCAAAGCTTAAATCCACACACGTGTCGACACGATGACCTGGGTGCCGGAGGCCTTGATGCCGCTGGTTGGTCATTGGGATACGTGGAGGCCAAACCCGACTTATTAAGGAACTATCATGTCCCAAGTCAACATGCGCGATATGCTGAAGGCCGGTGTGCACTTCGGTCACCAGACCCGTTACTGGAACCCGAAAATGGGTAAATACATTTTCGGCGCGCGTAACAAGATCCACATCATCAACCTTGAAAAAACCCTGCCAATGTTCAACGAAGCTCTGACTTTCGTAGAGCGTCTGGCCCAGGGCAAAAACAAGATTCTGTTCGTCGGCACCAAGCGTTCCGCTGGCAAGATCGTTGCTGAAGAAGCAGCACGTTGCGGTTCGCCGTACGTCGATCACCGCTGGTTGGGCGGCATGCTGACCAACTTCAAAACCATCCGTGCTTCCATCAAGCGTCTGCGTGACCTTGAAGTACAAGCCGAAGACGGTACTTTCGCCAAGCTGACCAAGAAAGAAGCGCTGATGCGCTCCCGTGACCTGGAAAAGCTCGATCGTTCCCTGGGTGGTATCAAGGACATGGGCGGTCTGCCTGACGCACTGTTCGTTATCGACGTTGATCACGAGCGCATCGCGATCACCGAAGCCAACAAGCTGGGCATCCCTGTTATCGGCGTAGTCGATACCAACAGCAGCCCGGAAGGCGTTGACTACATCATCCCAGGCAACGATGACGCAATCCGCGCTATCCAGCTGTACATGGGTTCGATGGCTGACGCTGTAATCCGTGGTCGCAACCACGTTGCTGGTGGTACCGAGCAGTTCGTTGAAGAAGCTCCGGTAGCTGCCGCTGAGTAATAGCGCCCTGGCGTTGACTCAGTAAGCAAAAAGGGGGCTTGGCCCCCTTTTTGCCACCTCGAAAACCATTTGTCGGCGCTCACTTGTGACAGCGCAACCTAGCGACTGTAACGTGCAGCAGCCTACAAAGGTGATTCGGGAAGAATTGATCGCCCGTTTGATCGGGTGGAATGGTTGAAAACCTATCCAAGAGGATTTTGAAATGGCAGAGATTACTGCAGCGTTGGTTAAAGAACTGCGTGAGCGTACCGGCGAAGGCATGATGGATTGCAAAAAGGCCTTGACCAAGGCCGGCGGCGACATCGAAAAAGCCATCGACGACATGCGTGCTTCGGGCGCCATCAAGGCCGCCAAGAAAGCCGGCAACGTCGCTGCTGAAGGCGCTATCGCTCTGAAAGAAGACGGTAAATCCGCCGTTCTGCTGGAAGTGAACTCGCAGACCGACTTCCTGGCTCTGCAGGACGACTTCAAGGCATTCGTAGCTGCCAGCGTTGAAAAAGCATTCGCTGACAAGCTGACTGCTGTTGAGCCTCTGATCGAAGCTCAAGAAGCCGCTCGCCTGGTACTGGTCGGCAAGGTTGGCGAAAACGTCAACATCCGTCGCCTGGTCCGCGTTGAAGGTGACGTGGTTGGTGGCTACCTGCACGGCAACAAGATCGGTGTAGCGGTTGTTCTGAAAGGCGGCGACGTAGAGCTGGCCAAAGACATCGCTATGCACGTTGCTGCAAGCAACCCTGAGTTCCTGCTGCCTTCGGAAGTTTCGGCCGAAGCGATCGAGCGTGAAAAAGCTGTATTCCTGCAGCTGAACGAAGAAAAAATCAAAGGCAAGCCAGAAAACATTGTTGAGAACATGGTCAAAGGCCGTATCAGCAAGTTCCTGGCTGAAGCGAGCCTGGTTGAGCAGGCGTTCGTCAAGAACCCTGAAATCAAGGTTGGCGACCTGGCCAAGAAAGCCGGTGCTGAAATCGTTTCCTTCACCTACTTCAAAGTAGGCGAAGGCATCGAGAAGCCGGTCGACAACTTCGCTGAAGAAGTTGCTGCCCAGCTGGCTGCCGCCAAGCAATAAGACAGTTTTAAACTGTCGCCCGAAAGAGGCTGCCCGCTCACGCGCGCAGCCTCTTTTCAAATGGGAAGGCCGATTTTATTTGGCTTCCCCTCGGAACTGGCTTACAAAGCCGTGTTCCGATGGCGCTGTGATAGCGTCCAGCTAGAGTGAACGCAAGCCGTAAACGGCTCGCCAAGAATTTTTAAAAAATACGCCGCAGGAGAGATTCGCAATGGCTCAGCAGGGCAGTGGTTATCAGGCTCGCTATAAACGCATTCTACTCAAGCTTAGCGGCGAGGCCCTGATGGGCTCGGAAGAGTTCGGGATCGATCCCAAGGTGCTCGACCGCATGGCGCTGGAGGTCGGCCAATTGGTCGGTATCGGCGTACAAGTCGGCCTGGTGATCGGTGGCGGCAACCTGTTCCGCGGCGCGGCGCTGAGTGCAGCCGGCATGGATCGGGTCACGGGCGACCACATGGGCATGCTGGCCACTGTGATGAACGCCCTGGCTATGCGCGACGCCCTGGAGCGCGCCAATATCTCGGCCATCGTGATGTCGGCTATTTCCATGGTCGGCGTGACCGATCACTATGATCGTCGTAAAGCCATGCGCCACCTGAACTCCAAGGAAGTGGTGATCTTTGCCGCCGGCACGGGTAACCCGTTCTTCACCACCGATTCGGCTGCCTGCCTGCGTGCCATCGAGATCGATGCCGATGTGGTGCTCAAGGCCACCAAGGTGGATGGTGTGTACACCGCAGACCCATTCAAAGACCCGCATGCCGAGAAGTTCGATCATCTGACCTACGATGAAGTACTGGATCGCAAGCTGGGCGTGATGGACCTGACGGCTATTTGCCTGTGCCGCGACCACAAGATGCCGCTGCGCGTATTTAACATGAACAAGCCCGGCGCCCTGCTGAATATCGTACACGGCGGCGCGGAAGGGACTCTGATCGAGGAAGGCCAACAATGATCAACGAAATCAAGAAAGACGCCCAAGCGCGTATGCAGAAATCCCTGGAGTCTCTGAGCCACGCATTCGGCCAGATTCGTACCGGCAAGGCGCACCCGAGCATCCTGGGCAGCGTGATGGTGCCTTACTACGGCGCTGACACCCCGCTGAGCGGCGTGGCCAACGTTACCGTGAAAGACTCGCGTACCCTGCAGGTCGTGGCATTCGAGCGCAACATGCTCGCCGCGGTCGACAAGGCAATCCAGAGCGCCGGCCTGAACCTCAACCCGACCAACCTGGGTGAGTTGCTGCTGATCTCCATGCCAGCCCTGACCGAAGAAACCCGCAAGGGCTTCACCAAGCAGGCGCGCAGCGCAGCAGAAGATGCCCGTGTTGCCGTGCGCAACATCCGTCGCGATGCCTTGGGTGACCTGAAGAAGCTGGTCAAGGACAAGGAAATCAGCGAAGACGAAGAGCGTCGTGCCGTTGCCGATATCGACAAGCTGACCAAAGATGCCGAGGCCCAGATCACCAAGGCCACGGAAGAAAAAGAAAAGGACCTGATGGCCGTATAAGGGGTCAGGACGCCTTCATGGAAAAGACCAAGCAGACTGTACCCTCTGTGGTGCCGCGCCATGTCGCGATCATCATGGATGGGAATAATCGCTGGGCGAAGAAACGCTTTATGCCGGGTGTAGCCGGGCATAAAGCGGGTGTCGATGCGGTGCGGGCTGTGATTGAGGTGTGCGCCGAAGCCAAGGTCGAAGTGCTGACCTTGTTCGCCTTCTCCAGTGAAAACTGGCAGCGCCCTGCCGAAGAAGTCAGTGCCTTGATGGACCTGTTCTTCAAGGCCCTGCGTCGTGAGGCCAAACGTCTCAACGACAACAACATCAGCCTGCGCATCATTGGTGATCGCTCGCGGTTTCACCCGGAGCTGCAGGCAGCCATGCGCGAGGCGGAAGCTATCACGGCCGGCGCCAACCGTTTTGTGCTGCAGATTGCCGCCAACTACGGCGGTCAGTGGGATATCGCGCAAGCGGCGCAACGCCTTGCCCGCGAAGTGCAGGCCGGTCATCTGCGGCCGGACGACATTACGCCCGAACTGCTGCAAACCTGCCTGGTCACCGGTGACC
Organism: Pseudomonas sp. GW821-FHT05H12; assembly: GCF_059419385.1. Taxonomy (NCBI): domain Bacteria; kingdom Pseudomonadati; phylum Pseudomonadota; class Gammaproteobacteria; order Pseudomonadales; family Pseudomonadaceae; genus Pseudomonas; species Pseudomonas sp. GW821-FHT05H12. The sequence continues at coordinate 42,796 of NZ_JBWKRS010000027.1, read as the reverse complement.
TGCCGTTGCCGGACCTGTGCATCCGTACCGGTGGTGAGCACCGCATCAGCAACTTCCTGCTGTGGCAGCTGGCTTACACCGAGCTGTACTTCTCCGACCTGTTCTGGCCGGACTTCAAACACGATGCCATGCGCAATGCGCTGGCCGATTTCGCTTCCCGTCAGCGTCGCTTCGGTAAAACGAGCGAGCAGATCGAAGCTGGAGCCCGGGTTTAAATGCTTAAACAACGAATCATCACTGCACTGATCCTGCTGCCGATCGCCTTGTGCGGGTTCTTCCTGCTCGATGGTTCCGGCTTTGCGCTGTTTATCGGCCTAGTCGTGACCCTGGGCGCCTGGGAATGGGCGCGCCTGGCGGGTTTCAATGCGCAATTGCCGCGCGTGGTGTACGCCGCCGTGGTCGCGGTGCTGCTGTTTCTGATGCATACCCTGTCGAGCATCGTCGTGCCTTGGGTGTTGGGGGCGGCTGTGTTGTGGTGGGCGCTTGCGACTTTCCTGGTGTTGACGTTTCCGCGCACCAGCGGTCACTGGTCCAGCGTTGCCAGCAAGCTGGTGATTGGTTTGTTGATTCTGCTGCCGGCCTGGCAAGGGTTGGTGGAAATCAAGAATTCGCCCATGGGCAACTGGCTGATCATGGCGGTAATGGTCTTGGTGTGGGGCGCTGATATCGGCGCGTACTTCTCAGGTCGGGCCTTCGGCAAGCGCAAGCTGGCGCCGGCTGTCAGCCCGGGCAAGAGCTGGGAGGGGGTGTACGGCGGTCTGGCATTGACCCTGGTCATCACGCTGGTGGTCGGTGTTGTACGCGATTGGTCAGCCAAGGAGATCTTCCTGGCGCTGTTGGGTACCGCTGTCGTCGTGTTTATCTCCGTAGTCGGTGACCTCACTGAAAGCATGTTCAAGCGCCAGGCCGGGATCAAGGACAGCAGCAACCTGCTGCCAGGTCACGGTGGTGTGCTGGACCGTATCGACAGCCTGACTGCTGCGATTCCTATCTTCGCCGTACTGTTGTGGATGACCGCTTCGTGAGCCGCCTGCAGCAAGTGACCGTGCTGGGTGCAACCGGCTCGGTAGGGTTGAGCACCCTGGATGTGATCGCGCGTCACCCGGACCGTTATCAAGTTTTCGCCCTGACCGGGTTTACCCGCCTGAGTGAGCTGCTGGCCTTGTGCGTGCGCCACGCGCCGCGTTTTGCTGTAGTGCCTGAGGCGGCAGCAGCCCGTGGCTTGCAGGAAGACCTGCGGGCAGCCGGTCTTGCCACTCAAGTGTTGGTGGGCGAGGAGGGGCTTTGCCAGGTTTCGGCAGATGCCGAGGTCGATACCGTCGTGGCAGCCATCGTTGGTGCTGCGGGCCTACGTCCGACGCTCGCGGCTGTTGATGCGGGCAAGAAGATCCTGCTGGCCAATAAAGAAGCGCTGGTGATGTCCGGCGCACTCTTCATGCAGGCGGTGCGCAAGAGCGGCGCCGTATTGCTGCCTCTCGACAGTGAGCACAATGCGATCTTCCAGTGCATGCCGGGGGATTTTTCCCGTGGTCTGAGCCAGGTCGGTGTGCGTCGCATTCTGCTGACCGCTTCGGGTGGCCCGTTCCGTCAGACGCCGTCGGCGGAGCTGGAGCATGTCTCTCCTGACCAGGCTTGTGCTCATCCGAACTGGTCTATGGGGCGCAAAATCTCCGTAGACTCAGCCAGCATGATGAACAAGGGCCTGGAGTTGATCGAAGCCTGCTGGCTGTTCGATGCCCGGCCGGATCAGGTTGAGGTGGTGATTCACCCACAAAGTGTGATTCATTCCCTGGTCGACTATGTGGACGGTTCGGTATTGGCGCAGTTGGGCAACCCCGACATGCGCACACCGATCGCCAATGCCCTGGCGTGGCCTGAGCGGATCGATTCCGGGGTCGCGCCTCTGGATCTGTTTGCCATCGCCCGCCTGGACTTCGAGGCGCCGGACGAGCAGCGCTTCCCTTGTCTGCGCCTGGCGCGACAAGCGGCCGAGGCCGGCAACAGTGCGCCGGCCATGCTCAATGCGGCTAACGAAGTGGCGGTGGCGGCGTTTCTTGATGGGCGCATCCGCTTTCCGCAGATCGCGAGTATCATCGAGGACGTGCTGAGCCTTGAGCCTGTGGTCGCGGTGAATGACCTGGGCGCGGTGTTCGAGGCGGATGCAAAGGCTCGAGCGCTGGCCGGGCAATGGCTGAACCGCAATGCGCGTTAGTCTGTCGGCGCAGTAGGCCTTCGGGCACTGGATTGGAATGCGGAGAAATTAGATGAGTGCGCTCTACATGATTGTCGGCACCCTGGTTGCTCTGGGTGTGTTGGTTACCTTCCACGAATTCGGCCACTTTTGGGTGGCGCGTCGTTGCGGCGTCAAGGTATTGCGCTTTTCCGTCGGTTTCGGCATGCCGCTGGTACGCTGGCACGACCGCCATGGCACCGAGTTCGTGATTGCGGCCATTCCGCTGGGCGGCTACGTCAAGATGCTCGATGAGCGTGAAGGCGAAGTGCCGGCCGATCAACTGGACCAGTCCTTCAACCGCAAGACCGTTCGTCAGCGCATTGCCATTGTTGCCGCGGGCCCGATTGCCAACTTCCTGTTGGCGATGGTGTTTTTCTGGGTCTTGGCGATGCTGGGTAGTCAGCAAGTGCGTCCGGTTATCGGTGCGGTCGAGGCAGATAGCATGGCGGCCAAGGCCGGCCTGGTTGCTGGGCAAGAAATTGTTTCCATTGATGGCGAACCCACCACTGGCTGGGGCGCGGTCAATCTGCAGTTGGTTCGTCGCTTGGGCGAAAGCGGCACCGTCAATGTGGTGGTGCGCGAACAAGACTCCACCACTGAGACGCCACGTGAGTTGGCCCTGGATCATTGGCTTAAAGGCGCCGATGAGCCGGACCCGATCAAATCCCTGGGTATTCGCCCATGGCGCCCTGCGCTGCCGCCGGTCCTTGCGGAGCTGGACCCGAAAGGTCCGGCCCAGGCTGCCGGCTTGAAAACCGGCGATCGACTGCTGGCGCTCGATGGTCAGTCGCTGGGCGACTGGCAACAAGTGGTCGATCTGGTGCGTGTACGCCCTGATACCAAAATTGTGCTGAAAGTTGAGCGCGATGGTGCTCAAATCGACGTCCCTGTGACCTTGTCGGTGCGGGGCGAAGCCAAGGCGGCCGGGGGCTACCTGGGTGCTGGAGTCAAGGGCGTAGAGTGGCCGCCGTCGATGGTGCGCGAGGTCAGCTTCGGGCCTTTGGCAGCGATTGGCGAGGGTGCGAAACGCACTTGGACCATGAGTGTGCTGACCCTCGAATCCCTCAAGAAAATGTTGTTCGGCGAGCTCTCGGTAAAAAACTTGAGTGGACCGATAACCATTGCTAAAGTGGCGGGCGCTTCTGCCCAGTCGGGTGTCGCAGATTTCCTGAATTTCCTGGCTTATCTGAGTATTAGCCTGGGGGTTTTGAATTTGCTGCCCATTCCAGTATTGGATGGGGGGCATCTGTTGTTTTATCTGGTCGAGTGGGTGCGTGGTCGCCCCTTGTCGGATCGGGTGCAGGGTTGGGGGATACAGATCGGTATCAGTTTGGTGGTCGGGGTGATGTTGTTAGCTCTGGTCAACGATCTGGGACGACTGTAACGCTTCGCTGAATTGCGAATCTGCCGCATTTTGCGGCAGTTTGTTTATTGCCAGTTGGAATAAGAAAGGACTTCATGAAACGTCTGCTGCTAACTGCGGTTCTCACCGTATTGATGATCGCCGAAGTTCACGCCGAGTCCTTCACTATCTCCGATATTCGCGTCAACGGCCTCCAGCGGGTTTCCGCAGGTAGCGTCTTTGGTGCCTTGCCGTTGAACGTCGGGGAACAGGCTGATGACCGTCGCCTGGTGGAATCCACTCGTGCGCTGTTCAAAACCGGGTTCTTTCAAGATATCCAACTGGGTCGCGAAGGCAACGTCCTGGTCATCACCGTGGTCGAGCGACCTTCCGTCGCTAGTATCGAGATCGAGGGTAACAAGGCGATCTCTACTGAAGACCTGATGAAGGGCCTCAAGCAATCCGGCCTGGCCGAAGGCGAGATCTTCCAGCGCGCCACACTCGAGGGTGTGCGTAACGAACTGCAACGCCAGTACGTTGCCCAGGGCCGCTATTCCGCGACCGTGGAAACGGAAGTGATCCCGCAGCCTCGTAACCGTGTCGGCCTGAAGGTCAACATCAACGAAGGCACCGTGGCCGCCATTCAGCACATCAACGTGGTGGGCAACACCAAGTTCTCTGATGACGACCTGATCGACCTGTTCGAACTCAAGACCACCAACTGGTTGTCGTTCTTCAAGAACGATGACAAGTACGCCCGTGAAAAGCTGTCCGGTGACCTGGAGCGCCTGCGTTCCTACTACCTGGACCGTGGCTATATCAACATGGATATCGCTTCGACCCAGGTGTCCATCACCCCTGACAAGAAGCATGTCTACATCACTGTCAACGTCAACGAAGGCGAGAAGTACACCGTTCGTGACGTGAAGCTCAGCGGCGACCTGAAAGTCCCTGAAGACCAGGTCAAGGCCCTGCTGCTGGTGCAGAAGAACCAAGTGTTCTCGCGCAAGCTGATGACCACCACTTCCGAGCTGATCACCCGTCGCCTGGGTAACGAAGGCTACACCTTCGCCAACGTCAACGGCGTACCGACCCCGCATGATGATGACCACACCGTGGACATCACCTTCGTTGTCGATCCAGGCAAGCGTGCCTACGTGAACCGTATCAACTTCCGTGGCAACACCAAGTCTGCGGACGAAGTGCTGCGCCGTGAAATGCGCCAGATGGAAGGTGGCTGGGCGTCGACTTACCTGATCGACCAGTCCAAGACCCGTCTTGAGCGCCTGGGCTTCTTCAAGGAAGTCAACGTTGAGACCCCGGCTGTACCGGGTGTGGATGACCAGGTTGACGTGAACTACGCCGTAGAAGAGCAAGCGTCGGGTTCGATCACCGCCAGCGTCGGCTTTGCACAGAGTGCCGGCCTGATCCTCGGTGGTTCGATTACCCAGAACAACTTCCTCGGTACCGGTAACAAGGTTTCCATCGGCCTGACCCGAAGCGAATACCAGAGCCGCTATAACTTCGGTTATGTCGACCCCTACTGGACTGCCGACGGTGTGAGCTTGGGCTACAACGCCTTCTACCGCACCACCGACTACAAAGACCTCGACGTTGACGTTGCAAGCTATGCAATCGACAGCCTCGGTGCCGGTGTCAACATCGGTTACCCGATCAGCGAAACCTCGCGTCTGACGTTCGGCCTGACCGCGCAACAGGATGAGATCAAGACCGGTGTGTACACCGTGGACGAGATCTTCAACTTCGTGCGTACCGAAGGTGACAAGTTCCTGAACTTCAAGGCATCGGCCGGTTGGTCCGAGTCGACCCTGAACAAAGGCGTACTGGCGACCCGTGGCCACTCCCAGAGCCTGACTTTGGAAGCAACCACGCCGGGCAGCGACCTGTCGTTCTTCAAGCTCGACTACCGTGGCCAGTTGTTCCAGCCACTGAGCGATAACTACACCATGCGCCTGCACACCGAATTGGGTTATGGCGATGGTTATGGTTCGACTCATGGTCTACCGTTCTACGAGAACTACTACGCAGGTGGCTTCAACTCTGTACGTGGTTTCAAGGACAGCACCCTCGGCCCGCGTGGTACTCCGAGCCGTGGTGTTGGCGTAACCGGCAACAATGGCACAGTGGCTGACTCGGACAACGACCCGCTGCCGTTCGGTGGCAACGTGTTGATCCAGGGTGGTGCGGAAATTCTGTTCCCGCTGCCATTCGTCAAGGATCAGCGTTCGCTGCGGACCTCGGTATTCTGGGACGTGGGTAACGTGTTCGACTCCAAGTGCGACCAGATCACCAACCCGAGTGGCGTGAAGTCTCAGACTCAGTGCAACGATATCAGTCTGAGTAACCTCGCCAGTTCCGTGGGTGTGGGTGTGACGTGGGTGACTGCGCTCGGCCCGTTGAGCTTTGCTCTGGCCATGCCGATCAAGAAACCGGATAACGCTGAAACCCAGATTTTCCAATTCTCCCTCGGCCAGACGTTCTAAGCGTCTGACCCAAGATAACGACAACGGATTCTGTAGGAGTACATCGTGCGTAAGTTGACTCAATTGGTTCTGCTGGCAACTGTGCTGGTAACCACCCCGGCCTTCGCCGAAATGAAAATCGCCGTCCTGAACTATCAGATGGCTCTGCTGGAGTCGGACGCGGCCAAGAAATACGCCGTGGATGCCGAGAAAAAGTTCGGTCCGCAACTGACCAAGCTCAAGACGCTGGAAAGCAGCGCCAAGGGTATCCAGGATCGTCTGGTTGCCGGTGGTGACAAAATGCAGCAAGGCGAGCGCGAGCGCCTGGAGCTTGAATTCAAGCAAAAGGCCCGTGACTACCAGTTCCAGTCCAAAGAACTGAACGAAGCCAAGGCTGTTGCCGACCGTGAAATGCTGAAACAGCTGAAGCCGAAACTCGACAGCGCTGTGGAAGAAGTCATCAAGAAAGGTGCCTTTGACCTGGTGTTCGAGCGTGGCGCTGTGATCGACGTCAAGCCTCAATACGACATCACCCGTCAGGTGATCGAGCGCATGAACCAGCTGAAGTAAGCCATGACCGCGACTATCAAGCTCGGCGAGTTGGCCGAGTTCCTGGGGGCCACCTTGCGTGGCTCCAAGGAGAAAGAAATCACTGGGCTAGCCACCTTGCAGGAGGCTGGCCCAGCTCAGTTGAGCTTCCTCGCAAATCCTCAATACCGTAAATACCTGGTTGATAGCCAAGCCGCAGCCGTGTTGCTGAAGGCCGCCGACGCCGAAGGGTTTACGGGGGATGCATTGGTGGTAGCTGACCCGTACCTGGCTTATGCACGGGCGTCGCACCTGTTCGATCCAAAACCCAAGGCCGCAGCCGGGATTCATCCGTCTGCGGTGATCGCCGATGATGCCCAGGTTGATCCTGCGGCAAGCATTGGCGCCTTTGCGGTGATCGAAAGTGGCGCGCGCATTGCGGCCGGGGTAACGGTGGGTGCGCACTGCTTTATCGGCGCCCGCTGCACCATTGGTGCCGATGGCTGGTTGGCGCCCCGTGTGACCCTGTATCACGATGTACGTATCGGTGAGCGCGTGGTCATCCAGTCGGGTGCCGTGATCGGTGGCGAGGGCTTCGGCTTCGCCAATTCGAAAGGCATCTGGAACAAGATCGCCCAGGTGGGCGGTGTATTGATCGGCGATGATGTGGAAATCGGCGTCAACACCGCTGTCGATCGCGGGGCCCTGGCCGATACCGTGCTGGGCAATGGCGTGAAGCTCGACAACCAGATTCAGATCGCCCACAACGTACAGGTCGGCGATCACACCGCCATGGCTGCGTGCGTAGGTATTTCCGGCAGCACCAAGATCGGCAAGCATTGCATGCTCGCCGGTGGCGTTGGGCTGGTGGGGCATATCGAAGTGTGCGACAACGTTTTCATTACCGGCATGACCATGGTCACCCACTCGATTACCGAGCCCGGGGCCTACTCATCCGGAACCGCCATGCAGCCCGCCGCTGAATGGCGCAAGAGTGCAGCGCGCTTGAGGCAGCTCGACGACATGGCTCGACGTCTCAAGCAGCTGGAAAAGCGTGTTGGAGACGTGACCCCTGGCGGTAATGCTTCATCAGAAGGCTGATACCATTTCCATATCAAGTGTGCACAGCCGCTAGACTGCCTCCTTGATTTGCTAGCGGGGCGTGCTTTAGTTCGCCCGCCCCCAATCTTTATTACAGGCTTCCCCCCGAAATGATGGACATCAACGAGATTCGCGAATACCTGCCTCACCGTTACCCGTTCCTGCTGGTGGACCGCGTAGTGGACCTCAATGTCGAGGAAAAGCGCATTCGTGCCTACAAGAATGTCAGCATCAACGAACCGTTCTTCAATGGTCACTTTCCTGCGCATCCAATCATGCCAGGCGTGCTGATCATCGAAGCGATGGCCCAGGCTGCCGGTATCCTTGGTTTCAAAATGCTCGACCTCAAGCCTGCCGACGGCACGCTTTACTATTTCGTGGGCTCCGACAAGCTGCGCTTCCGCAACCCGGTCACGCCAGGTGACCAGTTGATCCTGGAAGCCAAGTTCATCAGCTGCAAGCGCCAGATCTGGAAGTTCGAGTGCCAGGCCTCGGTAGACGGCAAGCCAGTGTGCTCCGCTGAGATCATCTGCGCGGAACGCAAACTATGAGTTTGATTGACCCTCGCGCAATCATCGATCCGTCGGCCGTACTGGCCGCCGACGTTGAGGTCGGCCCTTGGTCGATCATCGGCGCAGGTGTGGAAATCGGCGAGGGGACAGTCATCGGGCCGCACGTGATCCTCAAAGGTCCGACCCGCATTGGCAAACACAATCGCATCTACCAGTTCTCCTCGGTAGGCGAAGACACCCCGGACATGAAGTACAAGGGTGAAGAAACGCGCCTGGTAATCGGTGATCACAACATCATCCGTGAAGGCGTGACCATTCACCGTGGCACCGTGCAGGATCGTGCCGAGACCACGCTGGGCGACCACAACCTGGTCATGGCCTATGCGCACATCGGCCACGACAGCGTGATCGGCAACCACTGCATCCTGGTCAACAACACCGCCCTGGCGGGCCATGTGCACGTTGATGATTGGGCGATCCTGTCCGGTTTCACCCTGGTGCATCAGTACTGCCATATCGGCGCCCACAGCTTTTCCGGCATGGGCACCGCCATCGGCAAGGATGTACCGGCGTTTGTCACGGTATTCGGCAACCCGGCTGAAGCGCGCAGCATGAACTTCGAAGGCATGCGCCGTCGTGGTTTCAGCGAAGATGCGATTCACGCCCTGCGTCGTGCCTACAAGGTGGTCTACCGCCAGGGGCTGACCGTTGACCAGGCGTTGGCCGAACTGGCCGAGCCGGCAGCACAGTTCCCGGAAGTCGCCGTGTTCCGCGACTCGATCCAGGCGTCGACTCGCGGCATCACCCGCTGATCATGGCCAATCTGCGTATCGCGTTGGTGGCCGGAGAAGCTTCCGGCGATATTCTGGGTGCAGGTTTGATGCGGGCCCTCAAGGCCCGGCATCCTGCGGTGGAGTTTATTGGCGTGGGTGGCCCGCTGATGGAGGCCGAAGGCCTCACTTCCTACTTTCCCATGGAGCGTTTGTCGGTCATGGGGTTGGTGGAAGTGCTGGGCCGGCTGCGTGAGCTGCTCGCCCGCCGCAAGCTGCTGATCCAGACGCTCATCGAAGAAAAGCCCGACGTCTTTATCGGAATCGACGCGCCGGACTTCACCCTTAATATCGAACTCAAGTTGCGTCAGGCCGGGATCAAGACCGTGCATTACGTCAGTCCGTCAGTGTGGGCGTGGCGGCAGAAGCGCGTGCTGAAGATCCGTGAAGGCTGCGACCTGATGCTGACCCTGCTGCCGTTTGAGGCCAGGTTCTACGAAGAAAAGGGCGTACCGGTGCGGTTTGTTGGCCACACCCTGGCCGACGCCATTCCGCTGCAAGCCGACCGCGCGGCTGCCCGTGCCGAGTTGGGTTTGCCTGACGGCCCGTTGGTCGCATTGATGCCGGGTAGTCGCGGCGGTGAAGTCGGTCGGTTGGGGGCGCTGTTTTTTGATGCTGCCGAGCGTTTGATGGCCTTGAAGCCCGGGGTACGTTTTGTGCTGCCGTGCGCCAGCCCGCAACGCCGGGCACAGATCGAAACACTGCTGGAAGGCCGCAACCTGCCGTTGACCTTGCTCGACGGTCAGTCGCACCTGGCGTTGGCGGCCTGCGATGCGGTGTTGATCGCCTCCGGTACCGCCACCCTGGAAGCCTTGCTGTACAAGCGCCCGATGGTCGTGGCCTATCGTCTGGCGCCGCTGACCTTCTGGATTCTCAAGCGCATGGTCAAAAGCCCTTACATCTCCTTGCCCAACCTGCTGGCCCAGCGCCTGCTGGTGCCGGAGTTGTTGCAGGACGATGCGACGCCGCAAGCCCTGGCACAAACGCTCTTCCCGCTGATCGAGGGTGGCGAAGAGCAAACCCGTGGCTTTGACGAGATTCACCGCACCCTTCGCCGTGATGCGTCGAACCAGGCGGCGGATGCCGTGCTGACCTTGATCGGCCACAAACAGGAAGCCCTATGACGACGCAAATGGGTCTGGATTTCAGTCTGGTTGCCGAAGCCCATGAATTGGTGGCCGGCGTTGACGAAGTAGGGCGCGGCCCGTTGTGCGGTGCTGTCGTCACGGCCGCGGTGATTCTTGATCCGAACCGCCCGATCCTCGGTCTCAACGACTCGAAAAAGCTCACTGAGGCCCGCCGCGAAAAGCTTTTCGACGAGATCTGCGAGAAAGCCCTGAGCTGGCATATCGCCCGAGCCGAAGTCGAGGAAATCGACGAGTTGAACATCCTCCATGCCACCATGCTCGCGATGCAGCGCGCGGTGGAAGGCCTGCACGTCACGCCCAAACTGGCGATGATCGACGGCAACCGTTGTCCCAAGCTGGCCATGCCAGCTGAAGCGGTGGTGAAGGGGGACAGTAAGGTGCCAGCCATTGCCGCCGCCTCGATCCTGGCCAAGGTCAGCCGTGACCGTGAAATGGCGGCTTTTGAGTTGATCTACCCCGGCTACGGTATCGGTGGTCATAAAGGCTACCCGACGCCCGTTCATCTGGAAGCCCTGGCTCGCCTGGGCCCCACGCCGATCCACCGCCGCTCGTTCGCCCCGGTGCGCCAGGCTTACGAGGCGCGGGAGAGCCTCAGCGAGGTTTAGTCGCGAGGCTGATGTTTTTGCCAAGGCCCGGTACAATCCGGGCCTTGTTGTTTTCCACGTATAAGAGATCACTATGCCGGCTTCATTCGTTCACCTACGCCTGCACACTGAATACTCCCTGGTCGACGGCCTGGTACGGATCAAACCGCTGGTCAAAACCCTGGTGGGCATGAACATGCCTGCGGTCGCGGTGACCGATCAGAACAACATGTGTTCCCTGGTCAAGTTCTACAAGAACGCCATGGGCGCTGGCATCAAGCCGATCTGCGGCGCCGACTTGTGGCTCTCCAACAAAGACCCGGATAACCCCCTGAGCCGCATCAGCCTGCTGGCGATGAATGGCGTCGGTTATCGCAACCTCACTGAACTGATTTCCCGTGGTTTTATCGACGGCCAGCGCAACGGCTCGATCATCATCGAGCGCGAGTGGGTCGCCGAGGCCAGCGAAGGCCTAATCATGCTGTCGGCCGCTAAAGAGGGTGAGATCGGTATCGCGCTGCTGGGCGGCAATCCCCAGGAAGCTGAAGTGCTGGCCAGCGAGTGGATGCAGGTCTTTCCCGACCGTTTCTACCTGGAAGTCCAGCGCACCAACCGCCCCAACGATGAAGAGCACCTGCACGCAGCCGTGGCCCTGGCCGACAAGCTGGGCGCGCCACTGGTGGCCACCAACGACGTGCGCTTTATCAAGAAGGAAGACTTCGAGGCCCACGAAACTCGCGTGTGTATCGGCGAAGGCCGGGCCCTGGATGACCCGCGTCGTTCGAAGAACTACAGCGAAGAGCAGTACCTCAAAAGCGCCGATGAAATGGCCGAGCTGTTCAGCGACCTGCCCGAGGCGCTGGAAAACTCCGTCGAAATCGCCAAACGCTGCAATATCGAAGTGAAGCTGGGCAAGCACTTCCTGCCCAACTTCCCGATTCCCGATGGCATGACCATCGATGAGTATTTCCGCAAAGTGTCGTTTGACGGTCTGGAAGAGCGGCTCGCGGTCCTCCTGCCCAAGGACACCACCGAAGATTACGACGCCAAGCGCCAGGTGTATGTCGACCGGCTGAATTTCGAGCTGGATATCATTATCCAGATGGGGTTCCCCGGTTACTTCCTGATCGTGATGGACTTTATCCAGTGGGCCAAGAATAACGGCGTGCCTGTGGGGCCTGGCCGGGGGTCAGGTGCTGGCTCGCTGGTGGCCTATGTGCAGAAGATCACCGACCTTGACCCGCTGGAATATGACCTGCTGTTCGAACGGTTCCTGAACCCGGAGCGGGTTTCCATGCCCGACTTCGACGTCGACTTCTGCATGGACGGTCGTGACCGCGTCATCGAATACGTGGCCGAGAAATACGGTCGCAACGCGGTCAGCCAGATCATCACCTTCGGCTCCATGGCGGCCAAGGCGGTAATCCGTGACGTGGCGCGGGTGCAGGGCAAGTCCTACGGCCTGGCGGATCGCCTGTCGAAGATGATCCCGTTCGAAGTCGGCATGACCCTGGAAAAGGCCTTTGAGCAGGAAGAGATCCTGCGTGACTTCATCAAGGTCGATGAAGAAGCCGCCGAAATCTGGGATATGGCCCGCAAGCTCGAAGGCGTGGTGCGTAACGTTGGCAAGCACGCCGGTGGTGTGGTTATCGCCCCGACCAAGCTCACAGACTTTTCGCCGATCTATTGCGACGAAGAAGGCGACGGCCTTGTAACCCAGTTCGACAAGGATGACGTGGAGGCGGCCGGCCTGGTGAAGTTCGACTTCCTCGGCCTGCGAACCCTGACGATCATCGACTGGGCGCTCAAGACCATCAACCGCGACCGCGCCAAGGTGGGCGAGGAGCCGCTGGACATCGCGTTCATCCCGCTGGACGACAAGCCGACCTACACCCTGCTGCAAAAAGCTGAAACCACGGCGGTGTTCCAGCTTGAATCCCGCGGCATGAAGGAGCTGATCAAGAAGCTCAAGCCCGACTGCCTGGAAGACTTGATCGCACTGGTGGCCCTGTTCCGTCCGGGCCCGCTGCAATCGGGCATGGTGGATGACTTCATCAACCGTAAGCACGGCCGCGCCGAGCTGGCGTACCCGCACTCCGACTACCAGTACGAAGGCCTCAAGCCTGTATTGGCACCGACCTACGGCATCATCCTGTACCAGGAACAGGTGATGCAGATCGCCCAGGTAATGGCCGGTTACACACTCGGCGGCGCGGACATGTTGCGTCGAGCCATGGGTAAGAAAAAACCCGAGGAAATGGCCAAGCAGCGTGGCGGTTTCATTGAGGGTTGCGCCACCAACAATATTGACGCGGACCTGGCCGGTAACATCTTCGATCTGGTAGAGAAATTCGCCGGCTACGGCTTCAACAAATCCCACTCCGCCGCCTACGGCCTGGTGTCGTACCAGACCGCCTGGCTGAAAGCTCACTACCCGGCGCCGTTCATGGCCGCGGTACTCTCGGCGGATATGCACAACACCGACAAGGTCGTGACCTTGATCGAGGAAGTGCGCACCATGAAGCTGCGCCTCGACGCGCCGGACGTGAACGCCTCGGAGTTCAAGTTCACGGTGAACGACGAAGGCCGCATCATCTATGGCCTGGGCGCGATCAAGGGTGTGGGTGAAGGTCCGGTGGAAGCGATCACCGAGGCGCGTCAGGACGGGCCGTTCAAGGACCTGTTCGACTTCTGTGCGCGGGTTGACCTCAAGCGCATCAACAAGCGAACCCTCGATGGCCTGATCCGCAGCGGTGCACTCGACCGTCTTGGCCCGTATTTCCATGATGAGCCCAAGGCCTACCAGGCGAACATCGACCGTAACCGCGCGGTGCTGTTGACCGCCATGGAAGAAGCGATCAAGGCCGCCGAGCAAACCGCGCGCACCCACGACAGTGGTCACGCCGACCTGTTTGGCGGGCTGTTCGTCGAGGAAGATGCCGATGTGTACGGTAACCACCGCAAGGCCAAGGAGCTGACCCTCAAGGAGCGCCTCAAGGGTGAAAAAGACACCTTGGGCCTGTACCTCACCGGTCACCCGATTGACGAGTACGAAGGCGAGATCCGCCGCTTCGCCCGTCAACGCATCATCGACCTCAAGCCTGCACGGGATACCCAGACCGTTGCCGGCATGATCATCGCCCTGCGGGTAATGAAGAACAAAAAGGGCGACAAGATGGGCTTCATCACCCTTGACGACCGCTCGGGCCGTATCGAAGCCTCGCTGTTTGCCGACGCGTTCCACTCCGCCCAGTCGCTGCTGCAGACCGACGCCATGGTGGTGGTGGAAGGGGAGGTCAGCAACGATGACTTCTCCGGCGGCCTGCGCCTGCGGATCAAGCGGGTGATGAGCATGGAAGATGCCCGCACCAACCTGGCTGAAAGCCTGCGCTTGAAGGTGAAAACCGAAGCGCTCAAGGGCGATCAGCTACGCTGGTTGGGTGACCTGCTCAAACGCCACCGTGGCGCGTGCCCGGTGACCATGGAGTACACCGGCAACGACGCCAAGGCCATGTTGCAGTTTGGCGAGACCTGGCGAATTGATCCCGCCGATGGCTTGATTCAAGCTTTGCGTGACCAGTTCGGGCGAGACAACGTCTTCCTCCAATACCGTTGACGGTCAGGGCACCTGATCTCGACTGAACATTTAATCTCGACCTAAACGCGCCTCTCCCTTAAGGTAGGGCGCGAATAGACAACCGGCTGGCCAGGCACTCCCTGGCCGTCGACCCAAGACGGACGCTTATGAACCCGAATTTTCTTGATTTCGAACAGCCGATCGCTGACCTGCAAGCCAAGATCGAAGAGCTGCGCCTGGTCGGCAATGACAATTCGCTGAATATCGGCGATGAAATCTCCCGCCTGCAAGACAAGAGCAAGACGCTCACCGAAGACATCTTCGGCAAGCTGACCAGCTGGCAGATCGCGCGCCTGGCCCGCCACCCGCGCCGTCCGTACACCCTGGACTACATCCAGCACATTTTCACCGAGTTCGATGAACTGCACGGCGACCGTCACTTCTCTGACGACGCGGCCATCGTGGGCGGTATCGCTCGCCTGGACGACCAGCCGGTGATGGTGATCGGTCACCAGAAAGGCCGTGAAGTGCGCGAGAAAGTGCGCCGCAACTTCGGTATGCCGCGTCCGGAAGGTTACCGTAAAGCCTGCCGCCTGATGGAAATGGCTGAACGTTTCAAGATGCCGATCCTGACCTTCATCGACACCCCGGGTGCTTACCCAGGTATCGACGCCGAAGAACGCAACCAGAGCGAAGCCATCGCCTGGAACCTGCGCGTCATGGCCCGCCTGAAAACCCCGATCATCGCCACCGTGATTGGTGAAGGTGGTTCCGGTGGTGCACTGGCCATTGGCGTGTGCGACCAACTGAACATGCTGCAATACTCGACCTACGCGGTGATCTCGCCTGAAGGTTGCGCCTCGATTCTGTGGAAAACCGCAGAAAAGGCACCGGACGCTGCGGAAGCCATGGGCATCACCGCTGATCGCCTCAAAGGCCTGGGTATCGTGGACAAAGTGATCGCCGAGCCATTGGGCGGCGCCCACCGCGACCCGGCTGCCGCGTCTGCCACCATCCGTGCTGAGCTGGCTTCGCAATTGGCGATGCTCAAGAAGCTGGACAACGAAGCGCTGCTGGCCCGTCGCTACGAGCGCCTGATGAGCTACGGTCTCTGAGCATCCCGCAATACCCAATGTGAGGGCTGGCTTGTGTGGGAGCTGGCTTGCCTGCGATAGCATCACCTCGGTGCAACTGCAAAACCGAGGCGTCTGCATCGCGGGCAAGCCACGCTCCCACACAAGCCCGCTCCCACATTTGCTTTGTGTATGCTGGGCTATCGCATTCCGGATTGATGGCGGTACCTTGCTATGAAGCCCACCTTAATCGCCAAACTCCTGCAAACCCTGGCCCCCTGGCGCAATGCCCCGGCCTGGCACATCGCATTCTCGGGTGGCCTTGATTCCACCGTCCTGCTGCACCTCCTGGCCTCCCTGGCAAACACCGAAACCCTGCCACACCTCAGTGCTGTGCATGTGCACCATGGCCTGCAAGCGGCTGCTGACCTGTGGCCGGAGCATTGTCAGTCGGTATGCGACAAGTTGGGCGTGCCGCTGCGGATCATGCGTGTGCAGGTCCAGCCCGGTGCCAGCCTTGAGCGTGCTGCCCGTGACGCACGCTACCAGGCCTTTGCCGAGGTGACCGGGGCAGGGCACGTGCTGCTGACGGGCCAGCATCGCGATGACCAGGTTGAAACCCTGCTCTTCCGCTTGCTACGCGGGGCAGGCGTGCGCGGGTTGGCGGCCATGCCGGTGCAGCGCCCATTGGCGGATGGTTACCTGGTGCGGCCTCTGCTGGATGTCTCGCGTGAAGCACTGGAAGCTTACGCCCACGCGCATCAGCTCAAATGGATCGAAGACCCGTCCAATGCCGACCCGCGTTTTTCCCGCAACTACCTGCGTCATCGCGTCTTTCCCGTGCTCACTGAGCGCTGGCCCCAGGCCGTCTCGAGCCTGGCGCGTACTGCTGAGCATCTGAGTGAAGCCCAGGGCCTGTTGGATGAGCTGGCTCGGATGGATCTGCACGCTGCCGATCAACCCTCACCCTTTCCCTGGCTGCCTTTACCATCCCTGGCTCTTGCGCCATTGCGCGAGCTTTCTGACGCCCGTCAAAGAAATGCCTTGCGTCATTGGTTGAACCCTCTGACCCGTTTGCCCGACAGCGACCACTGGGCAGGCTGGAACGCCTTGCGCGACGCCAAGGGTGATGCACAACCCCTATGGCGCCTGGCGGACGGTGAATTGCACCGTTGTGGCGAGCGCATCTGGTGGTTGCCTGTCACTTGGTCGGATTTTTCGGGCGACGCAGTGAGTTGGATTCGTCCAAAAAAACCACTGGCGTTGCCCGGCAATGGCCAGCTGGAATTTGTCGGCAAGGCGCCCGAAGGGCCCTTTGAGGTTCGCTATCGCCACGGCGGTGAAATCGTGGAAGTGCCAGGTCGCGGGCGGCGTGACTTGAAGCGCCTGCTTAATGAATGCGGGGTGCCGGGCTTCATCCGTGGCAGATTGCCGCTGCTGTATGAGGGCGAGCAATTGCTGGCTGCCCCAACCCTTGCCGGGCTGTGGCGCGGCCCGGCAACCGACTGGCAATTGCATTGGACGCCACAGAGCTGCGATAGAGGTTTGAGCTGATAGAGCCTTTCCGGTAGACTACGCTCCCTTCTTGATACAACTTCTGTGGATTCTCCTGAATCGCAGCAGTTGCCGATTACCAAGCAGTCTTTGCTGGGCGATTCCAAAAAATGTGTAGCGATCAACGTACCGGTGTTTCACTGCTGGTCTGTCACAACGCGGCGGTTTTTTTGAAAGGTGCACTGTGATTAATGCAGGTGATCGGGGGCTTCGGCCTTCCTTCGCTTTCCCCGGCGGCTCGGACCGCTTTAACGCAGACTTCTAGGGTTTTTCATGACGCGCTACATATTCGTCACGGGCGGTGTTGTTTCTTCATTGGGGAAAGGCATTGCCTCCGCTTCATTGGCGGCCATCCTGGAGGCGCGGGGACTTAAGGTCACCATGCTCAAGCTGGACCCGTACATCAACGTTGACCCGGGCACCATGAGCCCGTTCCAGCACGGTGAAGTGTTCGTCACTCATGACGGCGCCGAGACCGATCTGGACCTGGGCCACTACGAGCGGTTCATCCGCACGACCATGACCCAGAACAACAACTTCACCACTGGCCGTGTTTACGAGCACGTGCTGCGCAAAGAGCGCCGTGGTGACTACCTGGGTGCAACCATCCAGGTGATCCCGCACATCACCGACGAAATCAAGCGCCGCATCATCAAGGGTGCAGGCGACGCCGACGTGGCGATGGTCGAGATCGGTGGCACCGTGGGTGACATCGAATCCCAACCGTTCCTCGAAGCCATCCGCCAGTTGCGTTTCGAAGTCGGTGCCAAGCGCGCGATGCTGATGCACCTCACCCTGGTGCCGTACATCGCCACCGCCGGCGAGACCAAAACCAAGCCCACCCAGCACTCGGTCAAGGAACTGCGTTCCATCGGCCTGCAGCCGGACGTGCTGGTGTG
Organism: Pseudomonas sp. GW821-FHT05H12; assembly: GCF_059419385.1. Classification (NCBI taxonomy): domain Bacteria; kingdom Pseudomonadati; phylum Pseudomonadota; class Gammaproteobacteria; order Pseudomonadales; family Pseudomonadaceae; genus Pseudomonas; species Pseudomonas sp. GW821-FHT05H12. The sequence goes on along the minus strand of NZ_JBWKRS010000027.1, from coordinate 24,932 downwards.
CCGCTCCGATCACCCGATCGACATTTCCTCGCGTCGCAAGATCGCGCAGTTCACCAACGTTGAAGAACGCGCGGTGATCGCGCTGGAAGACGCCGATACCATCTACAAGATCCCGGGCATCCTGCACTCGCAAGGCCTGGACGATTTTGTGGTCGAGCGTTTCGGCCTGCAATGCGGTGGTGCGGACCTGTCCGAGTGGGACGCCGTGGTTGACGCCAAGCTCAACCCTGAGCACGAAGTCACCATCGCCATGGTCGGCAAGTACATGGAGCTGCTGGACGCGTACAAATCGCTGATCGAAGCGATGAGCCACGCCGGTATCAGCAACCGTACCAAGGTCAACCTGCGCTACATCGACTCTGAAGACATCGAGAACCAGGGCACTGCGCTGCTCGAAGGTGTCGACGCGATCCTCGTCCCGGGCGGTTTCGGCCTGCGTGGCGTGGAAGGCAAGATCACTGCGGTGCAGTACGCTCGTGAGAACAAGGTGCCGTACCTGGGTATCTGCCTGGGCATGCAAGTGGCCGTCATCGAGTTCGCTCGTAACGTGCTGGGCTGGAAAGACGCCAACTCCACTGAGTTCGACAGCAAGAGCGGCCACCCGGTCGTGGGCCTGATCACCGAGTGGGAAGATGCCACCGGTGCCGTTGAAGTCCGTACCGAAGCGTCCGACCTGGGCGGCACCATGCGCCTAGGCGCGCAAGACTGCCTGCTGGAGCCGGGCTCGCTGGTTCACGACTGCTACGGCAAGGATGTGATCGTCGAGCGTCACCGTCACCGCTACGAAGTGAACAACAACCTGCTGCCGCAGATCAAAGAAGCCGGCCTGAAAATCTCCGGTCGCTCCGGTGATGGCGCGCTGGTTGAAGTGGTTGAAGCACCGGATCATCCATGGTTCGTGGCGTGCCAGTTCCACCCTGAGTTCACTTCGACGCCGCGTGACGGTCACCCGCTGTTCAGCGGTTTCGTCAAGGCTGCACTGACGCAACACCAGAAGAAGGCGTAACCCTGATGGCCCAGAAGATCATTCGCGTCGGCGACATCGAGATTGCCAACGACAAGCCCATGGTGCTGTTTGGCGGCATGAACGTGCTGGAAAGCCGCGACATGGCGATGCAGGTCTGCGAAGAGTACGTCAAGGTTACCGAGAAACTCGGTATTCCTTACGTATTCAAGGCCAGCTTCGACAAGGCCAACCGTTCGTCCGTGACCTCCTATCGCGGCCCGGGCCTTGAAGAAGGCATGCGGATCTTCCAGGACATCAAGCAAGCCTTCGGCGTGCCGATCATCACCGACGTCCACGAGCCTGAGCAGGCTGCCGTGGTCGCCGAGGTGTGCGACATCATCCAGTTGCCGGCCTTCCTGTCGCGCCAGACCGACCTGGTCGTCGCGATGGCCAAGACCGGCGCTGTGATCAATATCAAGAAAGCCCAGTTCCTCGCACCCCAGGAGATGAAGCACATCCTGAACAAGTGCGTGGAAGCGGGTAACGACCAGTTGATCCTCTGCGAGCGGGGTTCGAGCTTCGGCTACAACAACCTCGTGGTGGACATGCTCGGTTTCGGCATCATGAAACAGTTCGAATACCCGGTGTTCTTCGACGTGACCCACGCGCTGCAAATGCCCGGTGGTCGCGCCGATTCCGCGGGCGGGCGCCGTGCCCAGGTGCTGGACCTGGCCAAGGCGGGCATCAGCCAGTCGCTGGCGGGCCTGTTCCTGGAAGCCCACCCGGACCCGGACAACGCCAAGTGCGATGGCCCTTGCGCCCTGCGCCTGGACAAGCTGGAGCCGTTCCTGACCCAGCTCAAGCAGTTGGACGAACTGGTCAAGCGTTTCCCTGCCGTCGAAACCGCGTAACATCACGATCCCTGTGTAGGATCCGGCTTGCCGGCGATGGCGCCTTCAAGCCTTGTGGCGATCTAACGGGCCCCGTCGCCGGCAAGCCGGCTCCTACAAAGAAGCAATTTGCACCACAAGTTAAATCGAGCGGTATAGAGCGTTTTCGTCAACTTTGGAGTGTTTACAACAATGGCAAAAATCGTCGACATCAAAGGTCGTGAAGTTCTCGACTCCCGTGGCAACCCCACCGTCGAAGCCGACGTGCTTCTCGATAACGGCATCATCGGCAGCGCTTGCGCGCCGTCCGGTGCGTCTACCGGTTCGCGCGAAGCGCTGGAACTGCGTGATGGCGACAAGAGCCGTTACCTGGGCAAGGGCGTGCTCAAGGCCGTCGCCAACATCAACGGCCCGATCCGCGACCTGCTGCTGGGCAAAGACCCTGTTGACCAGAAAGCCCTCGACCTGGCGATGATCAAGCTCGACGGCACCGAGAACAAAGGCAGCCTGGGCGCCAATGCCATCCTCGCTGTGTCCCTGGCCGCTGCCAAGGCTGCTGCCCAGGACCAGGACCTGCCGCTGTACGCTCACATCGCCAACCTGAACGGCACCCCGGGTGTGTACTCGATGCCCGTTCCGATGATGAACATCATCAACGGTGGCGAGCACGCCGATAACAACGTCGACATCCAGGAATTCATGGTGCAGCCGGTTGGCGCCAAGACCTTCTCCGAAGGCCTGCGCATGGGCACCGAGATTTTCCACCACCTCAAGGCTGTGCTGAAGGCCCGTGGCCTGAGCACTGCAGTGGGTGACGAAGGTGGTTTTGCACCAAACCTGGCGTCCAACGAAGATGCGCTGAAAGTGATCTCCGAAGCCGTGGCCAACGCTGGCTACAAGCTGGGCACCGACGTGACCCTGGCCCTGGACTGCGCGGCCAGCGAGTTCTACGAGGACGGTAAATACAACCTGTCCGGCGAAGGCCACGTGTTCACCTCCGAAGGTTTCGCTGACTACCTCAAAGGCCTGACCGAGCGCTACCCGATCATCTCGATCGAAGACGGCCTGGATGAGTCTGACTGGGCTGGCTGGAAAGTCCTCACCGACAAAATCGGCGAGAAGATCCAGCTGGTGGGAGACGACCTGTTCGTGACCAACACCAAGATCCTGAAAGAAGGCATCGACAAGTCGATCGCCAACTCGATCCTGATCAAGTTCAACCAGATCGGCACCCTGACCGAAACCCTGGAAGCCATCCAGATGGCCAAGGCTGCGGGCTACACCGCCGTGATCTCCCACCGCTCCGGCGAAACCGAAGATTCCACCATTGCCGACCTGGCCGTGGGTACTTCGGCGGGTCAGATCAAGACCGGTTCCCTGTGCCGTTCCGACCGCGTTTCCAAGTACAACCAATTGCTGCGCATCGAAGAGCAACTGGCTGGCAAGGCCAAGTACAACGGTCGTGGCGAGTTCCGCGGCTGATCGCTACTTGATGTAAAGCATGGTAAAAAGTCGACGGGTTGCGTCGGAAAAAACTCAATGGAGTGGATTTCGGCGCTAATCTGATGGCTATCAAGCACAAGCCTGGTTTTTCCAGGCTTCGTGCTATCAGTTGCTTCAAAAGTTTTGCATGGCTGTCTTTTTTTACTGGATACCCGGATTTCGATGCGCAGTCCCAATTGGTTGTTCCTCGTCTTGCTCTTGTTGCTGGCTGGCCTGCAATACCGCCTTTGGGTGGGTAATGGCAGCTTTGCGCAGGTGAAAGAACTGACCCAGCAAATTGCCGACCAGCATGCCGAAAACGAACGTCTGCTGGAGCGCAACCGCGTCCTCGATGCCGAAGTGCTTGAGTTGAAAAAAGGCACGGAGACCGTTGAAGAACGGGCTCGTCATGAATTGGGCATGGTCAAGGAGGGTGAAACCCTCTACCAGTTGGCCCAATGAGCAACTCCTTACCGGCCTTCTGGGCCGTGATTCCTGCCGCGGGCGTGGGTGCCCGTATGGCTGCGGACCGTCCCAAGCAGTACTTGCAACTGGGCGGGCGCACTATTCTTGAACACAGCCTCGGCTGTTTCCTCGACCATCCTTGCCTCAAGGGCCTGGTGGTCAGTCTTGCTTCTGATGACCCTTATTGGCCTGGCCTTGCGTGTGCGGCCGACCCGCGTATTCAGCGTGCGGACGGCGGCTCGGAACGATCGGGCTCGGTACTCAATGCCTTGCTGCACCTCAATGCCCTGGGCGCCAGCGATGACGACTGGGTATTGGTGCATGATGCGGCGCGGCCGAACCTGAGTCGCGACGATCTCGACAAACTGTTGGTTGAACTGGCGGACGACCCCGTCGGCGGCCTGTTGGCGGTGCCAGCCCGCGACACGCTCAAGCGGGTCGACAAGCACGGTCGGGTGGTGGAAACCGTCGACCGCAGTTTGATCTGGCAGGCCTACACGCCGCAGATGTTCCGCCTAGGTGCTTTGCATCGTGCGCTGGCTGACAGCCTGGTGGCCGATGCGGTGATCACCGATGAAGCCTCGGCCATGGAATGGTCCGGCCAGGCACCGCGCCTGATTGAAGGGCGTTCGGACAATATCAAAGTAACCCGGCCGGAAGATCTGGAGTGGCTCAGATTGCGATGGGCTAACCGGGATCCCTTGTAGGAGTCCGGCTTGCCGGCGATGGCGTCCTCAAGGCTTACGATGATGCAACTGGCCTCATCGCCGGCAAGCCGGCTCCTACAGAGGGTGTTCATACTCGGGGCGTTCGGCTAAACCAGCCTTCAAAAAGTCCACCAACTTCCTGACCTTCGGCGACAAATGCCGCTGCTGCGGATACAACGCCCACACCGCCGTATTCGGCGGCTGATGCGCTTCCAACAGCGACACCAACGCACCACTGTGCAGATGCTCCAGCACGTAATAATCCGGCAACTGGCACAACCCCACGCCCTGAAGTGCGGCATCCAGCACCGCCTGCCCACTGTTGCAGCGCCAGTTTCCCTGCACACGCTGGGAAAATTCCCGCCCGTCCTGTGCCAGTTGCCAGATATCCGAGCTGCCGATCAGGCAATTGTGCCGACTCAATTCCGACAAACTATGTGGCCGACCATACCGCTCCAGGTAGGACGGCGAAGCGCACAAGTACATGCGCCGGGGCGCCAGGCGGCTGGCAACCATGCGTGAATCCTGCAGGCGGCCCAGGCGGATCGCCAGGTCGAGGCCTTCGTGCACCAGGTCCAGTTGGCGGTTGGTCAGTTCGATGTCCACGCGCAATTGCGGATAGAGCGCCATGAACCGCGTGACCAGCGGCACGATAAAGCGTTCGCCGTACGCCACCGCGCAGGTCATGCGCAACATGCCCTTGGGCTCGCTGGTGAGGTCGCCGACTGCGCGCAGGGCTTCTTCACGTCCATCCTGCAGGCGCTGGCAATGCTGCAGAAAGGTCTGTCCCGCTTCGGTCAGCGTCACCTTGCGCGTACTACGATAGAGCAGGCGGGTTTGCAGGCGCTCTTCCAGGCGCGCCACTTGCCGGCTGATGTGTGACGAAGACACCCCAAGTCGCTCGGCCGCCGCCGTGAATTGGCTGCATTCGGCTACAGCGACGAACTCATCGATGCCTTCCCAGCGGTTTTCCAGCATGGCAATTATCCCTGTACAGCAATAAAGTTTTGCTTTTGGCTGGATTATTAATCACCGGGCCATGTTTTACACTCACCGTCTCAGTTTTTAACCCCCTGGAGAAACCCGGATGATCAAGTCCCGCGCCGCCGTAGCCTTCGAAGCCAAGAAGCCCCTCGAGATCGTGGAAGTGGATGTGGCCATGCCCAAGGCCGGTGAGGTGCTGTTGCGCGTGGTCGCCTCCGGTGTCTGCCATACCGACGCCTACACCCTGTCGGGCGCAGACCCGGAAGGTATCTTCCCGTCGATCCTCGGTCACGAAGGCGGCGCGGTAGTAGAGGCAATTGGCGAGGGCGTGACCTCGGTGGCCGTGGGCGACCACGTGATCCCGCTGTACACCCCGGAATGCGGCAAGTGCAAATTCTGCCTGTCGGGCAAGACCAACCTGTGCCAGGCCATTCGTTCCACCCAGGGCAAGGGCCTGATGCCGGACGGCACCACGCGTTTCTCCTACAAGGGCCAGCCGATTTTCCACTACATGGGCACCTCGACCTTCTCCGAGTACACCGTGCTACCGGAAATTTCCGTGGCCAAGATTCCTAAAGAAGCGCCGCTGGAAAAGGTCTGCCTGCTGGGTTGCGGCGTCACCACCGGCATCGGTGCGGTGATCAACACCGCCAAGGTCAAGCCGGGTGACACCGTGGCCATCTTCGGCCTGGGCGGTATCGGTTTGTCGGCGGTCATCGGCGCGGTGAAGGCCAAGGCTGGTCGCATCATTGCCATCGATATCAACCCAGCCAAGTTCGAAATCGCCAAGCAACTGGGCGCTACCGATTGCATCAACCCGAAAGACTACGATCGCCCGATTCAGGATGTGATCGTCGACCTGACTGACGGCGGCGTGGACTTCTCCTTCGAATGCATCGGCAACGTGCAACTGATGCGCGCCGCCCTAGAGTGCTGCCACAAAGGCTGGGGCGAGTCGGTGATCATCGGCGTGGCCGGTGCAGGCCAGGAAATCGCTACCCGCCCATTCCAATTGGTCACCGGGCGCGTCTGGCGTGGTTCGGCGTTCGGCGGTGTGCGCGGCCGCAGCGAATTGCCAAGCTACGTGGAAATGGCCCAGACCGGCGAGATCCCGCTGGACACCTTCATCACCCACACCATGGGCCTGGAAGACATCAACAAAGCGTTTGACCTGATGCATGAAGGCAAGAGCATTCGTACCGTCATCCACTTCTGAGGTCGGCCATGAGTCTGGAAAACCTGTCGTGCCAGAAAAGCTTCGGCGGCTGGCATAAACGCTACAAGCATCATTCCGATGTGTTGGGTTGTGACATGACCTTCGCCGTCTACCTGCCGCCGCAAGCGGAGCAGGGCGGCAAGCTGCCGGTGTTGTACTGGCTGTCCGGTCTCACCTGCACCGACGAGAACTTCATGCAGAAGGCCGGCGCCCAGCGCATGGCGGCCGAACTGGGGTTGATCATCGTGGCACCGGACACCAGCCCCCGTGGCCCCGGTGTGCCGGGCGACCCGGACAACGCCTGGGATTTCGGCCTTGGCGCGGGCTTCTATCTGAATGCCACGCAGGAGCCTTGGGCCAAGCACTATCGGATGCATGACTACGTGGTGCAGGAATTGCCGGCACTGGTTGAAGCGCATTTCCCGGCTTCGGACAAGCGTGGCATCAGTGGCCATTCCATGGGTGGCCATGGCGCGCTGGTGTGTGCACTGCGCAACCCCGGGCGTTACCAATCGGTGTCAGCGTTCTCGCCGATCAACAACCCGATGGATTGCCCGTGGGGCCAGAAGGCCTTCTCGCGTTATTTGGGCGAAGAGCGCTCCAAGTGGCGCGAATGGGACGCCTGCGTGCTGATCAGCGAAGCCTCGGAAAAACTGCCACTGCTGGTGGATCAGGGCGACCGTGACGATTTCCTCGCAGTCCAGCTCAAGCCCGAAGCCCTGCAGCAAGCGGCCAAGGCGGCCAACCATCCGCTGGAACTGCGCCTGCAACCCGGCTATGACCACAGTTACTTCTTTATCGCCAGCTTCATTGACGATCATTTGCGTCATCACGGACGTGCTTTGCTCGGTTAATGTCAGGCAAAAGTAGGTAGAATCACGCCCTGAATTAAATCGGGGCGTTTTTTTATGCGTATTGGTCACGGCTATGATGTGCACCGTTTCGCCGACGGCGATTTCATCACCTTGGGTGGCGTGCGCATTGCACATCACCATGGGTTGCTGGCTCATTCCGACGGCGATGTCGTGTTGCATGCCTTGAGCGATGCCTTGCTCGGCGCTGCGGCGTTGGGTGACATCGGCAAGCATTTTCCGGACACCGACCCGACCTTCAAGGGCGCGGACAGCCGTGTGCTGTTGCGTCACGTGGTCGGCCTGATCCACGCCAAGGGCTGGAAGGTCGGCAACGTCGACAACACCATCGTGGCCCAGGCACCGAAAATGGCGCCGCATATCGAGTCGATGCGTACGCTGATCGCCGCAGACCTGCAAATTGAACTGGATCAAGTGAACGTGAAAGCCACCACCACCGAAAAGCTCGGGTTTACCGGTCGTGAAGAGGGCATCGCGGTGCACTCCGTTGCCTTGTTGCTGCGCGCATGAATGACCTGCAACTGCTGGGCCCGCGGGCCTATGGCGAGGCCTTGGGCAGCGCGGTACTCAAAGCCACGGCTGAAGATTTTCAGGTCGACGAAGTGCTGGACATCCCGCTGACCGGCGACGGCGAGCACCTCTGGCTGTGGGTGGAGAAGCGCGGGCTCAATACCGAAGAGGCTGCGCGGCGTATCGCCAAGGCGGCGGGCGTGCCGTTGCGCACGGTCAGCTATGCCGGGCTCAAGGATCGCCAGGCGCTGACCCGCCAGTGGTTCAGCGTGCAGCTGCCCGGCAAGGCCGACCCGGACATGAGCGGTGCAGAAAACGACACGCTCAAGATCCTGAAAATCGTGCGTCACAAACGCAAGCTGCAACGCGGCGCGCATTCGGCCAATGGTTTCACCCTGCGCCTGACCCAGCTGGCCGGTGACACCGCCGCCATCGATGCGCGGTTGCAACTGATTGCGCAACACGGCATTCCCAATTATTTCGGCGCCCAGCGCTTCGGCCACAACGGTGGCAATGTGGTGGATGCCCGCGAGTGGGCGGCGCGCAAAGCCTTGCCAGAGCAGCGCAATGTGCGTTCGCGCCTGCTGTCCACGGCGCGCAGTTACCTGTTCAACAAAGTGTTGGCGGCGCGGGTGGCCGATGGCTCCTGGCAGCGTGCGCAAGTCGGCGATCTGCTGGCGTTCACCGACAGCCGCAGTTTCTTCCCGGCCGGGGAGGCTGAATGCAGCGACCCGCGCCTGGCGATTCTCGACCTGCACCCCACCGGGCCGCAGTGGGGCGAAGGTGATTCACCGGCCACGGGCGCAACCTTTGAACTGGAGCAGTCGGTCGCCGCCGGTGAAGCGGACTTGCGCGATTGGCTGGTGAAGGCGGGCATGAGCCAGGAACGTCGCATTCTGCGACTGCCCATTGGCGGGTTGACGTGGCATTATCCGTCGCTGGACATTCTGCAATTGGAATTCGTCCTGCCGGCCGGATGCTTCGCCACTGTCTTGGTGCGCGAGCTTGTTGATCTGGTGCCGGTGGGGCAGACGGACAACCCATGCGTATTCTGATATCAAACGATGACGGTGCCACCGCACCCGGCCTTGCTGCGCTCTATGCTGCGCTGCAGGATTACGCCGAGTGCGTGGTGGTCGCCCCGGACCAGGACAAGAGCGGCGCCAGCAGTTCGCTGACGCTCGACCGTCCGCTGCACCCGCAAGTCCTGGCCAATGGCTTTATCAGTGTGAACGGCACGCCCACCGACTGTGTGCACCTGGCAATCAACAGCCTGCTGGACCGTGAGCCGGACCTGGTAGTGTCGGGGATCAACCTCGGCGCCAACCTGGGCGATGACGTGCTGTATTCCGGCACGGTGGCGGCGGCCCTTGAAGGGCGCTTTCTTGGCCGGACCTCGTTTGCCTTTTCCTTTGCCTCGCGGCAACTGGATAACCTGCCCACTGCCGCCTATTTCGCGCGCAAGCTGGTAGAGGCCCACGGTTCGCTGGACCTGCCGCCGCGTACTGTGCTCAACGTCAATATTCCCAACCTGCCGCTCGACCACATCCGCGGTATCCAGCTCACGCGCCTGGGCCATCGTGCCCGTGCGGCGGCACCGTTGAAGGTGGTCGACCCGCGTGGCAAGGAAGGCTATTGGATTGCCGCAGCGGGCGATGCCGAAGACGGTGGCCCCGGCACGGACTTTCATGCGGTGATGCAAGGTTATGTTTCGATTACCCCGCTGCAACTTGATCGCACCTTCAGTGATGCCTTCAGTCGTCTCGATGGCTGGCTGGAGAGGCTGCGCTGATGGCTCGTGAACAGGATGACCTGCTGCGCCGTGGCATCGGGATGACCTCCCAGCGCACCCGCGAGCGTTTGATCCAGCGCCTGTATGAAGAAGGCCTGTCCAATGCGCAGGTGCTGGAAGTGATCCGGCGCACGCCACGGCACTTGTTTGTCGATGAAGCCCTGGCGCACCGCGCCTACGAAGACACCGCGTTGCCGATCGGCCACAACCAGACCATCTCCCAGCCTTATATGGTGGCGCGCATGAGCGAGTTGCTGCTGGCGGCGGGGCCGTTGGACAAGGTGCTGGAGATCGGCACCGGTTCGGGTTACCAGACCGCCGTGCTTTCGCAGTTGGTGGAGCGGGTGTTCTCGGTGGAGCGCATCAAGGTCCTGCAGGACCGCGCCAAGGAACGCCTGGTGGAGCTGAATCTGCGCAACGTGGTGTTCCGCTGGGGAGATGGCTGGGAAGGCTGGCCGGCACTCGCGCCGTACAACGGCATCATTGTCACCGCCGTGGCGACCGATGTTCCCCAGGCACTGCTCGATCAACTGGCCCCAGGCGGTCGGCTGGTGATCCCCGTGGGCTCCGGCGAAGTGCAACAATTGATGCTCATTATCCGTGAGGACGAAGGTTTTTCACGGCATGTGCTGGGTGCCGTGCGCTTTGTGCCGTTGCTCAACGGCCCGCTGGCCTGATCATTTGTGCGCGGGCAGTGAATTCTGCTGGTGGGGATGTGTCTTACAGCGGGGTTCATGAAGTCAACATGATCTGTTGTTGGCTTTAAACACGATGAATTTTTCGTTTCGGTCGTGTGCCGGTAAAAAACCAATGCCCAGTTATACTTGCGTCATATTTCAAGCCTGATACAGGCATTCATGTTCAGCCACCATAAAGGGAGCGGCGGGTGAGTCTCACAGGTCTTGCGCAGCGTATGAGTAAAACAAGCTTTCAGCGACTGGTGCTTGGCCTTGTCTTGAGTTCCTTGTTGGCGGGCTGCTCCAGCTCTCCCTCCAGCGGCGCGCGGGTTGTCGACCGCAACAACGCCAGTGCCGTACCTCAAAAGCCGACGGTCACCACCGGGCAATATGTGGTACGAAAGGGGGACACGCTGTTCTCGATCGCCTTCCGATACGGTTGGGATTACAAGGCGCTCGCAGCTCGTAACAATATTCCTGTGCCCTATACGATACAAATAGGTCAGGTCATTCGCTTTGACGGGCGCACGGGTTCAACGCCTACGCGAGTTGTGACAAACACCGGATCTTCGCCGTCGTCTTCGAGCCGAACCACCGTCATTACCCGGCCTGCAGGCACCGCCGCGCCTGCGGTTGCGACCAAGCCGGCACCCGCGCCGTTGCCGCCTCCAGGCCCTGCGCCGACCGGTTGGGGATGGCCTTCGAACGGTGTATTGATTGGAAAATTCTCTTCAAACGGTAGTTTGAATAAAGGCATTGATATCGCCGGAGATTTGGGACAGCCTGTTTTAGCTGCGTCTGATGGGACAGTGGTGTACGCCGGGAGTGGTTTACGGGGCTACGGCGAGCTGGTCATCATCAAGCACAGCGAAACCTACGTCAGTGCTTACGGCCACAACCGTAGGCTGTTGGTTCGGGAGGGGCAGCAGGTCAAAGTCGGACAGACAATTGCCGAAATGGGGTCAACTGGTACAGACCGGGTGAAACTGCACTTTGAGATTCGCCGCCAAGGAAAACCTGTAGATCCGCTGCAATTCCTGCCCCGTCGTTGATGTGTTGCACAGCCTGTTCCCTCACGTAGAAGGAACAGGCTCCAGCGTTGCCAAGGATAAAGGCGTCGCTTGAGCTTGAGGTCGAACTCACCAAAGGACTATAACAATGGCTCTCAGTAAAGAAGCGCCGGAGTTTGACATCGACGATGAGCTTCTCCTTATGGGAGAACCCATCGATACGGAATCGATGTCGAATAATGAGGGGGCTGCTGCACCTTCAGTTCGCACCAAATCCAAGAACTCCACCGCGTTAAAGCAACACAAGTACATTGATTACACACGGGCGCTCGACGCGACCCAGCTGTACCTCAATGAAATCGGCTTTTCCCCTCTGCTGACTCCCGAAGAAGAAGTCCATTTTGCGCGCTTGTCGCAAAAGGGCGATCCGGCTGGGCGCAAGCGCATGATTGAAAGCAACCTGCGCCTGGTGGTGAAAATCGCCCGACGTTATGTCAATCGTGGGCTCTCCCTGTTGGACCTGATCGAGGAAGGCAACCTGGGCCTGATCCGGGCGGTGGAGAAGTTTGACCCTGAGCGGGGCTTCCGCTTTTCAACCTATGCCACCTGGTGGATTCGCCAGACCATCGAACGGGCGATCATGAATCAGACCCGTACGATCCGGTTGCCGATCCATGTGGTCAAGGAGCTCAACGTCTACCTGCGGGCAGCGCGTGAGCTTACCCAAAAACTCGATCATGAACCTTCGCCCGAAGAAATCGCCAACCTGCTGGAGAAACCGGTAGGTGAGGTCAAGCGCATGCTCGGCCTGAACGAGCGTGTGTCTTCGGTCGATGTCTCGCTGGGTCCGGATTCGGATAAAACCCTGCTGGACACCCTGACGGATGATCGCCCTACAGATCCTTGCGAGCTGTTGCAGGACGATGATCTTTCCCAAAGCATTGACCAGTGGCTGTCGGAGCTTACGGACAAACAGCGTGAGGTGGTGATTCGCCGCTTCGGTCTGCGCGGCCATGAGAGCAGCACCCTGGAGGATGTAGGCCTGGAGATCGGCCTGACCCGCGAGCGGGTGCGTCAGATCCAGGTAGAGGGCCTCAAGCGCTTGCGTGAGATCCTCGAGAAGAATGGCTTGTCGAGTGAGTCGTTGTTCCAGTAACGATCAGGACGGCTATAGCAAAACGCCCGGTGTATGGGAGTGCACCGGGCGTTTTGCTGTGTGCTGATCATTCATAGCAAGCACCTCCCCTGTAGGAGCCCGGCTTGCCGGCGATGGCGGCTCTGAGATCGCTATCGCCAGCAAGCCGGGCTCCTAAGAGGGAAGGTGTAGCGCCGAATGGCAGGCATAAAAAAACCCCGCTTTTAAGGGCGGGGTCTTTTCGACTAAGTCAGTACAAGTTAGATAACTTGAACTTCTTCAGCTTGCATGCCTTTCTGACCGCGGGTAGCGATGAAAGAAACCTGTTGGCCTTCTTTCAGGCTTTTGAAGCCGTCGGATTGGATAGCTTTGAAGTGAACGAACAGGTCGTCACCGGATTGTGGAGTGATGAAGCCGAAGCCTTTTTCATCGTTGAACCACTTAACGGTACCAGTTTGGCGATTAGACATGGTGTATCTCCTTGGACAAAGTTAACTGCGACTCAGGAAAAGCCCTGGCCGAGACTGAGTGCAAAGAGCAGGAAAAATTCTTGGAGATGGTTGGATCGAAATTCAACATATCGTGTAGAGATTCTCAGTGACACAAGCAGCACAGTGGCGCCACCTTAACCCTTTTTCCGGGACGTGCCAATGATATTTCCGAAGGTTTCTCTATTTTCGTGACTGGCGGTGGTATTTACGGTCACCGGCCGCCTGCAACGCAGGTCCCGGCCCCGCTGGCCGCGGCTTACAGCAGCCTGTGCATTCGTCAAGAAAAGCCCCATGGCCTTTGAACCCCGGGGCCGGCCCCGGTAAGATGCCCCACAGAATTTTTCCACCTCGCTATTCAGGACACCCGCCATGAGCATCAAATCGGACAAGTGGATTCGCCGCATGGCGCAAGAGCACGGCATGATCGAGCCCTTCGTAGAGCGCCAGATGCGCGGTGAAGGCGCCGAACGCCTGATTTCGTACGGGGTTTCCAGCTACGGCTACGACGTGCGTTGCGCCGATGAGTTCAAGGTGTTCACCAACATCAACTCGGCGACCGTCGATCCGAAAAACTTCGACGAAAAGAGCTTCGTCGACATCAAGAGCGACGTGTGCATCATCCCGCCCAACTCCTTCGCCCTGGCACGCACCGTGGAGTTCTTCCGTATCCCCCGCGACGTGCTGACCATTTGCCTGGGTAAAAGCACCTACGCGCGTTGCGGCATCATCGTCAACGTGACACCGCTTGAGCCTGAGTGGGAAGGGCACGTGACCCTGGAGTTCTCCAACACCACCACGCTGCCGGCGAAGATCTACGCCAACGAAGGCGTGGCACAGATGCTGTTCCTGCAGTCCGACGAGGCCTGTGAAGTGTCCTATAAAGACCGTGGCGGTAAGTACCAGGGCCAGCGCGGCGTTACTCTCCCACGCGCTTGATCGAAAGGTCTTACACGCAAAGGGAATTTGTCTGCGGGAAGTGACTCTATTGGGTGTACTGCCTCGGCGCGTGCAAAACGCGCCGAGCCACGCTTGAGGAGTACTTTATGAAGCTCGACCCGCGAATAAGCGCCGAACTCGCCCGGCTTGAACCCAACCAGATTGGCGTTCTGGCCTGGTCCCTGATGGCTGACCCAGCGTTTGCGGGCGGCATTCCCGGCCAGCCCGATGAAGACTGGCCACAGCAGCCCACCGAGCCCGGTGAGCCCACCCTTCCTGATGAGCCGCCACCCGCACCTGTCGCCTGATTGAGGTGTGCAGCAGACATGGCCGGTTCTTCAGCGTACCGGCCATACCTCTGCATCGCCGATCACGAATACCTGCTGATCGTCGTTCGATTCCACTGAATAACCGCCCGTAAAGGCACCAAACGCTGGCAGCAAGCTCACGCGTTTGCCGATCTGAAAGCACGGCAGGCGCAAGCTCTGCCGGCCTTTACCGCGCAAGCGATACACCGGGTGCACATGCCCCGCCAGCACGTGGTGGCTGAGATGGGCCTGAGGTTCATGCTGCAGGGCAAATGGTCCCATCAGCAACGGCTCTGCAACCACCTCGATGTTCAAATCGATGGGCGGGTCGCCAGCACGTTTGTCGTGATTACCGCGGACCAGCACCAGGGACAGCGAGGCGTTTTGCGCTCGCCACGCCCTCAACGCGCCCAGGGTGCCCGATGCATGGGAGCCCGGACCGTGCAGGAAGTCGCCGAGAAAAATTACCTGCTCGCACGCAAAAGCCGCCAGAAGCCGATCCAGCACCGCCAGGTTTTCCGTGGTGGTGCCTTGGGGCACCGGCTGCCCCAGGCGGCGATAGGCCGAGGCCTTGCCAAAGTGCACGTCTGCGATCAGCAGGCAGCGGCGAGCGGGCCAATAAACCGCCTTGTCTGCCAGCAGCCACAGTTCTTCACCCTCAAGCATGACTGAACAGGCCATCAACGCTTCCCGTTGTCCGCGACTTTTTCAAGGTCCCTGACCATCCGTGCGATGCGTTCCGAGAGTTTTTCCGAACTCATGCTTTCGCGCATCCGCTCCACCAGCAGTGGGAAGGCCAGGGGCGTGGGACGTTCGATCAGATGCATGTCCAATTTCAGTGTCGACAGGTGACGTAACGTCTGTTCCAGCCGGCGAATATCCAATTCATCACGCAAGACTTCTTCCCCCGCCTGGGCCAGCAGCAGGTTCTGCGGGTCATATTGCTTGAACACCTCAAAGAACAACCCGCTGGAAGCCTGTACCTGCCTCGTACTTTTCGGCGCGCCGGGGTAGCCGGCGAATACCAGCCCGGCAATGCGTGCTATCTCGCGAAAGCGCCGCAGGGCCAGTTCTCCCGCGTTCAGGCTGGCAACGACGTCTTCCAACAGCGTGTCGGGGCTCAACAACGCCTCGTTCAGCAAGGTCGGCCATTGCACTTCTGTGGCGCTCAATAATTCCATCCCGTAATCGTTGACCGCGATCGAGAAAGTGACTGCTTGATCACGGCTGACCCGCCACGCCAACAGGCTCGCCAGCCCCAGGTGCACCTGCCGACCGGCGAAGGGGTAGAGAAACAGGTGCCACCCCTCACGAGACTTCAGGGCCTCGGCCAATAAATGCTTGCGTGTCGGTAGCCCGGACCAGCGCAACTGTGTTTGCAACAAGGGTTGCACTGCCTGCATTTCCGGGCCATCGAAGTGCCCGTGTGCAGCAGCGTCAAAGCGTTCCACCACCGCCTGCGCCAACTCATTGGAAAGCGGCATTCGCCCGCCATTCCAGCGCGGCACGGCGGCCTTTTTCGCAGTGCTGCGCTTTACGTACGCGGTCATGTTTTCCACCCGCACCAATTCCAATAGGCGCCCGCCGAACAGAAAGCCATCCCCCGGTTTTAGCCGTGCAATAAAGCCCTCCTCGACACTCCCCAGGTTTTTGCCGCCGCCGCCCTTGCTCCAGAACTTCAGGTGGATACTGGCATCGCTGACAATCGTGCCCACGCTCATGCGATGCCGACGTGCCAGGCGTGCATCCGGGACGCGCCAGATGCCGTGCTCATCCGGCTCGACGCGGCGGTAATCCGGGTAGGCCGTCAGCGACAGGCCTCCATGGCGCACAAACCCCAGGGCCCAGGCCCAATCGGCGTCGGTGAGATCGCGATACGCCCAGGCGCCGCGAACTTCAGCCAAAAGTGCATCCGGCGTAAAACCGCCTCCCAAAGCCATACTCACCAGATGTTGTACGAGTACGTCCAACGGCTTGTGGGGGGATTCCCGGGCTTCGATATGCCGCCGGGCAATGGCGTCCTGGGCCGCGGCGGCCTCCACCAACTCCAGGCTATGGGTCGGCACCAGCGTCACCCGCGAGGGGCGCCCCGGCGCATGCCCCGAACGCCCGGCGCGTTGCATCAGGCGCGCCACGCCCTTGGCCGAGCCAATTTGCAGCACCCGCTCCACCGGTAGGAAATCCACCCCCAGGTCCAGGCTGGAGGTGCACACCACGGCCTTGAGCTGGCCTTCTTTCAATGCCCGTTCGACCCAGTCGCGGGTTTCCCGGGACAGCGAACCGTGATGCAACGCGATCAGCCCCGCCCAATCCGGCCGCGCCTCCAGCAGCGCTTGATACCAGATCTCGGATTGCGCACGGGTGTTGGTAAACACCAGGCAACTGGTGTTGGCGTCCACCTCGGCGACCACTTGCGGCAGCATCTTCAAACCCAGATGTCCGGCCCACGGAAAACGCTCGGTCACTGGGGGCACCAGGGTATCGACGATTAACTGCTTGGCGGTTTGCCCCTGCACATTGATTCCGTTGCCTTGCGGGACCAATACCTCAAAGGCGTGGGACTGATTACCCAAGGTTGCCGAGATCCCCCACACCATCAGCTCAGGGTGCCAGCGCCGCATCCTGGCCAACGCCAGTTGCAGTTGCACGCCGCGCTTATTCCCGATCAGTTCGTGCCATTCATCCACGATGACCATGCGCAGGTGCCCAAGGCTCGCCTCGCTGTCGGCGCGGGCGAGCATCAGCGTCAGGCTTTCCGGGGTGGTGACCAGTGCGGTGGGCTGGCGGCGGGTCTGGCGCGCGCGCTCGCTGCTGCTGGTGTCGCCGGTACGCAGGCCGACGCTCCACGGAATCTGCAGCGCCTGCAATGGCGCCTCAAGGGCGCGCGCGGTGTCGGCGGCCAGCGCACGCATCGGCGTGATCCACAGCACAGTCAAAGGCTCGGCAGGCGGTTTACGCTTTGCGGTGACAGGCGGGCGAATGATGGCGAAACGATTGAGGGCCGCAAACCACAGCGCGTAGGTTTTACCCGCGCCGGTGCTGGCATGCAGCAAACCGGACTGACCGTCCTTCACCGCTGCCCACACGGCTTTCTGGAAGGCGAACGGTTTCCAGCCTTTGGCGGCAAACCATTTTTTGGCGAAGTCGACGGGTTTTGCCATTCGGCGGCTGACGCTCTGGAGGCTCTCTTTCAAAGACCCTCCAGGCGCAGCAAAGGTTTACTTCAAGTTACCGCTCAAGAACTGTTGCAGGCGCTCGCTCTTCGGATTGCCCAATACATCCTCAGGCGCGCCTTGTTCCTCAACCAGGCCCTTGTGCAAGAACAGCACCTGGCTCGACACCTTGCGCGCAAAGCTCATCTCGTGGGTCACCATGATCATGGTGCGGCCTTCCTCGGCCAGGCCCTGGATGACCTTCAACACTTCACCCACCAGTTCCGGGTCAAGGGCCGAGGTGGGTTCGTCGAACAGCATCACCTCCGGTTCCATGGCCAGCGCGCGGGCGATGGCTACCCGTTGCTGCTGGCCACCGGACAGGAATGCCGGGTACTGGTCGGCCACGCGTGCCGGCAGGCCCACCTTGTCGAGGTAACGGCGGGCGCGGTCTTCGGCGTCCTTCTTGCTGCAGCCCAGCACCCGGCGCGGGGCCATGGTGATGTTTTCCAGCACGCTCATGTGGCTCCACAGGTTGAAGTGTTGAAACACCATCGCCAGGCGCGTGCGCAGGCGTTGCAGTTCGGCATCGTCGGCCACGCGCATGCCGTGGCGGTCGCTGACCATTCGGATCGGCTGGCCGTCGAGGGTCATCGCGCCGTCATTGGGGGTTTCCAGGAAGTTGATGCAGCGCAAAAAAGTGCTTTTGCCCGAGCCGCTGGCGCCGATCAGGCTGATCACGTCACCGGTCTTGGCTTTGAGTGAGACACCTTTGAGCACTTCATTGTCGCCATAGCTTTTATGCAGGCCTTCAACGGTCAATTTGTACATGGGGCGTGCATCCTCAAGGCGAAAGTAGGTAGCCGCTGCGGTAGGCCTCGCTGCCAGCGACATGGCTGATGACCATCCCGGCAGTGGCCATGCGCCGTAGCGAACGGGCGTAAAGCAGGCCGGCCTTCTGGCAGTGCACAGGCGTTACGCGGTCAGTAATGGGGTCGATGATTTCGGCGATCAGTTGCCCGGCTTCCAGGTATTCGCCGGGCAGGGCGCTGAACACCAGCAAACCGCCGACAGGAGTGGCCACCGGTTCCACCCCCGCCAACGGCGTGGCCGGGTAGGGCAGGTCGGGCAGTGGCGCCACGTCACCGGCAATCGCGCCGAAGTGGATCAGGTAGTCGATGATCGCCTGGCAGTCGAGGGCGGCCAGGCCGTGATTGACGTCACCTTGGCCGCGCAGCTCGACGGTCACCGAAAAGCTGTCCATGGGGATTGGGAACCGCCCGTCGAAGCGTTGCTGCAGTTGCCACCACACCAGGGTGAAACACTCATCGAAGGACTGCCCGCCCGAATCGGTGGCGAGCAGGTTGGCTTCCGAGCCGATATAGCGCGCCAGCGGTTCCACCTGCGGCCAGGCTTCAGGCGTGGTGTACAGGTGTGCCACGGCTTCGAAATCACAATGCAGGTCCAGCACCATGTCGGCATCGCAGGCCAGGCGTTGCAGCACCAGGCGTTGGGAATGCAGCTGGGTGTCGGCGGTGTGTGCTGCCAAGGCAGTGGACAGCGCGGCGCGGATCAGGTCGACGTTGTGCTGGGGATCGTCCCCCAGCAGGTCCTCGACCCTGTTGCCGACTTCGTCGCTGAGGTCCACGAACCAGCGGTTGAAGTTCTGCCCGCTTTCCAACTCGTAGCGGCCCAGCGGAATATCCATCAGCACCTGTTCCAGGCCCACCGGGTTGGCGACGGGCACCAGCACGATTTCACTGCGCAGGCGCCCGGCGGCGGCCAACTCGGCCAGGCGTACTTTCAAGTGCCAGGTCACCAGCATGCCCGGTAGCTCATCGGCGTGCAGCGACGATTGGATGTAGACCTTGCCAGCGGCTGCTTCCGGGCCGAAGTGGAAACTGTGAATCTGCCGCGCCGTACCTGGCACCGGCGCGATCAGATCATGTACCTGATGACGCATGAAGACTCCTTAGTGGCTCGGCCCGAGGAAGGCCAGCCAACGGCGCTCCGCCAGGCGAAACAGACCGACCAGGGCAAAGGTCACGGTCAGGTAGATCAGCGCAGCGATGCCGAATGATTGAAAGGTCATGTACGTGGCCGAGTTGGCGTCCCGGGCCACTTTGAGAATGTCGGGCACGGTCGCGGTAAAGGCCACGGTGGTTGAGTGAAGCATCAGGATCACTTCGTTGCTGTAGTAGGGCAACGAACGGCGTAACGCCGAGGGCATGATCACGTAGGCATACAGCTTCCAGCCGGTCAGGCCATAGGCCTTGGCCGCCTCGACTTCGCCGTGGGCCATGCTGCGAATCGCACCCGCGAAGATCTCCGTGGTGTAGGCGCACGTGTTGAGGGCAAAGGCCAGGATGGTGCAGTTCATCGCATCGCGAAAGAACGCGTCCAGCACCGGTTGCGCACGCACCGCCGCGATGCTGTAGATGCCGGTGTAGCAGATCAGCAACTGGATATAGAGCGGTGTGCCGCGAAACAGGTAGGTGTAGAACTGCACCGGCCAGCGGATGTAGCGCTTGCGCGAAACCCGGGCGATGGACAGCGGGATCGACACCACGAAACCGATGACCAAGGCCGCGCTGAGCAGCCACAGGGTCATGGCCAGCCCGGTGATGTGCTGGCCGTCGCTATACAGGAAGGGCCGCCAGTATTGCTGGATAAGTTCGATCATCGCACGGCCTCCCGGGCCCCAGCGGAGTAACGGCGCTCAAGCCAGCGCAGTACGACGTTGGACGCGCTGGTGATCAGCAGGTAGATCAAGGCGGCGAGCACCAGGAAATAGAACAGTTGATAGGTGCTTTTGCCCGCATCCTGGGCGGCCTTTACCAGGTCTGCCAGGCCGATGATCGACACCAGCGCCGTGGCCTTGAGCATCACGCACCAGTTGTTGTTAATGCCGGGCAGGGCAAAGCGCATCATCTGCGGGAAGGTTACGAAGCGAAACCGCTGGCCACGGGTGAGCCCGTAGGCGGTCGCCGCTTCAAGCTGGCCACGGGGCACCGCGAGGATCGCGCCGCGAAAGGTCTCGGTGAAATAAGCACCGTAGATAAAGCCCAGGGTAATGACCCCGGCGCTGAATGGGTCGATCTCGATGTACTCCCATTCCATGAAGTCGGTGAGGCCGGTCAGCCAGATCTGCAGGCTGTAGAAAATCAGCAGCATCAGCACCAGGTCGGGTATGCCGCGAATCAGGGTGGTGTAGATCTGCGCCGGAACGCGCAACAGGGCGACGCTGGAGAGTTTGGCGCTGGCGCCGAGCAGGCCCAGCAAGACGCTGACAGCCAGGGAGGCGACCGACAACTTCACGGTCATCCACGTACCTTGCAGCAACAGTGGGCCGAACCCTTTCAAGCTGAAGGCACTCAGCCCCAGGGTTTGTAAAAGATCTTCAAACATGAATTCAGGACCTATGGCGATAAAAAAGCGCCCACCTGAAACAGGTGGGCGCCGGGGTGTTATTTACCGCTGTACAGGTTCAGGTCGCCGAAGTGTTTCTTCTGGATGGTGGCGTAGGTGCCATCATCGTGTAACGCTTTGATACCTTTATCCAGCAAGGCCTTGAGCTCTTTGTTACCTTTTTTGATACCGACCGCAGTTTTGGACGGCAGCAGTGGGTCGTCGATGGCCTTGCTGACTTCGTAGTCAGCACCGGCTGGCGACTTCAGGAAACCCAGCTCGGCTTGCAACATGTCCTGCACGGAAGCGTCCAGACGGCCCGAGGTCAGGTCGGCGTACACCTGGTCCTGGTTGGCGTAGGCCTTAGTGGTCACACCGGCTTTGTCCAGCACGGCCTTGGCGTAGGCTTCCTGGATGGTGCCTTGCTCGTAGCCCACGGATTTGCCCTTGAGGGACTCAGGCGTGGAGTAGTTCGCGCCTTTTTTGAACACCAGGGACGTCGGGCCGGAGAACAGCTCGCTGGAGAAGTCGATCGCCTTTTCACGGGCTTCGGTCACGGTCATCGAGGAGATCACGCCGTCGAACTTGTTGGCGTTGAGGCCCGGAATCATGCCGTCGAAGTCACTTTCAACCCACTTGCACTTGACCTTCAGCTCGGCGCAGATCGCATTGCCCAGGTCGATATCGAAGCCCACCAGGCTGCCATCAGCGGCCTTGGACTCGAACGGCGCGTAGGACGGATCGACACCAAAACGCAATTCCTTGTATTCCTTGGCTGTCGCAACACCTGCAGCCATGCACAGAGCCAGTGCAGAAAGGGTCAGCAATGCTTTTTTCATTATGTAATCCCTGGAAACCAAGATAAGCGCTTGTGGCGCGTTTAGGACTGTTACTGAACGGTGTCAGACGGATCTCAAGTAGCAATTTCTGCACCATAGTTCCGAATGAGCGTTTTAAAAGGTGAGACGAGGGCGTTTTGAGTGTAGGAGATGCCCGAAAATGGGCATTGGTTTTTCAGTGCACTATTTTGGATCCTGGCATTGATCAAAATGTGGGAGCTGGCTTGCCTGCGATAGCGATGGGTCAGCTACATCGCTCTGTCTGATCCACCGCTATCGCGGGCAAGCCCGGCTCCCACATTGATTTGCAGTGTTTGCCAGGGAGATGTCAGGTCAGGAGATCTTGCAGGGTGGCAAGGTTGTCGGCGTCTTCCACCGTCTTATCCTGCCGCCACCGCAACATCCGTGGGAACCGCACCGCAATCCCGCTTTTGTGCCGCTTCGACAAGGCAATCCCCTCAAACCCCAGCTCAAATACCATGCTCGGCGTTACGCTGCTGACCGGGCCGAACTTCTCCACCGTGGTCTTGCGCACAATCGCGTCGACTTTGCGCATCTCTTCGTCGGTGAGCCCTGAATACGCTTTGGCGAACGGCACCAACGTGCGCTCGCTGCCGGGCGGGCCGTCCCACACGGCAAAGGTGTAGTCGCTGTACAGGCTGGCGCGCCGGCCGTGGCCGCGCTGGGCGTAGATCAATACGGCATCGACGCTGAACGGGTCGACCTTCCATTTCCACCAGACGCCCATGTCCTTGGTGCGACCCACACCATAGAGGCCGTCGCGTGCCTTGAGCATCATGCCTTCCACACCAAGGCTGCGAGAGGCTTCGCGTTGTTTCGCCAGCGCTTCCCAGCTCGTGCCTGTCAGCAGTGGCGAGGCGAGCAACACGGGCTGGTTACACAGGGTAATCACCTGTTCGAGTTGGGCGCGGCGCTCAGCCTGGGTATGGTTGCGCCAGTCGTCGCCCTGATACTCCAACAGGTCGTAGGCGAGGACCACGACGGGCGCCTCGTCGAGCACCTTTTTGCTCAGAGTCTTGCGACCAATGCGCTGTTGCAGCAGGGCGAAGGGTTGCACCGCGTCCTTCCACACCACAATTTCACCGTCGATCACCGTGCCGTCCGGCAAACCACTTACCAGGCTGTGCAGTTCAGGAAAACGCTCGGTAACCAGTTCTTCACCTCGCGACCAGATCCACAAGCGCCCCTCACGCTTGACCAGTTGCGCGCGGATACCGTCCCACTTCCACTCCACCTGCCAGTCGGCGGGCGAACCGAGCAGGGCGTCGAATTGTTCCAGCGGTTGCGACAAACCATGGGCGAGAAAAAACGGATAGGGCTGCCCGCCTCTTTGCGCGTGCTCGTCCGAAGATTCAGCCGCGATCAGCTTGAGGTAACCCTCTGCTGTCGGACGGTTGGATAAATCGGTGTAGCCCACCAGCCGCTGGGCCACGCGTTTGCTGTCCAGGTCAGCCATGGCAGCGAGAGCCCGGGTGACGAGCAACTTGGACACGCCCACGCGAAAACTGCCGGTGATCAACTTGATGCACACCATCAGGCTGGGTTGATCCAGTTGTGCCCATAACGCGGGCAGGCGTTCGGTCAAGTCCCCGGGTGGCAAGCCTCTCAAGGGCAGGAGTTTTTCTTCCAGCCACACCGCCAGGCCGTCTTCAGAGGTATAGGGCGATTCTGGCAACAGCAGCGAAATGGTTTCGGCCAGGTCACCCACCGATTGGTAGCTTTCTTCAAATAACCAAGGCTCGATGCCTGACGCTGCAGTGGCCATGTCCCGCAGCAGGCGCGTGGGCACCAGTTGCCGAGGCCGCCCACCAGACAAGAAGTACACCGCCCATGCCG
Organism: Pseudomonas sp. GW821-FHT05H12; assembly: GCF_059419385.1. Taxonomy (NCBI): domain Bacteria; kingdom Pseudomonadati; phylum Pseudomonadota; class Gammaproteobacteria; order Pseudomonadales; family Pseudomonadaceae; genus Pseudomonas; species Pseudomonas sp. GW821-FHT05H12. Next base: position 1,255 of record NZ_JBWKRS010000027.1, on the reverse strand, counting down.
CATCGGCGGGCGGCGCGTGCCGAAAATAGGTTTGCAAGGCCGCCAGCTTGGCATTGCTGGAGGTGGTGGCGTCGAGGTTGGCGTACAGCTCGGCGAAGGCTTTCATGCCGTGGCCTCTTCTTCGTCATCGCCGTATTCGGTGGTGAAACCTTGAGCATCCAGGCCTTTTTCCCGCAGGTGGCGCACCAGTACGCCGACAGAACCGTGGGTGACCATTACGCGCTCGGCGCCGGTCTGCTCAATGGCCCACAGCAGGCCCGGCCAATCGGCGTGGTCTGAAAGCACAAAACCGCGGTCCACGCCGCGGCGCCGCCGCGTACCACGCAGGCGCATCCAGCCGCTGGCAAACGCGTCGCTGTAATCGCCGAAGCGCTTGATCCAGCTGCTGCCACCGGCTGAGGGCGGGGCGATGATCAGGGCCTGGCGCAGCAGCGGGTCAGTCTTCTTGAAATCACCGGCGTAGAGGGTTTCGGGGATATACACCCCGGCTTCGCGGTACACCCGATTCAGCGGTTCGACCGCGCCATGGCTGAGGATCGGGCCGATGCTGGCGTCGATGCCATGCAGGATGCGCTGGGCTTTGCCGAAGGAATAACAGAACAACACGCTGGCCTTGCCGGCCGCGATATTCGCCTGCCACCAGTCGTTGATCCCGGCGAAGATGTGCGCTTGAGGCTGCCAGCGGTAGATCGGCAGGCCAAAGGTCGACTCGGTAATAAAGGTGTGGCAGCGCACTGGCTCGAACGGCGCGCACGTTCCATCGGGCTCTACCTTGTAGTCGCCGGACGCGACCCACACTTCGCCCCTGTATTCCAGGCGCACCTGGGCTGAACCGAGCACGTGGCCGGCGGGGTGAAAGCTCAAGGTCACGCCGTGATGCACCAAGGGTTCGCCGTAGGCCAGGGTTTGCAGGTTGATGTCCTGCCCCAGGCGCGAACGCAGGATGCCTTCGCCCGGTGCAGCGGCCAGGTAGTGTTGATTGCCGGTGCGGGCGTGATCGCCGTGGGCGTGGGTGATGACCGAGCGTTCGACGGGTCGCCAGGGGTCGATGTAGAAATCACCGACGGGGCAGTAGAGGCCTTCGGGGCGGGCGATGACAAGGTCCATGGGCGTGCCGGGGCAATGGGCTTATCAGTTAGGAGGCAAACCCGTCGCAACAAGTTCGATCTGATTCAACGCCCCTGTAGGAGCCGGGGGGGGGGGGGGGGGGGGGGGGGGGGGGGGGGGGGGGGGGGGGGGGGGGGGGGGGGGGGGG
>NZ_JBWKRS010000026.1:61857-93114 GCF_059419385.1 Pseudomonas sp. GW821-FHT05H12 | reverse complement strand
CCCCCCCCCCCCCCCCCCCCCCCCCCCCCCCCCCCCCCCCCCCCCCCCCCCCCCCCCCCCCCCGGCTCCTACAAAGGTGCGTTAGAAGCTCATGTCCACCTTGGTCCAGAGCGTGCGCCCTGGCTCCTTGATGGCTTGCGGGTCACTGGCCGGGTAGCCGAACCCGGCGTTGCCGGCCAGGTTCAAGTGCTCGGCATAGGCCTTGCCGAACAGGTTGTCGACGCCGGTGCTGACCTTGAAATGTTTATTGATGCGGTACGCCGCGTTCAGCGAGAACACGCCAAACCCCGCGCTCTTGTCGAAGTCCTTGCCGACCACGTTGCCCTTGTTTTGGTCGATGCGGTTTTGCGCCGCGACCACCCGCCACAAGGCGCCGGCGCTCCAGTCGTCTTCGCTGTAGGTGAGACCCAGGCGCGCGTCCAGCGGTGGGATTTGCGGCAGGGCCTTGCCGTCACTGCTGTTCTTGCCCCAGGCGTAGGCGAGGGTGGCGTCGGCTTTCCAGTTGCGCGTCAGCTTGTACGCCGCGCCCAGCTCGCCGCCCATGATGCGCGCGTCGACGTTGCGCGCCTGGGAGGTGGTGCCCATCATCCCAGGCCGGTAGTCGAACAGGATGAAGTCCTGCACGCGGCCGATGTAGCCGGAAGCCCAGGCTTCAAGCGCATCGGCTTTGTATTGCGCGCCAAAGTCGAACTGGGTGGTTTTTTCCGGTTTCACGCCATCGAAGGCATTCACCGAACCGACCGCGCCCGTATTGGGCGAAAACAGCTCCCAGTAATCCGGGAAACGCTCCGAATGGCCCAGGCCCGCGTAGAGCGTGGTGGGGCTGTCGGCCAGGTCGTGCTCATAGCGCAGGAAGCCCGAGGGCAGGGTGTCGGCGCGGGTGTTGTCGGCCGTCGGGTTGGGGCGGGTGCCCATGCCGGAACCGGTGGTTTGCCGGAAGTCCTTGGCCGAGGCGCGGTCCAGGCGAGCGCCGGTGATCAGGCGTTCGCGGTCGGCGGCGTACCAGGTCAGTTCGCCGAACACGCCGTAGTTGTGGAAGTTGGCGTCCTTGACCCGGGGCAGGTCCTTGTAGGTGTCGATGCCCATGCTGCTGCGCTGGCGGTGTTCGTTGGTCTGGGCATCCAGGCCGCCGATCAGTTGCACATCGGCCCAACGCCAGGTGGCCTTGATCCGCGCGCCGAGGGTGCGCCGGTCGACGTTGGACGCCATCGGCCCGGCCATCATCCCGGTGCCGGACGGGACGCGCAGGCTGTAGTTGTCCATCACGTGGTCGGCGTAGTTGTAGTAGACCTGGGCTTCGACTTTATCCAGCACCTCGCCGATGTTGGACTTCTCAAAGCGCAGCCCGAGGCTCTCGCGCAGAAACTGCGAGCCGTCCATGCCGCGCCCGGCGTAGCGCGCTTCGCCATCGCCACGGCCGGCCGTGAGTTCCAGCAAGGTGTCGGCGTCGGGGGTGAAGCCGACGGCGACGTCGCCGTTCCATTTGTCATAGCGCGAGGCCACGGTGTCGTTGTTGCCGTCCTTGTAGTCGTCGGCATGCGCCTGGTTGCCGATCACGCGCACATAACCCAACGGGCCGCCGGCCGCGGCATCGATGACCTTGTCGAAGCGCCCGTTGGAGCCGGCCAGCACACTGGCGTTGAGGCGCGTGCCCAACTCGCCGAACTGCTCCGGCTCACGCTCGAACAGGATGGTGCCGGCTGATGCACCAGGGCCCCACAGCACGGTTTGCGGGCCTTTGATCACCGTTAGCTTGTCGTAGGTTTCCGGGGAAATATACGAGGTGGGCGCATCCATCCGGCCCGGGCAGGCGCCGAGCATCATGCTGCCGTTGGTGAGGATGTTCAGGCGCGAGCCGAACATGCCGCGCAGTACCGGGTCGCCATTGGTGCCGCCGTTGCGCACCAGGGCAAAGCCGGGGATGGTCTTGAGGTAGTCGCCACCATCGCTGGCCGGCACCGGTTGGCGCGGGTCCTTGGGGTTGGTGATCACGGTCAGCGGCGAGCTGGGGGCGATCGCGGTGATCACGGTGGGGCTCAGTTCGTGTTCGTCGGCATACACCTGTGGTGCCAAAAGGGCGCCGCACAGAACGGCGACCACGGGGGTGCTTCCCAAGCGGGTGTCAGCAGAAAACCTGGACATGACAAATTCCATCAATCAATCGTAAACAACACGGCCAGCAGCCTGCGGCTGTCTGTCTAAAGTCGGCCGGGGTGAAGTAACGCTGTGAAGTGCTTACGCGTTGATGGGCGGCGCGCGACTGCGAGCGCCGGGGAAGATGCTCTGCCGGGCATGGCCCAGGCGGGTGGCGGGGGTAAGGGCGTTGGCGGGCGGCGGGCTGCCCAGGGTGAACATTGACGTGCCGCCGGGTAGCGCGGGGCAACTGTAGAGCAGGTCGCAATAGCCGCACTTGGACCAGAGGGCGTGGTGTTCGTCAGGGGCTTTGGGGTGATGGGCGTTGCCATGGTCCATCGGCATGTCCATGGACATGCTCATCGACATACCGGCGTGATGGTCCATCGGCATCGCTTGGGAAATCAGCGGACCGATAAAGATCATCAGCATGGCGAACAGGCTGATCCAACCGCCGCGTCTTACACGGGCGTGTGGAGAGAACCTGGCGCGGGGGGCGCCCATCGAATGTCAGCCTATTGCGGGTGCTTGTGCTCGTGGCTGGCCATCGGCGGTACTTTCTGTACCGACACTTCCACCTCGACCTTGCCGGCTTTTTCGAAGGTCAGGGTCAGCGGGAATTGCTTGCCGTCGGCCAACAAGCTGCGGTCTTTGAGGCCCAGCAGCATCACGTGGTAAGCCATGGGCGCGAAGGTCAGGTCGCCCTTGGCCGGCACGGCGACGCTGGGCACTTGCTGCATCTTCATCAGGTCGCCCTGCATGACGTGTTCGTGCAGCTCGGCCTTGTCCGCTACCGGCGTCTCGACGCTGAGCAGGCGGTCCGGGGTTGCGCCGGTGTTGTGAATCACGAAATACGCCGCGACGGTGGGCGCGTTGGGCGGCAACTCCTGAGACCAGGGTTCGCTGACCACCAGGTCGCCGGCCTTATAGTCATCGGCATTGGCAGCACTGAACACCGGCAACAACATCGCAGCCAGAAGCAGGGAAGATTTGAGCATGGCAGTTCTCCAGAACGGTTCTAAACGCAGTTCACTTGCGAAGAAATCAGGCCGTTGGAGACGCGCGCGGGTTGAGGCTTGGCCATTGCTGGCGCGGGGTAGGGCTCTGCAACGACGGCGGCGACAGGCTTTGCACGGCGTCGAAGCGTGTCACATACAACTGCGGCACATGCCCGGGCAACGCCACCAACGGCGCCGAGCCCGAGCAACACCAGCAATGCTGCATGGTGGAGTGGTCATCCTGCTGCGGCGCCGGAATCTCCAGCTTGCCCAGGGCAATCGTCTTGAGGCTTGCACCATTGGAGGAGCAGAAACTGCCCCACAGCAATTGCTGCACCGGGTCCTGGGACTGCTGCATCGCCCCGGCCATCGGCATGGCAAAGGCGTTGAACAGCACTGCAAAGCAGGCGATCCACACAATTGCAAAGCGTTGACGGGCCATGGCGGACAATCCGTAGGGTTAAACGATCAGGCGGGTATTTAGCCTGATCGTAGGGGATAAGTAAAAAGGGGCGGTGTGGTTTGGTGTCGCAGTGCTATCAGATCGCAGTGGCATGAAGCTTCAGGCCCAGCGCCTTCATGACTTTCATGATAGTCGCGAATTCGGGATTGCCAGTGGCGGAGAGGGCTTTGTACAGGCTCTCGCGGCCGAGTCCGGCGTCGCGGGCGATTTGGGTCATGCCTTGGGCGCGGGCGATGTTGTTAAGGGCTGAACGAATCAGCAATCCGTCACCGGAATCCTCATCGAAGCAGGCTTCAAGGTATTCAGCCATGTCGCCAGGGGTTTTGAGGTGCTCTGCGACATCGAAGTCAGTAAATTCAGTCATGGGGTTCTCCTTTTTTCAAAAGCTTCTGCAATTTTCTTCGCTTGCTGGATGTCACGTTTCTGTGTTGATTTATCGCCGCCTATCAACAACAGGTAAACCATGGTGCGACTGGTTATTCGGATAAACAGAAATTTCCGACAAGTCTTTGAGGTTGTCCCTAGGACACTTGATCTCTAGTCTCCATGCACCGCTGCAAACTCAGCGGCCGGGCGTCGCGGCCCGGGTTCCTATGGACGCTAAGCGTCATCGTCTGCTTTCAGTTGACGCTTTTTTAGCGTCTACTGTGCGGCGCTATGGCGGCTGTGCGCGGGATACCTTCGGGTATGCCGGGTTTCCTTAGGACCGGTCCGCGAACCTGCGTACAGCTGCCACCCTCTATCGCGTCGCGGCGAATCAGTGGCAGCTCCACTTTCCTAAGGAGCTTCACAATGATCAAACCCACCCCCCATCCGGCTATTCACCGTAGCCGACGGCATCAGCACCGAAGACCTGCTGGTCAACCTCAGCGAAACCCTCGCCTCAGCCAATGCGCTGAGCTGCGATCTTGCGTTTAACCTGGAGGGCTCGAAACGAGAGGAGTTGCTCGGCGTTGCGCAGTTGATTGAATTGGCGCAGTTGCTGGCGGATCGTGTGCACACGGGGTTCGGACTGGCGACAACAGCGGCCTGACAACACAGGTCAAATGTGGGAGCGGGCTTGCCCGCGATTGCGGTGTATCAGTTATAGATGAGTTGGCTGACAGGACGCTATCGCGGGCAAGCCCGCTCCCACAGGGGATCAGTGGTGTTTAGAGCGTGGTGATTGCCTGCAGCGCCGCAGCCACGTTGGTGAACTCCCGATCCACCGGCGCCAACACCGGCCGCTTCAAGACGAGCACCGGTATTCCAAGCTCCCGCGCCACTTCCAGCTTCGGCTCCGTCGCGGTGCTGCCACTGTTCTTGCTGATCAGCACATCAATGCCGCGTCGCTCAAACAACGCACGCTCGTCCTCGATCAAAAACGGCCCGCGCGCGCCGATTACTTCACACCGGTCATTCCCCGGGTACACATCCAGTGCGCGCAGCGTCCAAAACTGTTCGACGGGGATTTCGTCGAGGTGCTGCAACGGCTCACGCCCCAGCGTGAACAGCGGGCGTTTGAAGGGTTTGAGCGCTTCAATCAATGCGGCCCAATCGCCAACCTCGCGCCAATCATCTCCCGCCTGCGGCTGCCACGCTGGGCGCCGCAATGCCCAGCAAGGCACGCCACCTAGCTGCGCAGCTTCGGCCGCATTGCGGCTAATCTGCGCCGCATACGGATGAGTTGCATCGAGAATCAGGCCAATTCCCTCATCCCGAACAAACCGCGCCAAACCTTCAGCGCCGCCATACCCGCCCACCCGCACCTGGCAGGTCAGGTCAGTCGGCACACGCCCGACGCCAGCCAGGCTGTAGATATGTTCCGGACCCAAAGTGCGCGCAATGGCCAAGGCCTCAGTCACGCCACCCAGCAACAGAATGCGCTTCATAGCGGCTTGACCACGTCCAGCAAGGTGATCGGCAACGCTTGGCGCCACGTATCAAACGCCCCCAACGGCTGCGCCTGGGCCACGTGGATGCGCGTCAGTTCGCCGCCATGCTTGTCCCGCCAGTTCATCAGGGCCATTTCACTTTGCAGGGTTACAGCGTTGGCAACCAACCGTCCGCCCGGCCGCAGCTGTTGCCAGCAGGTGTCGAGCACGCCGTCGCGGGTGACGCCGCCGCCGATGAAGATGGCATCCGGTGCTTCCAAACCGTGCAACGCGTCCGGCGCCTTGCCGCGAACCAGCTGTAGCCCGGGCACACCCAGCGCATCGCGGTTGTGTTCGATCAAACCTTGGCGACCTTCATCGGCTTCAATCGCCACTGCGCGGCAACTGGGGTGAGTGCGCATCCATTCAATGCCGATGGAGCCACTGCCCGCGCCCACATCCCACAGCAGTTCGCCGGGCATCGGCGCGAGGCGGGCGAGGGTCATGGCGCGTACGTCGCGCTTGGTCAGTTGGCCGTCGTGTTTGAACGCCGAGTCCGGCAACCCGGCCAGACGTGAGAGGCGCGGAGCCTGCGGATCAGCCACGCAGTCGATGGCAACCAGGTTCAAATCGGCGACGCAAGCGTGTTGCCAATCAGTAGCCTGCCCTTCGATACGTCGTTCATCCGTGCCGCCAAGGTGTTCAAACACAGAAATGCGGCTCGGCCCAAACCCGCACGAAGCCAACGAAGCGGCAATCAACGCCGGGCTGCGACCGTCATTGCTCAACACTAACAGCCGCACGCCACTGGCCAGATGCGCATTCAGCGCCGCCAACGGCCGCGCCACCACCGACAGCGTCACCACATCTTGCAACGGCCAACCCAGCCGCGCTGCTGCCAGCGATACCGACGACGGTGCCGGCAAAATCAGCAACTCATCCGCCGCCACCTGCCGCGCCAGGCTTGCGCCCACGCCATAGAACATCGGATCGCCACTGGCCAGCACGCACACCGGTTCCCCGCGCCGCGCCAGCACTGGCTCCAGGGAAAACGGGCTCGGCCACAGCTCACGCTCGCCACGAATACACACCGGCAACAGGTCCAACTGGCGCTGAGCACCTATAATCCGCGTGGCGCGCAACAGGGCATGCCGGGCATTCCTGCCCAGCCCCTTGAAGCCGTCTTCACCGATGCCTACAACCGTCAGCCAGGGCGACATATGAATTCCTTGAACGACATCCGACGGGCAGGCTTTTCATGCCGCCGGACAAAGCAGGCATAATACCGCGCCTTTACCCGTCAACCGGTAGCCCCGTGAACCAGACGCCCGCTATGAATACCTTGCGCCCCTCGGCTTGTCCGGGGTTGCTGCGTATTGTCCAGGCGTTGGACGGCGGCATTTGCCGGATCAAGTTGGCCGGTGGTTCCATCACCGCAGAGCAGGCCCACGCGGTGGCTGAAGCGGCCCAGGCCTATGCAGGCGGGGTGATCGAGGCCACTAATCGCGCCAACCTGCAGATCCGAGGAATCGGCGCCGAAGAAGGCGCCTTGATCAAACTGCTGCTGGCCGCAGGCCTTGGCCCCAACAACGCCGCCGGTGACGACGTGCGCAACGTGATGCTCAGCCCCAGCGCCGGCATCGACCCGCAGATGCTCTTTGACACGCGCCCGCTGGCCGGACAGATCCTGAATACCTTGCAGAACCACCCGCGTTTCCACGAGCTGTCGGCCAAGTTCGCCGTGCAATTGGATGGCGGCGAGGCCCTGGCGATGCTCGAACATCACCATGACCTGTGGCTGTCGGCGTTCGTGCGCGATGGCCAGACGCTGCTCGCCTTCGGCCTGGCCGGTTGCCCGGGGCTGGATGCGCCGGTGGCCGCCGTGCCGTTGGATCAAGGGCATGCACTGGTGGTGGCCGTACTGGAGGCGTTTCTCGACCTCGCCACGCCCGAGCAAACCCGCATGCGTCATCTGGCTGTGGATAAGTTATTGAGCCGCCTCACGCTGGCTTTGCTGCCAGTCGACGGCTTCAAACGCCCGCCCAGCAGCGCTTCGCTGTACCTGGGCACTTATCCACAAGCGCAAAAGAATCTGTTCTACGTTGCGGCCATCGCGCCCTTGGGGCGCCTGGATTCGACGATGCTCAACGGCGCCGCACAACTGGCCAGCGAATACGGTGACGGAACCCTGCGCTTCACCCCTTGGCAGGGCGTGCTGCTGCCCAATGTCGAAAAACCGCAGGCCGTGACCGAACGCCTGGCGCAACTGGACTTTCTTTGCTCAGCCGAACAACCCCTGGCGCACATGACCGCCTGCACCGGCTCCAGCGGCTGCGGCAAAGCCCTGGCCGACACCAAGGCCGACGCCCTGCAACTCGCCGCGCTGGACACCGGGCACGATGTGCACCTGTCTGGCTGCCTGCGTTCCTGCGCCGCCGCACACACCGCGCCGGTGACCCTGCTGGCCGTGAGCCCCGGTCACTACGACCTCTATTTTCGCGATGCCGCCTACCCAGGCTTTGGCCGGCTGCACGCGCGCACCCTTTCTATTGAAGCGACGGGCGCCTTGCTGCGCGCCCGCCCACGGAGCAACACCGATGATTGATTACATCCGCGACGGTCAGGAGATCTATCGCAACTCCTTCGCCATTATTCGCGCGGAAGCCAAGTTGGACCGCATCCCGGCCGATTTGGAAAAGCTCGCGGTGCGGGTGATTCATGCCTGCGGCATGGTCGAGGCCATCGACGGCCTGCAGTTCTCCGAAGGTGCGGGCAAGGCCGGGCGCGATGCGCTGGCGGCCGGCGCGCCGATCCTGTGCGATGCGCGGATGGTCTCCGAAGGCGTGACCCGCGCGCGCCTGCCCGCCAACAACGAGGTGATCTGCACCCTGCGCGACGACAGCGTGCCGGAGCTGGCACGTGAGCTGGGCAACACCCGCTCCGCTGCCGCCCTGGAACTGTGGCGCCCGCACTTGGAAGGCAGCGTGGTGGTGATCGGCAACGCGCCGACCGCGTTGTTCTACCTGCTGGAAATGCTCGATGCCGGCGCACCCAAACCGGCGTTGATCCTCGGTTTTCCGGTCGGGTTTGTCGGTGCCGCTGAATCCAAGGCGATGCTGGCGGCCGACAGCCGAGGCGTGCCGTTCGTGATCATGCAGGGCCGCCTGGGCGGCAGCGCCATGGCCGCCGCAGCGGTGAATGCCCTGGCCACGGAGGTCGAATAATGCAGGTACGCGGACGTTTGATCGGCCTGGGCGTGGGCCCCGGCGACCCGGAACTGATCACCCTCAAGGCCCTGCGCCTGCTGCGCGAGTCGCCGGTGGTGGCGTACTTCGTGGCCAAGGGCAAGAAGGGCAACGCCTTCGGCATCATCGAGGATCACCTGGTGCCACAGCAGACCCTGATGCCGCTGGTGTACCCGGTGACCACCGAAGTGCTGCCGGCGCCGATGTCCTATGAGCAAGTGATCAGCGATTTCTACGACGCCGCCAGTGTCGACGTGGCAGCGCACCTGGATGCCGGCCGCGACGTGGCGGTGATCTGCGAAGGTGACCCGTTCTTCTACGGCTCCTACATGTACCTGCACGACCGCCTCGCCGAGCGCTATGACGCGCAGGTCATTCCGGGCGTGTGCTCGATGCTCGGCGGCGCTTCGGTGCTGGGGGCGCCGCTGGTGTACCGCAACCAGAGCCTGTCGGTGCTCTCGGGCGTGCTGCCCCATGACGACCTCAAGCGCCGTCTGGCAGACGCCGACGCGGCGGTGATCATGAAGCTGGGCCGCAACTTCCCCAAGGTGCGCCAGGTGCTGGAAGAACTCGGCCTGGCCGGGCGTGCGTTGTATGTGGAGCGCGCCACCATGGCCAACCAGAAGATCGTGCCGCTGGATCAGGTCGACCCATCGTCGTCGCCTTACTTCTCGCTGATCATCGTACCCGGTGAACGGTGGCAAGGTTGATGCGCCCGGCGATTGTCATTCTGGGCCAGGGTAGCCTGGCCACTGCGCGCAAGATCCAGCAGGTTTATCCCGGCGCGCTGATCCATGGGCTGGCGGGCCGTGTCGAAGGCGCAGACCAGCTCTACAGCGAATTCGGCGCGACCCTGCGTCAGCTCTATCAGCAAGGCACGCCGCTGATTGCGCTGTGCGCAGCCGGCATCGTGATCCGCACCCTGGCGCCGCTGTTGCTGGAAAAAGGCGAAGAGCCCGCCGTGCTGGCCGTGGCCGAAGACGGCAGCGCCGTGGTGCCGTTGCTCGGTGGCTTGGGCGGTGTGAACGTCATGGCGCGGGAGATCGCCGCGGCGTTGAACGTGGCCGCAGCGATCACCACCAGTGGCGAGCTGCGTTTCGGCACCTGCCTGCTCAACCCGCCGAGTGGTTATGAACTGGCCGACCTGGAACTGGGCAAGCGGTTTGTCTCCGACCTGCTGGCCGGTGAAAGCGTGCGCATCGAAGGCGCTGCGCCGTGGTTGGACGACGCCAACTTGCCACAGGACCAACAGGCACGCCTGGCGATCCACGTGGGCAGTGCTGAGCGCACGCCTGCGGCCAATGAGTTGTTGATCTATCCAAAGACCGTGAGCGTGACCTGCAAGCCAGGCGCGCAATTGGCCGAGCGGGTGCGGGCGGCTTTGCATGACGCGGGTATCGCCGTGCAATCCCTGGCGTGCCTGTTGGCCAGTGACACGCAGATGGCTGAAGCGTCGCTGCATGAAGCGGCGTCGGTGCTGGGTGTGCCGCTGCGGTTTACCCGCGTGAGCCAAGTGGCCGATATCGTCATCGAGGTGGCCGAGCAGCCGCTGGACCTGGCTAACGTCGGCCGTGTGCGTGGCCGCCTGGCGGTGATCGGCCTGGGCCCGGGTGCCGCCGAGCTGATGGTTCCGGCGGTCAAGGCTGAACTGGCGCGCTGCACCGATGTGCTGGGCTACGAAACCTATGTGCGCATGGCCGGGCCGTTCCGCGACGATCAAGTGCAGCACTGCACCGATAACCGCGAAGAAATGCAGCGGGCTCGCCACGCGTTCGAGCTGGCGGCCCAGGGCCGTTCGGTGGTGGTGGTGTCGTCCGGCGATCCGGGTGTGTTCGCCATGGCTGCGGCGGTGATTGAGGCGCTGCACGAGTCCAGCGACCCGGCCTGGCATCAGGTCGATCTGGAGATTTTGCCGGGGGTTTCGGCCTCACTGGCCACGGCCGCCCAGGCGGGTGCGCCGTTGGGGCATGACTTCTGCGTGATGTCGCTGTCGGACAACCTCAAGCCGTGGGCGATCATCGAGAAGCGCCTGGACCTGGCGTCCCAGGCTGATCTGGCGCTGGCGTTCTACAACCCGATCTCCCGTTCGCGTCCGTGGCAATTGGGCCGCGCCCTGGAAATCGTCGCGCTGCACCGCACGCCCGAAACGCCGGTGGTGCTGGGCCGTGATATCGGCCGTCCGGGCCAGACCCTGCGCGTCACCACGTTGGGGCAACTGACCCCGGAGCAGGTGGACATGCGCACCATGGTGTTGATTGGCTCCTCCACCACCTGCGTGTTCCCGCGTGCCGGTGGCGGTGAGTGGGTATACACCCCGCGTTGGTACGGCGAAAAACCGGCGTCCTGAAACGCTCCGGCCACTGCCAGAAAGCTCCGAATGCTTCAGGGATTTTCCTGTTGTCATTCGGGGCTTTTTCTTTTTTTGCGCGATGACGCCCGGAAGGCGTGGGCGAACGCCACGGGATTGCTGGGCGATGCTGTTTCAGGTGCATGGGCAAGGGATGTTTGTTGCGTAGAAAGCCCAACCGCCACTGGACTAGTGTGAACACAAGCCCCATGTGGGGCGCTTGTGGAGAATGGAAAATGGAGCGACATCACAAAAGGACCTTCAGTGCGAAGCGGCGTAAATTGATTGCCGCCTACAAACTGCCCGGCGCACCGGGAGCCAGTGCTCCCATGGCGCTGGATACCGAAGACGATAGCAATGCAGCCGTGGTGAACAACGGAGTGATCTCGTTTATCGAGGGCATGTCCGCCCTCAACCGCGAGTACATCCGCAAGAGCTACTTGCTTGCCAGCAGCTATGTGAGCGATGTGTTGAAGGTGCATCGCGGTACGGAAAGTTGGTACGACGAATTTATCAAGGTGATGGTCAGCCTGGGCTGGCTGCCGGTGCGCAGCAGCTTCGAGCGGGTCTCGAGTTCGGGCAAGGGCCTGACGGTGCAACTGGCGGCACTGAACATGATTGCGGCGATGCTGGCCTCGACCTCACTGGCCGGGACGGTGCTGGCGGCGCTGCCCAAGCTGGCGGCGGATGCATTGGAATCACTCAAGCAGCAGCCAGCGTCGTTCGAGTTGTTCAAACGCAACAGCACGGTGCAACAGGGCGGTGATTTCGGCCTGGCCTCATGCGCCGAAGCCGCCGGGGAGGTGACGATGGTGCTGGTCACCTACAGCGCCCATGGTGTGAGCAAACAGGTAGGGTTGCCGTTTCTGGAGTGGGACAGTTCCTCGTTCGAGGCCTTCAGCGGGCAGACCTGCCTGGTGCTGAATACCTCGGTGGTCAACGAAAAAACCATCCGGCTGATGCGCGAAAGTGCGGGCGACAAAGTGCAGTTGGCAATCGCCAAATACCGGATCTAGGGCACCAGGTAGCCGCGCACCCCGGTAAAGATGATTTGCGCGGCCAGGGCGCAGACGAACAGCCCCATCAGGCGGCTGACGATCTGCAAGCCCTGGTCGCCGAGAATGCGTTCGATGCGGTTGGACAGGTACAGCACCACGCCCACGGTGAAGCTGGCGAGGGCGATGCTGAGAATGGCGGTGATCTTGTCATCCCAATGTGGCTGGCTCACGCCCATCACCAGCAACGCACCGATGGTGCCGGGGCCGACGGTGAGGGGGATGGTCAGGGGCACGATGGTCACGTCTTGCTGCACGTTGTCGGTCTGCACCGCCGACTTGCCCTGGGCCATGCCCAGGGCGGAGATGAACAGCACGCTGCCGGCGCCGATGCGGAAGGCATCCACGGTGATGCCGAACACGCTGAAAATGACTCGGCCGAACAGGTAGAGCAACACGCTCGACACCAGGGTGGCCAACGCGACCTTCCAGGCCAGGCGCCGCCGCTCCTTGCTGGAGTAACCACGGGTCAGGCTGATGAAGCAGGACAGCACAAAGAACGGGCTGTAGAGCACCAGCATTTTCAGGTAGACGCTGAATAACACGTGGAGCATGGAGATGGCTCGCGATGAGAGAAGTCTGCGGAGTCTATCAGGCGAAACGCCGTAAATGTGGGAGCTGGCTTGCCTGCGATAGCGGTGTGCCAGGCAACGAATAGGTGGCTGATGCAGCGCCATCGCCGGCAAGCCAGCTCCTACGGGGGATCGTATTTCAGGTCAGGAAGGCGCGTGCTCGGGGCGTTGCTGGCGCTGTGCGACCCAGAACTCCACCAGCTCGCGCAACTGCGACAGTTCCACCGGCTTGGCCATGTGCCCGTCCATCCCGGCCTGGCGTGCGCGTTCTTTGTGTTCCGAGAGGATGTGCGCCGTCAGGGCCACTACCGGTGTGCGGATACGCTGGTGGCTGACTTCCCAGGCGCGCAACTGCTGGGTGGCCGAGAAGCCATCGAGGATTGGCATTTCACAGTCCATCAACACCAGGTCATACCGCTGGGCCTTCATCGCCTCCAACGCTTCTTCGCCGTTGCTGGCGGTATCCGGGTTGAGGTTGAGCTTGCCGAGCATGCCACGGATCACCTTGGTGGAAATGCTGTTGTCTTCGGCCACCAGGATACGGAAGTCGCTGGGTACGGTGACGGCCGCTGGCGGACTGATCGCAGGGCGCACCGGGACGCCGCCCTTGCTGCGTTGGGTCAGTTCGTCGGCCAGGGTGGTCTTGAGGGTATAGCCGGCCACTGGCTTGGCGAGGATGCGCTTGATCCCGCAGTTGCGCGCGATGATCTTGCTTGGCGCATTGCTGATGCCGGTGAGCATGATCAACAGGATGTCGTGGTTCAGGCTCGGGTCTTCCTTGATCTTTGCCGCAAGCTGCATGCCGGTCATGCCTGGCATGTTCTGGTCCAGCAACACCACGTCGAAGTAATCGCGCAGGTGCGCCTTGGTGCGCAGCAGCGCCAGGGCTTCCTTGCCCGAAGGCACAGCGCTGACGTTGAGGCCCCAGGCGGAGCATTGCTGCACCAGCACCTTGCGGCACGTGTCGTTGTCGTCCACCACCAGCACACGTGCATCCTTGAGCGGGCCGTCGAGGTCGGAGGTCGGATGCTCCAGGCGTTCCGGGTCCAGTGGCAGGGTCAGCCACAGTGTGCTGCCCTGATGGCTGCCACTCTTGATGCCGAACTCGCCGTTCATCAACAGGATCAACTGACGGGCGATCACCAGGCCCAGGTGGCCGCTCAGGCGTGTAGCCGAGAGGAAGTTCTTGCTGTGCAGTTCACTGTGCAGCAACGCCTCGCGCTCGGCGGTTTCCATCGGCAGGCCGCTGTCTTGCACGGCGATGCGCAGGCGTGGCTTGGTGCTGCGTTCATCGAGGGCGACGACGATCAGCACTTCACCTTCATCGGTTTTCTGCAGGGCGTTTTCCAGCAGGCTCAAGAGTGCCTGGCGCAGGCGGGTGGGGTCGCCGCTGATGACGCGAGGCACCTGGGGCTGGATAAAGCTGATCAGCTCGACGTTCTGCTGTTCGGCCTTGGCGCGGAAGATGCTCAGGCAGTCTTCGATCAGTGCGTTGAGGTCGAACTGAACATCGTCCAGTTCGATCTGCCCGGACTCCAGCTTGGAGATGTCGAGGATCTCGTTGATCAGGGTCAGCAGTTCATTGCCCGCGCTGTGGATGGTCTGCACGTAATCGCGCTGTTTCACCGACAGCGGCGTGCCCAGCAGCAATTCGGTCATGCCCAGCACGCCGTTCATGGGGGTGCGGATCTCGTGGCTGATCTTCGCCAGGAACTCGGCCTTGGCGGCGATCTCGGCATTGCTCGCGGCCAGGTCACGGCTGAGGCTGAAGCGTGCCTCGACAATCGCGCGCTGGCGCTCGCCCAGGGCCAGGCTCATCAGCAGGCCACTGAGGCAGATGAAGCTGAGCAGGGTCACGATCAAGCCTTGCGGCGCCACCAGCGTGAGGCCGAGCAGCGCGGGCAGGATGATCAGCGTGCCGATGTTGAACACCACCATCGCCGCCACGAACAGCCGCGCCGGGCGGTAGCCTTTCTGCCAGTGGTAGGCCGAGACAAACAGCATGCTCAAGCCGGCCAGGGCCACCAGCGCATAGGTGATGATGTTCAGCGGCAGGGTATTGACGAACAACAGCAGCAGGCCGCACAGCACGATGAACAGGATGTCGGCCATCAACAGCTTGTTCAGCGGGTGCGGGCCCAGGGGCATGAAGAAACGATAGGCGAACATCAGTCCGCACGGCGCGGTGAGCAGCAAGGCCAGGTAGGCGCCCGGGGTTTGCACCGCATGCCAGTTCGGCAGCCATGGGCCCACCAGGTTGAGCAGCAACGCCAGGCTGAGCATCAACAGCACTTCGCAGGCCGCCAGCCACAGGCTGCTGCGCGAGCGGTGATAGGCGAAGCGTGTGAGGTTGTGCAGGATCAACATCAACAGGACGCCGAAGAGCAGCCCGTATATCAGGGTTTGGTTCTGGTCAGCCGCGGCCAGTACGGCGGGCTCCAGGGTGATGTAGGGGCGCAGTTCGTGTTCCGAGACCAGGCGCAGGTAGACCTCAAGAGGTCTTTGGCTCTGGGGCATCGGCAACATGAAGTCGCTGCTGGGCAGCGGGCGTTCCGCCTGTGGCTGGCGGGTGCCGGTGCTTTGTTGTTCCACCAGGGTGTCGCCGTCGAGCACGTAGAGGCTCAGGTGGGACAGGTCCGGGGCGAATACCCGCAGCACTTGTTCGTGCTTGCCGGGTTGCAGTTTGAATCGTACCCACAACGCACCGTCCGGTTCCGCAGCGGTAATGCGGTCCAGTTCGATGGGGCTGAATTGGTTGGTGTAGCGGGCGGAACGGATGTCGCTCAGTTGCAGGTCGGCCTGTTCATCAAGCAATACTGCCCACCCACTGCCTTGTGCGGCGGCCTGGGCCGGGAACAAGCAGAGCAGTGTCAGCAGACTGACTGTGAAACCTATGGCGATCCTGAGCCAGCGCACGGCGAAATCCCTTCGTAGGTTGATGCACGGGTTAACTATGCGCGGGGCGACATGTGTACGGCAAGGGCCAGGGGCCCTTGCCTAACCGAACGGATAGCTACTCAAGTGTAGCTGTTCAGCTGTTCTCGCCACGTTCACGGGCAATGGCGCGGTAGCCAATGTCCTTGCGGTAGAAGCAGCCTTTCCAATCGATGGCTGCGGCCAGTTTGTACGCCTGTTGCTGCGCGGCGTCGACACTGGCACCCATCGAGGTGGCGCACAACACGCGGCCACCTGCGGTCACCACCTTGCCATCCTTGAGCGCGGTGCCCGCATGGAACACCTTGCCTTCCAGCGTAGCAGCCGCGTCCAGGCCTTCAATCACATCGCCCTTGGCGTAGTCGGCCGGGTATCCACCGGCGGCCAGCACAATGCCGACGCTCGGACGTGGGTCCCACTGCGCTTCGACCTTGTCCAGCGCCTGGGCGAGGGCGGCTTCCACCAACAGCACCAGGCTCGATTGCAGGCGCAGCATCACCGGTTGGGTTTCCGGGTCGCCGAAGCGGCAGTTGAACTCGATGACTTTCGGGTTGCCGGCTTTGTCGATCATCAGGCCGGCGTACAGGAAACCGGTGTACACATTGCCTTCGTCGGCCATGCCGCGCACGGTCGGCCAGATCACCAAGTCCATGACGCGCTTGTGCACATCGCTGGTCACGACCGGGGCAGGGGAGTAAGCGCCCATGCCGCCCGTGTTAGGGCCAGTGTCGCCGTCGCCGACGCGTTTGTGGTCCTGGCTGGTGGCCATCGGCAGCACGTTCTTGCCGTCGACCATCACGATGAAGCTGGCTTCTTCGCCGTCGAGGAATTCCTCGATCACCACGCGCGAACCCGCGTCGCCAAAAGCGTTGCCGGCGAGCATGTCGCGTACGGCGTCTTCGGCTTCCTGCAGGGTCATGGCGACGATCACGCCTTTACCGGCCGCCAGGCCGTCGGCCTTGATCACGATCGGCGCACCTTTTTCACGCAGGTAGGCCAGGGCCGGCTCGATCTCGGTGAAGTTCTGGTAGTCGGCAGTCGGGATTTTGTGGCGCGCCAGGAAGTCCTTGGTGAACGCCTTGGAGCCTTCCAGCTGGGCGGCGCCAGCGGTTGGGCCGAAGCAGTCCAGGCCACGGCTGCGGAACAGGTCCACGACGCCGGCAACCAACGGGACTTCCGGACCAACGATGGTCAGGGAGACGTTTTTCTCGGCAAAGTCAGCCAGTTGCTCAAGGGCCAGGACGTCGATGGCGACGTTTTCGCACTTGGCTTCAATGGCGGTGCCGGCGTTGCCCGGGGCAACAAAGACTTTCTGGACGCGTGGGTCCTGGGCAACTTTCCAGGCCAGGGCGTGTTCACGGCCACCGCTGCCAATGATCAAAACATTCATTTCAAAAACCTCGGATGACGCTGAATTCTGGGGAACACCACACACTGTAGGAGCCGGCTTGCCGGCGATGACGGCCTCTGAATCACCACAGGTTTCAAAGGCCCCATCGCCGGCAAGCCGGCTCCTACAGTCGTGCTTTTAGTGACGGAAGTGGCGCATGCCGGTGAAGACCATGGCGATGCCGGCTTCATCCGCGGCAGCAATCACTTCTGCGTCGCGCATCGAGCCGCCTGGCTGGATCACGGCGGTCACGCCGGCTTTTGCCGCGTTGTCCAGGCCGTCGCGGAACGGGAAGAACGCATCGGAGGCCATCACCGAACCCACCACCTGCAAACCGGCGTGCTCGGCTTTGATCGCGGCGATACGCGCCGAGTTCACGCGGCTCATCTGGCCGGCGCCGACACCGATGGTCTGGCGGTTCTTGGCGTAGACGATGGCGTTGGACTTAACGTACTTGGCGACTTTCCAGGCGAAGATCAGGTCGTTGATCTCTTGCTCGGTCGGGGCGCGCTTGGTCACGACTTTCAGGTCTTCGCTGCCGATCATGCCGATGTCGCGACTCTGTACCAGCAGGCCGCCGTTGACGCGCTTGTAGTCCCAGGCAGCGGCACGGTCAGCCGACCATTCGCCGCAAGCCAGCAGGCGCACGTTGGCTTTGGCGGCGACGACGGCACGGGCCTCTTCGCTCACGCTTGGGGCGATGATCACTTCAACGAACTGACGGTCGACAATCGCCTTGGCGGTTTCGGCGTCCAGCTCACGGTTGAAAGCGATGATGCCGCCGAAAGCCGATTCGGTGTCGGTGGCGTAAGCCAGTTCGTAGGCCTGGCGAATGCCGCCTTCGGCGTCCGGGCTCACGGCCACGCCGCACGGGTTGGCGTGCTTGACGATCACGCAGGCCGGCTTGACGAAGCTCTTAACGCATTCCAGCGCGGCGTCGGTGTCGGCCACGTTGTTGTAGGACAGCTCTTTGCCTTGCAGTTGGGTCGCGGTGGCGATGCCCACTTCGGCGGGTTTGGCTTCAACGTAGAACGCCGCGCTCTGGTGCGGGTTCTCGCCGTAGCGCATTTCCTGGGCCTTGATGAACTGGCTGTTGAAGGTGCGCGGGAACTGGCTGCGGCCTTCGGTCGACAGGGTTTCAGCCGCCTGGTTAACCGTGCCCATGTAGTTGGCGATCATGCCGTCGTAGGCAGCGGTGTGTTCGAACGCCTTGAGCATCAGGTCGAAACGCTGGGCGTAGGTCAGGCCGCCGGCTTTCAGGCTTTCCAGTACATTGGCGTAGTCGCTGGCGTTGACCACGATGGCCACGTCTTTGTGGTTCTTGGCTGCCGAGCGAACCATGGTCGGGCCGCCGATATCGATGTTCTCGATGGCCGTCGGCAGGTCGCAGCCTGGCTTGTTGATGGTGGCTTCGAATGGGTACAGGTTAACGGCCACCAGGTCGATCGGCTTGATGCCGTGCTCGGCCATGATGGCGTCGTCGGTGCCGCGACGGCCGAGGATGCCGCCGTGGATTTTCGGGTGCAGGGTCTTGACCCGACCGTCCATCATTTCTGCGAAACCGGTGTAGTCCGCCACTTCTACTGCGGCCACGCCGTTGTCCTGCAGCAGTTTGAAGGTCCCGCCTGTGGAGAGGATTTCCACGCCCAGGGCTTCCAGCTCCCGGGCAAATTCGAGGATGCCGGTCTTGTCGGAAACGCTGATCAAGGCGCGGCGGATCGGCAGGCGGGTAGTCTGGTCGGTCATTTCAATTTCCATCAAAAGCAAAGGAGTCAGCAAAAAAGGCGACCGTTTTTTACGCGGGCGCCTTTCTGGTTTGATTGAATGCTTACAGCAAATCGTATTGTTTGAGCTTTTTGCGCAAGGTGCCACGGTTGAGGCCCAGCAGCTCACTGGCTTTGGTCTGGTTGCCCTTGACGTAGTTCATCACGCTTTCGAGCAGCGGCGCCTCGACTTCGGAGAGCACCAGGTTGTACACGTCCGTGACGGAAGCGCCCTCAAGGTGGGCGAAATAATTGTGCAGCGCCTTCTCGACACTCCCGCGAAGGGTCTGGCCTTCTTCGCTCGGCGTGTTGAGGTGCTGTTTCAAATTGACGTTGTCGCTCACGGGTGTTGTTCCACTCACTAAAGTCTCGGTCATCATCGTCATGCGGCCACCCCCTCTCCGTCCCCTGTCCCCAGGCTCTTGTAACGCTCGCTGAAGAACTCACGAACGTTGGCGCACTGTGCTTCCGTATCATCCAAACGATTGAAGTGGGCGCGAAACTCCCTGGCGCCCGGCAGGGTTGCGAGATACCAGCCGACATGCTTGCGAGCAATGCGTACTCCCATCACGTCCCCATAGAAGGCGTGCAGGGCGGCCAGATGCTCTAGCAGAATACGTTCCACCTCGATCAGCTCCGGTGCCGGCAACACGTCGCCGGTACGCAGAAAATGCTCGATCTCACGGAAAATCCACGGCCGCCCCTGGGCGGCCCGGCCTATCAACAGACCATCGGCACCGGTTGCGTCGAGTACGCGCCGGGCTTTTTCGGCTGAGTCGATATCGCCATTGGCAAAGACCGGCATCGACACCGCCTGCTTGATCGCGGCGATGGTGTCGTACTCGGCTTCACCGGTGTAAAGGTCGGCGCGGGTGCGGCCATGCACCGCCAGCGCTGTAATTCCTGCCTGTTCGGCGATCTTCGCCACCGTCAGGCCGTTCTTGTTGTCCCGGTCCCAGCCGGTACGGATCTTCAGGGTGACCGGCACATCGACTGCGGCGACAACGGCCTGCAGGATCTCGGCAACCAACTGCTCATCTTTCAACAGGGCGGAACCGGCGGCCTTGTTGCAGACCTTCTTGGCCGGGCAGCCCATGTTGATGTCGATGATCTGTGCGCCCAGCTCCACGTTGGCCCGGGCCGCATCCGCCAGCATCTGTGCATCACCACCGGCGATCTGCACCGAGCGGGGCTCGGGATCACCTTCGTGGATCATGCGCATGCGCGATTTGCGGGTGTTCCACAAGCTCATGTCGCTGGTGACCATTTCCGAGACTACAAGACCTGCGCCCAAACGCTTGCACAGCTGACGAAAGGGCTGGTCGGTGACACCCGCCATCGGGGCGAGAATCAAACCGTTTTGCAATGTGTATGGGCCGATGCGTACCGCCGACATAGGACTTCCCTGTTGTGGGGCCGGATCATTAGAGTTCGAAAAAGGGTTGGCATGATACCCGCTCTCGATGACTGGATAAAGGCTGAATTGGATAAAATCTGAACAGTTATTTCTTTATCGCCGTCGGTTTGGTCGAGCACGGCAAAGTCAATATGCCGCCGTCAAACCTTCGTGCATGAACCGGTTCACTCGGGCGAGTGGAAGCTCAGGCTGTAATTCACGGCTTTGTTGCCTGGATCCAGGATATCGAGGGAGATGTGGATCGGTGTCTGTGATGGCATTTCGCTCACGCCGGCCAGTTCACCGTTGAGGTATTCGGCAGGCTTGAAGCGACGACTGGCAATCAGGTTGCCGTTCAGGTCGGCAAAGCGCAGTTCCAGCAACGGGAAGGGCTGGGAGAACGTGGCGCGGTTATAGATGATGGCGTCCACCACCAGCGCCCCGGCGAAGTCCGGGTGGCTGCGCACCACCAGGTTGCTGCTCTTGATATGGGCGATATCCACCCGCGATGGCACCGTACAGCCCACTTTCGGGCACAGCTCCTGGAACCACGGGCGGTAGGCATCCTGGCGGGCCAGGTCGTCGAATTGATAGGCAATGTGCTGGCCAGCGAGGCCGGCGGCAGCGATCAGCACCAGCAGCAGCCAGATCAGGCGACGGCCCCAGCCCGATGGACGCTTTTGTGCGTACAGGTGCAAGGGGTCGTCTTCAAGGTCCTGCAGCACATCGTCGTGAACGCTGGCGGGGCTGCGTGCCCGTTGCTTGCGACGAGGCTGGGGGCGCTCCTCGGGCTCGGCGTAGTCCTCGCCGTGGGTGACGGGGCTGAAGGGCGGGTCGATGTCTTCGTCGTCCACAGTTGAGCGCAGGGTGGGCTCATCGTCGAGGTCATCGATGTGCAGCGACATGGACGGTTCGGTGCGCTGCCTGGCCGCAGGTGCCTTGGCCGGTTCAGGTTCGATCTCGGGGGCGGCGGCGCGCTCTTCGGGCGGTTCGCTGAAGAGGCTGGCGGCCCATTTCTCTTCTTCGGCCTTGACCGAATCGCGGCTGGCGCTGAGGGGCTCTTCCTTTTGCCGACGATCGGCGCCCGGCTGACGCCGGTCTGCGCCAACGGGCAGGGTGTGCTGAATCTCGCGGCGTTCCAGCTTGGCCAGTTCTTCGTCCAGGTCCAGGTTGTCCAGGTCCAGCTCTTCGGCCGTCCACTGCTTCTGGCTGATGGCTCGCGGTGCCTGCGGGGTGGCTTCAGGCGCAACGTCGGGCACTGGCTCGGCGGCAACCGGCTTCTGCGCTTCGGGGGCCGATGCGCTGGCGCGTTGCTCCAGCAACTGGCGAGCCGCGTTGAACACTTGCAGGCACGAGCCGCAGCGCACCACGCCACGGGCCACGCTCAACTGGGCGTGGCTGACGCGAAAGCGGGTCTGGCAATGCGGGCACTGGGTGACGAAACTGTCGGTCATGCGGCCATCCGATTCAGGCAAGCGCTCATTCTAGCGCCGACGACCGCTGATGCGTACCCAGCCATCACGGTTGGCGATCGGGTCCAGCTCGAAATCCTTCGCATAGGCCGCGGCGACGTCTTCGCCTTGCTCAGCGAGGATGCCCGACAGCGCCAGGCGCCCGCCCGGCTTGACCAGGCTCGACAGTTGCGGGGCCAGGGACACCAGCGGGCCGGCGAGGATGTTCGCCACCAGCACATCGGCCTGCACCTGCGGCAATTGCTCCGGCAGGTAGAGCGGGAATTTACCTTCAGGGATGTTGTTGCGCCCGGCGTTATCGCGGGAGGCTTCCAGGGCCTGCACGTCGATGTCGGTACCCACCGCCTCTTTGGCGCCCAGCAACAGTGCGGCAATCGCGAGGATTCCCGAGCCGCAGCCGAAGTCCAGCACGTGGCTGTCGGTCAGGTCCTGGCCATCCAGCCATTCCAGGCACAACGCGGTGGTGGGGTGGGTGCCGGTGCCGAACGCGAGGCCCGGGTCCAGCAGCAGGTTGACCGCATCCGGCTCTGGCGCGGCGTGCCAGCTTGGCACGATCCACAGGCGCTGGCCGAAACGCATGGGCTGGAAGTTGTCCATCCAGCTGCGTTCCCAGTCCTGGTCTTCGATGACTTCGCTGTGATGCTCGGGCAGCGGGCCGCCGGTGAGCAGTTCCATATGGGCCAGGACGCTGGCGGCATCGGTGCCGTCTTCGAACAGGGCCAGCAAGTGGGTGTGGGACCACAGCGGGGTGGTGTTGAGTTCCGGCTCGAAGATCGGCTGGTCTTCGGCGTCCATGAAGGTTACCGATACAGCGCCGACTTCGAGGAAAGCGTCTTCATAGGTTTCGGCTTGTTCTGGGCTGATGGCGAGACGGACTTGCAGCCAAGGCATGGCGGGCACCTTTGAAAAAATTGAATGTGCAGCGCAGCGGGGCTGCGAAAGGGCGCAAGTTTACGCGAGCGGCGGGAGGGGTGTACACATAACAAATGTGGGAGCCGGGCTTGTGTGGGAGCTGGCTTGCCTGCGATAGCATCACCTCGGTATTACTGATACTCCGAGGCGACTGCATCGCGGGCAAGCCCGACTCCCACACAAGCCCGCTCCCACAGAGGAATGTATCCATCCTGAAATTGTAGGAGCCGGCTTGCCGGCGATGGCGGCCGTGAAGTTGATGCAGGGCTTGCGGGCCTATCGCCGGCAAGCCGGCTCCTACACGTAAGTGGCCACCCACAAAAAAACCGCCCGAGGGCGGCTTTTTTGTGGGTGGTCACTTACTGGTTAGCCAGCTTGTGTTCCAGGTAGTGAATGTTCACACCACCTTCGCAGAAGCCTTCATCACGGACCAGGTCCCGGTGCAGCGGGATGTTGGTCTTGATGCCGTCAACCACGATTTCGTCCAGGGCGTTACGCATACGGGCCATGGCCTCGTCGCGGGTGGCGCCCCAGGTGATCAGCTTGCCGATCAGCGAGTCGTAGTTGGACGGAACCTTGTAGCCGCTGTACAGGTGCGAATCCACACGTACGCCGTTGCCGCCGGGCGCGTGGAAGTGCTTGACCAGGCCAGGGCTTGGGATAAAGGTTTTCGGGTCTTCGGCGTTGATCCGGCACTCCAGGGAGTGGCCGTGGATCTTCACGTCGTCCTGGGTGAAGGACAGCGGGTTGCCAGCGGCGATGCTCAGCATCTCCTTGACGATGTCGATACCGGTGACCATCTCCGAAACCGGGTGCTCTACTTGCACACGAGTGTTCATCTCGATGAAGTAGAAGCGGCCGTTCTCGTAGAGGAACTCAAAGGTACCGGCGCCACGGTAGTTGATGTCGATGCACGCCTTGACGCAGCGAGCCAGGACTTCCTGGCGGGCTTTTTCGTCCAGGCCCGGTGCCGGGGCCTCTTCCAGTACCTTCTGGTGGCGACGTTGCAGCGAGCAATCGCGGTCACCCAGGTGAATGGCGTGGCCCTGGCCGTCGGACAATACCTGCACTTCCACGTGGCGTGGGTTGGTCAGGTATTTCTCCAGGTAGACCATCGGGTTGTTGAACCAGGCGCCTGCTTCGGAGCGGGTCTGCTTGGCGGCTTCGATCAGGTCTTCTTCCTTGTGCACCACGCGCATGCCGCGACCACCACCGCCACCGGCGGCCTTGATGATCACCGGGTAACCGACTTCGCGACCAATGCGCAGGGCGGTTTCCTCGTCTTCAGGCAGCGGGCCGTCGGAACCTGGAACGGTGGGCACGCCGGCCGCGATCATGGCTTCCTTGGCGGAGACCTTGTCACCCATCAGGCGAATGGTCTCGGCTTTGGGGCCGATGAAGGTAAAGCCGGATTTTTCCACCTGGTCGACGAAGTCGGCGTTTTCCGCGAGGAAACCGTAGCCTGGGTGGATAGCGGTAGCGCCGGTCACTTCTGCCGCGGCGATGATGCTGGGGACTTTCAGGTACGAGTTCGTGGCCAGTGGCGGGCCGATGCAGATGCTTTCGTCCGCCAGTTTCACGTGCATCAGTTCCGAGTCGGCCGTCGAGTAAACAGCGACGGTCTTGATGCCTTGTTCCTTACAGGCGCGCAGGATTCGCAGGGCGATCTCACCGCGGTTGGCGATCAGGACTTTTTCCAGTTTCTTCGCAGGTTTCAACATCGAAGGCACTCCGCGGTTCAAACGATGGTGAACAGCGGCTGGTCGTACTCAACCGGCTGACCGTTTTCTACCAGGATGGATTCGATGACGCCGGCTTTTTCAGCCGTGATGTGGTTCATCATCTTCATCGCTTCAACGATGCAGATGGTGTCGCCCACTTTCACGGTTGCGCCGACTTCAACGAAGGCTGGCGAGGTCGGTGCCGGGGTGCGGTAGAAGGTACCGACCATTGGCGACTTGACCACGAAACCGTTCAGCGCAGGCGCGGCCGGGGCGGCAGGTGCAGCGGCGGCAGCAGGCGCGGCGGCCGGAGCAGCAGCGGCTGGAACCGGTGCTTGCATTTGCGGTGCGTAGAACTGTTGAGCCGGGGTCTTGCTGTGACGGCTGATCCGTACGGACTCTTCGCCTTCCTTGATTTCCAGCTCGTCGATACCGGATTCTTCCAGCAGTTCGATCAGTTTCTTAACTTTACGGATATCCATGAATCATCAACTCCCAAGGGTCGGTCAGGGGCGCTTGGCCGGTTGTTCAAGTTGTTCCAGGGCGGCCTCCAGGGCCAGTCGGTAACCGCTGGCGCCAAGGCCGCAGATCACACCTACCGCAACGTCGGAGAAGTAGGAGTGATGGCGGAAAGCTTCGCGTTTGTGCACGTTCGACAAATGCACTTCGATGAATGGGATGCTCACCGCCAGCAGCGCGTCACGTAATGCAACACTTGTGTGCGTAAAAGCGGCGGGATTGATCAGGATAAAGTCCACGCCTTCGCCACGCGCGGCATGGATGCGATCAATCAATTCGTACTCGGCATTGCTTTGCAGGTAGAGCAGATGGTGGCCGGCTTCACGGGCCCTGCGTTCCAGATCGAGGTTGATCTGTTCCAGGGTGACTGCCCCGTAGACGCCCGGTTCACGGGTGCCGAGCAGGTTCAGGTTGGGTCCGTGTAGAACCAGAAAGGTCGCCATCGGCTGTTCCTTGTTATTGATGTGGGTACGGCAGAACCCGGCGACTATGCCGCAAAGCCTTTGTGACTGTCCAGTTCTATGCAGTAGGCAGCACGATTAGCGAGGATAGCGCGAAATTTGTGACTGTGGCCTCGTATCCGGTCATTGGAAACACGGTGATGAGGTAGACGCAGATCAATGTGGGAGCTGGCTTGCCTGCGAAAGCGGTATGTCAGCGCCGGATAGGTTGCCTGATCCACCGCTATCGCAGGCAAGCCAGCTCCCACAGGTTGATCTCTATTTGATTCGGGATCGCGTCACACGCGGAAGGCTTTCACCGCCGTGTTGAGATGCCCACCCAACACCAGCAAATGCTCACCCTGGCTACGGCCCTGCCCGATACGCAGCAGGTTGTCCTCGCCCAGCTGGTGAATTCGCTCACTGTTGTCACGGATTTCACTGACGGCACCGCTCTGCTGCGCGGTCACATCGGCGATGCGCACGGCGGTTTCAGAAATGGTCTGGATCGCGCCGACGATTTCATCCAGCGCACCATCGGCCGCCTGGGCCTGCTGGGCCGTGGCTTCGGCGTGTTCGACCTGGGCGCGCATGCCTTCCACCGATTGGTGGGCGGCGCTTTGCAGGCCGGCGATCAGGGTCTGGATTTCGGCGGTGGCGCCCGCGGTACGCTGGGCCAGGGAACGCACTTCGTCGGCCACCACGGCAAAACCACGGCCGGCCTCACCGGCGCGGGCGGCTTCGATGGCGGCGTTGAGGGCCAGCAGGTTGGTCTGGTCGGCAATCGAGCGGATCACCGTGAGTACACCGCCGATGGTGGCGGACTCTTCGGCAAGTTTCTCGATCATCTGCGCATTTTGCTGCACTTCACCCACCAAGGCATGCAGCCCGGTCAGGCTCAAACCGATGACCCGCTGGCCGTGCTCCACCGCCTGGCCGGCACTGCGGCTGGCACCGGCCGCCTGGCTGGCATCGCCCGCCACTTGCTGGATGGTCGCCTCCAGTTCGCCCAGGGAATCACGGATCTGCGCGGTATCCCCGGCCTGGCGTTCGGCGCCGTCATGCAGGCCGCTGCTCAGTTCCGCCAGCGCGCGGCTGCTGCCGGCGACTTCTTCGGCATTGCCGCGAATCGTGCCCACCAGGTCCACCAGGTAGGCTCGCAAGCGGTTAAGGGACGCTTCGATATCGTGCAGTTCGCGGTTGGTCTTGCCCAGGGCGATCGGCTGACTGAAGTCGCCTTCGGCCCAGGTCGACAGGGCCGGGGCCAGGTTGGTCAGCACGCGGGCCAGGCGGCGTTGCAAGGTGTCGATCAACAGTGCGATCAGCAGGATCAAGCCAATCATCACGCCCTGCATCAGGCGCACTTCGCCCTGGATCTTGCCGTGTTGGGCGCGTACCACCGGCTCCAGGCCGGCAATGGCTTCCTGCACGGCCTTGATTTTCAGGTGCGTGGCGGTGGCCAGGTCGGCCCGTTGCTGGATCTGGTCGCGGGTGCGCTTGAGTTCGGCGGGGTAGCGGGTCAACAGGCTGTTGAGTTCGCGCTTGAGGTCGACGCCGGTGTCCTGGGCGACGGTTTTTTCGCTGTTTTCCAGGCCCATCATGGCGGAGAAATCATCGCTGCTCGATTCGGCGGCCGCGGTCACCCCCAGCAGTGGCAGCTGCGCCAGCAGGTCGGCCTGGGCACGGATGCTGGTGATCTCGCGTTCCACGTCATCGGCCAGCTCGGCACGCCCGCTGCTCACCAGCTTGTCGCGGGCCAGGGACAACTTGCCCAGATGCTGGGAGGCTGCCAACAGCGGCGGCAGGTAGCGCGCAGCTTCAGGCGTATTAACGCCGATGGCGTACTGGCTTAGTTGCTCCAGGTTCGCGCCCAGTTCGCGTTCGGCTTGCAGCAGCAAGGCTTGCGGGTCGCCCGCCAGCTTGCCGGCGGCCAGCAGGTCGGTTTTGCTGAAGCCATCGAGGTCAACCAGGCTCGGGCGCAGGCTTTGCGCCAAGTCGGCCGGCAAATCGTCCAGGTGCTGCAACAGGTTTTCCAGGCTTTGGCTGGCACTGCTCAAGCGCAGGGCGTCACCGCTGGCCAGGTAGTCGTCGATGTTGCGTGCGGCGTGATTCTGAAAATTCTGGGACAGGCCCAGGTAGCGTTCCATCAGCAAGTAAGGCCGTTCCAGCGCCCGTTGCGACCACCAGAGTGTCGCCCCAAGTGCCAGGCACACGGCCACTAGAAGGAGGGTATTGAGATTGGTCAGCAGCTTCAGGCGCATGCGTGGTTTCAACCGACAGCAAAAGATAAGTGCCTGAAGTTATTGCGTTTTCATTACAAGGTTATGACGGAATCAGTGGATTCCGGTGAAAAGGTGGCACTTTGCTTTGACGTGCGCGCAGCTTGTACGCGGTTGCGTCCGGCATCCTTGGCCCGGTACAGCGCCTCGTCGGCCTGGGCCGCCATCATCAGGCTGTCGGAACCGTCGCACAGCTCCACCAGGCCTGCACTGAAGGTGCACCACAAATCCTGCGGTTGGGCGGGGTAGTGGATTTCGGCAAAGCGCCCGCGAATTTCATCCAGCACCTTGCAGGCCGATTCCAGGTCGGTGTCGGGCATCACGATGGCGAATTCTTCACCGCCGTAGCGCCCTATATAGTCGGTCTTGCGCAAACGCTGCTTGAGAAACAGCGCCAGGCTCTTGATCACGCGGTCGCCCATGGGGTGGCCGTGGCTGTCGTTGACCCGCTTGAAGTGGTCGATGTCGAGCATGGCAAAGCTCAGCGGCTTGTTCTCGCGACGTGCGCGGAAGCTGCAGTCTTCGAGCAATTGCAGGATATGGGTGTGGTTGTACAGGCCCGTCAGGCTGTCGCGCACCATCCGCGCTTTCAGGTTGCGCGCACGGGCGGCGCGGTTGCGCACGGTGGTGATCAGGTGGCGCGGCTTGATCGGCTTGGTGAGGAAGTCGTCGCCGCCTTCGCTCATGGCGTCCAACTGTTTATCCAGGTCGTCCTCGGCCGACAGGTAGATGATCGGCACGCTGACATAGCGGTCATTGTGGCGGATCACCTTGGCCAGTTCAGTGCCGGTACAGGCGGGCATATACATGTCGAGGATGATCAGGTCGGGCTGGAAGTCCGCCAGCTCGGCCATGGCCTGGATCGGCTCGATCAGTGTGCGGGTGACGATGCCGGCGCTGTTGAGCAGGCGCTCGGTGTGCAGGGCCTGGGCCCGGGAGTCGTCGATGATCAGCACTTTGTAGGGTTCGTACTGGGCGACGCAGGTCAGCACTTCGATCTTTTCCAGCAGGCTTGAGGCTTCCAGCGTGCCGGTGAGGAACTCCTGGCCCCCGGCGCGCACGGCGGCCAGGCGGGTTGGGGTGTCGGTTTCGTGCAGACTGAAGAACAACAGTGGCAGCTTCTGCTCCAGGCCTTCCTGGGCTTCGGCGGCCAGCGTGAGGCCCAGGCCGGTGCCGCAGAAATCCACGTCCATGACAATCGCCGAAGGCAAGCGCTCGGCCATCGACGCACGGAACGCCGCCACGCTGTCCAGGGACTGGGCGCTCATGCCGAAGAATTCCAGCTGCTTGGCCAGGCGCTCGGCGCGGTCGTGATCGGCCAGCATCACGTAGATCGGCTTGCGCATCGGCGGCAGGAAGGTTTGTTCCAGCTGGTCGCCCTGGCGCAGGCCGGTGCGGGACAGGCGTTGCATCAAGCGGTTGAGTTCGGTGATCAGATGGCTGCTGAGGCGCCCGCGGTTTTCATCCACCGCCTTGAGGGACTCGCCGATATGCCGCGCCAACTGGCCGTGTTCCGGTTGTTCGAAACGCTCGGCAAAGCGCAGCAGGCGCAAGTTGGCTTCGCTGAGTTCGGACAAGTCTGCGTTCGACCATTCACTGCGTTGCAGGCGCTGCCAGATCTCAAGAATTTGACGTGCCTGATGAATTACCCGCTGGGCAAAATGGTGCTTGAGACGCTCACGGCTGGGGTCTTCTGGCTCGGTCATATCCTGACTACTAGTTAGGGTGCATGCTGAGGTCGACTGATGGCTCTATGCTAGCACCTCTTTTCTGTTACATGAGTGTCATACGTCAATTAAGTACGTGTCTGTGTGATTCAGTTTTTGACCTCATGGTCGCGCAGCGTAAAAAGCGTGCATCCTTTATAGTCGAACATCTCTCGCACGCCACTTTCGGTTAAAAGCCCCGCGCCGATGGGCACGATGGGGTAGGGTTGTGGTCGGAGTGTTTGAACGCACCCGGACCATTGACGTGCATGAACTCAAGTGATTGAAAGGATATCGCCATGCTGGACTGGAAAAACCGCGAAGGCACTGCCAAAGGCCCCGCCCCTGAGCCCAAGTCGGCCAACCGCAGCTATTTTCGCAACCTGCTGATGAGCAAGGCCTTGCTTAGTGTGCTGGGTCTGTACCTACTGGTGACCGGCGCCCTGGGTTGGTACTGGAGCGAAGAACCGGCGCTGTTCCCGGTCCAGCAGAACGCCCAGTTGGCCGCCGAGAAGGAAGGCAAGCAGATGGTGGTGGGCTTCACCACCGTCGAAACCCTCAAGACCGTGGTCGGCACCTTGCTGAACAAACCCGGTGGCTACATTTCCAACGACCGTTTCCCGCCAGGCCTGTGGATGGACAACATGCCGAGCTGGGAATACGGCGTGCTGGTGCAGGTGCGCGACCTGACCCGCGCCCTGCGCAAAGACTTCGCCCGTTCGCAGTCGCAGTCGGCTGAAGACGCCGACCTGGCCAAGGCCGAGCCGCGTTTCAACTTCGACAACAAGAGTTGGGTGCTGCCGTCCAGCGAGTCGGAATACCAGGAAGGCATCAACTCCCTGAGCCGCTACGAAGCGCGTCTGTCGGACCCGAACCAGAAGGGCGCGTTGTTCTATGCGCGTGCCGACAACCTGAACAACTGGCTGGGTGATGTCGCCACTCGCCTGGGTTCGCTGTCGCAACGCCTGTCGGCGAGCGTGGGTCGCGTCAAGTTGAACACGGCGCTGAAAACCGAGGCCCTGGCCCCGGGTGAAGTGCCGCAGGTCGATGAAGAAGTGGTGGAAACCCCCTGGATGCAGATCGACAACGTGTTCTACGAGGCCCGTGGCCAGGCGTGGGCCTTGTCTCACTTGCTGCGCGCCATCGAAGTGGATTTTGCCGATGTACTGGCCAAGAAAAACGCCACCGTCAGCGTGCGCCAGATCATTCGTGAGCTGGAAGCCTCGCAGGAGCCGGTATGGAGTCCTATGATTCTTAACGGCAGTGGTTTCGGTGTACTGGCGAACCACTCGCTGGTCATGGCTAACTACATTTCCCGGGCCAACGCTGCAGTGATCGATTTGCGTCAGCTCCTCAACCAGGGTTGATGATGGACGCCACTCAAAATGAGGCCGCGCACCGTGCGGCCTCCGATGCTGAACTGATCTGCTGGGTCGACGAGCAGGACAACCTGCTCGGCACCCTCGTTCGCGCCGACCTGCGCCAGCGCGGCCTGATTGGCCGTTGCACCTTTATCTTCCTGTTCAATTCAGCCGGCGAGCTGTGTGTGCATCGGCGCACCCTGAGCAAAGCCATGTATCCCGGGTTCTGGGACACGGCAGCGGGTGGGATGGTGGCGGCCGGCGAGAGCTACGCGGATTCGGCAGCCCGTGAGCTTGAAGAAGAGTTGGGCGTCGGCGGGGTGGTGTTGACCGAGCACGACCATTTCTATTTTGAAGATGGCGACAGCAAGTTGTGGTGCAAATCCTACTCGGCGGTCTGGGATGGCCCCCTGCGCCTGCAGCCCGAAGAAGTGATGGAAGCGCGCTTTTTACCCCTTGAAATTGTCCTGCAGGAGGCCGAACAAAAGCCCTACTGCCCGGACGCTCAAGAGGGGTTGCGGCGTTATCTCGCTTCACGTCGCTAAAGTTGCATAAATTGGCGCCATTTGGCTCTTAGCAACGGGGCTTTTTGCCGTTACACTGCGCGACTTTTCACCCGTACCACCCAGCTTCACCCCGTATTCACTGTAGGAGCCGGGGGGGGGGGGGGGGGGGGGGGGGGGGGGGAGGGGGGAGGG
>NZ_JBWKRS010000026.1:59159-61849 GCF_059419385.1 Pseudomonas sp. GW821-FHT05H12 | reverse complement strand
CTCCCTTCCCCCCCCCCCCCCACCCCCCCCCCCCCCCCCCCCCCGGCTCCTACAGGTAGGGTTGAACCCTGGTGGTACGGTAGCGCTGCCCCTGCCTGAGTGGGGCTTCGCGGTCGGTCACCTCTTTGCAGGGGCCGATCAGTCTTTGTCCTCCCAAGAGGATTGCCGGTGGCCAAAAAAGCCGCATCCTTCGCCGCCCTTGGTGGCCTGGTATTTTCCACCGACGCAGGTCGACACTGCCCGGACTGTCGTCAGCCCGTGGATTCGTGTACCTGTAAACAGACCCTGATCCCCCAAGGCGACGGTATTGCCCGCGTGCGACGCGAGAGCAAGGGCCGTGGCGGCAAGACGGTGACCACCATCACCGGCGTGCCGCTGGCCGAGGATGCCCTGAAAGAACTGGCCACCACGCTGAAAAAGCGTTGTGGCACTGGCGGCGCGTTGAAAGACGGCGTCATCGAGATCCAGGGCGATCACGTCGAGTTGCTGTTGGCCGAGCTGATCAAGCTCGGGTACAAGGCCAAGAAGTCCGGCGGCTGAAAGCCTCTTCCCGACCTGTGTCTAAACTCTGTCCTGCGTGTGGGGTCCTACCTTCCACGCAGGCAAATCGTCATTTTCATTCTTTAGACTGCGCCAGCCTCTGATGGGGGCGGTGCCTTCGACTTCATTTATAGGGGACTTCGATGTCCGTACGACGCACACGCAAAGACGATGGCAGCCAATGGACAGTTGCGGACAGCCGCAGTGTTTACGGGATTCGCCATTGGGGGGCCGGGTATTTCGCGATCAATGATGCCGGTCGCGTTGAAGTCCGTCCGAACGGCCCGAACAGCACGCCCGTCGACCTGTACGAGCAAGTCGACGAGCTGCGCAAGAGCGGCCTGTCATTGCCGCTGCTGGTGCGCTTCCCCGACATCCTGCAGGACCGCGTACGCCAGCTGACCGGCGCCTTCGATGCGAACATCGAGCGCCTGGAATACCAGAGCAAGTACACCGCACTGTACCCGATCAAGGTGAACCAGCAGGAAGCGGTGATCGAGAACATCATCGCCACCCAGAACGTCTCCATCGGCCTGGAAGCCGGCTCCAAGCCCGAGCTGCTGGCCGTGCTGGCCCTGGCGCCGAAGGGCGGCACCATCGTCTGCAACGGTTACAAGGACCGTGAGTTCATCCGCCTGGCGCTGATGGGCCAGAAGCTGGGCCACAACGTGTTCATCGTGATCGAGAAAGAATCCGAAGTCGGCCTGGTGATCGAAGAGGCGGCGAGCCTCAAGGTCAAGCCACAGGTTGGCCTGCGCGTGCGTTTGTCGTCGTTGGCGTCGAGCAAGTGGGCGGACACCGGTGGCGAGAAGTCCAAGTTCGGCCTGTCGGCGGCGCAACTGTTGTCCGTGGTCGAGCGCTTCCGCGCGGCGGGCCTGGATCAGGGCATCCGTCTGCTGCACTTCCACATGGGCTCGCAGATCGCCAACCTGGCGGACTACCAGCACGGGTTCAAGGAAGCCATTCGTTACTACGGCGAACTGCGCAACCTCGGCCTGCCAGTGGATCACATCGACGTCGGCGGCGGCCTGGGCGTGGACTACGACGGTACGCACTCGCGTAACGCCAGCTCCATCAACTACGACATGGACGACTACGCCGGCGTGGTCGTGGGCATGCTCAAGGAATTCTGCGATGCGCAGAGCCTGCCGCACCCGCACATCTTCTCCGAAAGCGGCCGTTCCCTGACCGCCCACCACGCCATGCTGGTGGTGCAGGTCACCGACGTCGAGAAACACAACGACGACGTGCCGGAAATCGAAAACAAGGAAGCCCTGCCGGAAACCGTGCAATGGCTGGTGGACCTGCTCGGCCCGACCGACATCGAGATGGTCACCGAAACCTACTGGCGCGCCACCCACTACATGAGCGACGTGGCCGCACAGTACGCCGACGGCAAGCTGACCCTGGCGGAAAAAGCCCTGGCCGAACAGTGCTACTTCGCCGTGTGCCGCCGCCTGCACAACTCGTTGAAAGCCCGCCAGCGCTCGCACCGCCAGGTGCTGGACGAACTCAACGACAAGCTGGCCGACAAGTACATCTGCAACTTCTCGGTGTTCCAGAGCCTGCCGGACACCTGGGCCATCGGCCAGGTATTGCCGATCCTGCCGCTGCACCGCCTCGACGAAGAGCCGCTGCGCCGTGCCGTTTTGCAAGACCTGACCTGCGACTCCGACGGCAAGATCAAGCAGTACGTCGACGAGCAGTCCATCGAGACCAGCCTGCCGGTGCACGCCTTGAACGAA
Source organism: Pseudomonas sp. GW821-FHT05H12 (assembly GCF_059419385.1). NCBI lineage: Bacteria > Pseudomonadati > Pseudomonadota > Gammaproteobacteria > Pseudomonadales > Pseudomonadaceae > Pseudomonas > Pseudomonas sp. GW821-FHT05H12. The sequence goes on along the minus strand of NZ_JBWKRS010000026.1, from coordinate 59,564 downwards.
GGCGAGGACTACCTGCTGGGTATCTTCCTGGTGGGTGCTTACCAGGAGATCCTGGGTGACATGCACAACCTGTTCGGTGACACCGACTCGGTGAACATCTACCAGCGTGAAGACGGCTCGGTGTACAGCGCCGGGATCGAGACCCACGACACCATCGAAGATATGCTGCGCTACGTGCACTTGTCGCCGGAGGAGTTGATGACGCACTACCGTGACAAGTGTGCGAGCGCGAAGATCAGTGCGAGTGAACGTACCCAGTTCCTCGACGCGTTGCGCCTGGGCCTGACCCGTTCGTCGTACCTGTCTTCCTGACGTTTCGACGGCTCAAGAAAAACCACCGCTTGCGGTGGTTTTTTCATGCGCGCCGCAAAGCTCAGCGGGCCGGGCTGAACCAGCCATCGTGCC